>CAMHMK010000001.1 GCA_946186225.1 uncultured Clostridia bacterium
AGGCATGGGGACGACCGCAGATCTTGCAGCGGTTGTAGCGGCGGGTGGAGTACTTGGCCTCGGCCTGCTGCTTCAGGATCATAGCTTTTCTTGCCATTGTTCGTTCCTCCCTGATTAAGCGTAGAACGGAGCGCCGATCTGGCTCAGCAGCTCTTTCGCTTCTTCGTCGGTGTTGGCGGTGGTGCAGATGACGATGTTCATACCGCGGATCTTGTCCACCTTGTCGTACTCGATTTCGGGGAAGATGAGCTGTTCCTTGAGGCCCAGGGCATAGTTGCCGCGGCCGTCAAAGGCGTTGGGGTTGATGCCGCGGAAGTCGCGGACACGGGGCAGAGCCACGCTGAACAGACGGTCCAGGAACTCCCACATCTTGTCGCCGCGCAGGGTGACCATGACGCCGACGTTTTCGCCCTCACGAACCTTGAAGTTCGCGACGGACTTGCGGGCCTTGGTGACGACCGGCTTCTGACCGGTGATGGTGGCGATGTCCTTGCAGATGGCTTCGATTTCCTTGGCGTTGTTCTTGGATTCGCCGCAGCCCACGTTGACAATGATCTTGCTCAGGGTGGGAATCTGCATGACGCTCTTGTACTCGAACTTCTTCATCAGAGCCGGAGCGATTTCTTCGGTGTACTTAACCTTCAGTCTTGCCATTTTGAAATCCTCCTCTCTTAAATCTCGTGACCGCACTTGCCACGGCCGACGCGGACCTTTTCACCGTTCTCGACCTTGTAGCCGACACGGACGCCCTTGCCGCACTTGGAGCAGTACAGAGCCACTTTATCGGCGCGGATCGGGATCTCCTTGCGGATGATGCCGCTCTCGTCGCCCTGCTTGCGAGCCTTCTGGTGGACGGAGGCGACGTTGACGCCCTCGACGATCAGCTTGTTCTCGCTGGGCTTGGCCACCAGGACCTTGCCCTTCTTGCCCTTGTCCTTACCGGACAGAACAATGACGGTATCGTTCTTCTTAATGTTCATGGTGCGTCCCCCTTAAACGGTTTCGGGTGCGAGGGAGCAGATCTTCATGAAACCCTTGTCACGAAGCTCTCTGGCCACGGGCCCAAAAATACGGGTGCCTCTGGGGCTCTTGTCGTCCTTGATGAGAACGGCAGCGTTCTCGTCGAAGCGGACGTAGGTGCCGTCAGCGCGGCGGGTGCCCTTGGCGGTGCGGACGATCACGGCGCGGCAGACCTCGCCCTTCTTGGCAGTGCCGCCGGGAGCGGCCTTGCGGACGGAGGCCACGATGACGTCGCCGATGTTGCCGTACTTGCGGCGGGAGCCGCCAAGCACGCGGATGCACTTAATTTCCTTGGCGCCGGTGTTGTCGGCAACCTTCAGATAAGTTTCAGCCTGAATCAATGTTGACGACCTCCTTACTTAGCCTTCTCGATGATCTCAACGAGTCTCCATCTCTTGTCCTTGGACAGGGGACGGCACTCCATCACCTTCACGGTATCGCCGATGCCGCACTCGTTGTTCTCGTCGTGGGCCTTCAGCTTATAGGTTCTCTTGACAATCTTTTTATACAGCGGATGTGCCACGCTGTCTTCCACTGCGACGACGATGGTCTTGTCCATCTTATCGGAAAGGACCTTACCAACCCTGGTCTTGCGGAAAGCTCTTGTATTTTCACTCATTTTGCTTTACCTCCTCAGATTGCGGTCTCTTTCTCACGAATAACAGTCTTGATGCGGGCAATATCCTTCTTGACAACGTTGATCTGCAGGGGGTTGTCAAGCTGATTGGTCGCGTGCTGCATCCGCAGGAAGAACAGATCCTTTTTCAGATCAGCCAGCTTGGATTCCAGCTCGGCGGTGGTCATTTCTCTTAATTCTTTTGCCTTCATCATTATTCACCACCATTCTCAGTTTCCGCGTCTTCCTTCTTGATGATGCGGGTGCGGATGGGCAGCTTGTGCTGGGCCAGACGCAGAGCTTCGTGCGCGACGTCCTCGGGAACGCCGCCGATCTCGAACATCACCTTCTGGTTCTTGACAACAGCAACCCAGTATTCGGGGGCGCCTTTACCGGAACCCATACGAACGCCGAGCGCCTTCTTGGAGACGGGCTTGTCGGGGAAAATCTTGATCCACACCTTGCCGCCGCGCTTGGTATAGCGGGTCATGGCGACACGGGCGGCTTCGATCTGGTTGCCGGTGATCCAGCCGGGCTCGAGAGCCTGGATGCCGAACTCACCGTAGCTGACCTTGTTGCCGCGGGAGGCAGCGCCCTTCATGCGGCCGCGCTGAACTCTGCGGTACTTGGTTCTCTTGGGCATCAGCATTAGCGGTTGCCTCCTTCCTGACGGTTAAAGGGTCTGCGCTCGCCGTTGTTGGGACGGTCGCCGTTGAACGGACGACGGTCGCGGTTGAAGCTGCCACCTTCGCGGCGTTCGCCGTAGGGACGGCGGTCGCGGCGGTCGCGGCGCTCGCGGCGGGCGGGCTGCTCCACGGCGGTGGAGCGGAGGGTGGAGTTGAGGACCTCGCCCTTGTAGATCCAGACCTTGCAGCCGACCTTGCCGTAGGTGGTGTTGGCCTCTGCGAAGCCGTACTCGATGTCGGCTCTCAGGGTCTGCAGGGGGATGGTGCCCTCGTGATAGGACTCGGAGCGGGCGATTTCAGCGCCGCCCAGACGGCCGCCGCAGGTGCACTTGATGCCCTTGGCGCCCAGACGAGTCGCTCTCTGCATGGCCTGCTTCATGGCGCGGCGGAAGGAGATACGCTTCTCCAGCTGCGCGGCGATGTTTTCGGCCACAAGCTGCGCGTTCAGATCGGGGCTGCGGATCTCAATGATGTTGAGCGCAACATTCTTGCCGATCATGTCAGCGACCTTCTGACGGAGCTTTTCGATCTCCGTGCCGCCCTTGCCGATCACGACGCCGGGGCGGGAAACGTGCAGGTTGATCTTAACCTTTGCGTTGTCTCTTTCGATCTCGATCTTAGCGATGCCGGCGGAGTACAGGGTGGACTTGAGGAACTTCCGGATGTTGTAATCTTCCACCAGGAGCTCGCCGACCTTGTCCTCGCGGGCGTACCAGCGAGAATCCCAATCCTTGATCACGCCAACGCGCAATCCATGGGGGTTAACTTTCTGTCCCATATTGTACCTCCTGCCTTATTCCCGCTCGCTCACGCCGATGGTGAGGTGGGTGGTTCTCTTGAGAATGCGGTTGTAGCTGCCCTTGGCTCTCGGCATGCCGCGCTTCAGCGTGGGGCCGGGATCAGCGGTGGCGGTAGAGACGTACAGCTTCTCGGGGTCGAGGCTGTGGTTGGTCTCGGCATTGGCCGCCGCGCTGTTGAGGACCTTCAGAACGGGCTCGGTGGCGCCGTTCGGGGTGTGCAGCAGATAGGCTCTGGCCGTGGCCAGGTTCTGGCCGCGGATCAGATCGCAGACGATCTTCACCTTGCGGGGGGAGATACGCAGATACTTCAGATATGCTTTAGCTTCCATTGTTCGCGTTCCTCCTTAGTTTGCGTTGGCGGTCTTGGAGCCGGAGTGGCCGCGGAACGTCCGGGTGGGGACGAACTCGCCCAGTCTGTGACCGACCATATCCTCGGTGATGTAGACAGGCACATGCTTGCGGCCGTCATGCACCGCGATGGTGTGACCGACGAAGGAGGGGAAAATGGTGGAAGCTCTGGACCAGGTCTTCAGAACTTTCTTTTCGCCGGTTTTGTTGAGCTCCTCAATGCGCTTGAACAGCTCGGGAGCAACAAACGGGCCTTTCTTGATGCTTCTGCTCATGTGTTATTTCCTCCTTACTTGCTGTTTCTGCGCTTGATGATGAACTTGTTGTTGCGGTTCTTCGGCTTGCGGGTCTTCAGGCCCATGGCGGGCTTGCCCCACGGAGTCACAGGACCGGGACGGCCGACGGGAGCGCGGCCCTCACCACCACCGTGGGGGTGGTCGTTCGGGTTCATAACAGAGCCGCGGACGGTGGGACGGATACCCATGTGACGGGTACGACCGGCCTTACCGATGTGGATGTTGGCGTTCTCGAGGTTGCCGACCTGACCGATGGTGGCCATGCAGTTCATCGGAACATAGCGGAACTCGCCGGAAGGCATGCGGACCTGCGCCAGCTTTTCTTCCTTGGCCATCAGCTGGGCAGCTGCGCCGGCGGACCGGACCAGCTGGCCGCCGCGGCCGGGCATGAGCTCGATGTTGTGGATGATGGTGCCGACGGGGATGTTGGCAATGGGAAGGGTGTTGCCGGGCTTGATGTCAGCCGCAGCGGAGGAGACGACCTTATCGCCGGCCTTCAGGCCCACGGGAGCCAGAATGTAGCGGCGCTCGCCGTCTTCATACTCGACCAGCGCGATATACGCGGTGCGGTTGGGATCGTATTCCAGGCGGAGAACGGTGGCAGGCATGTCCATCTTGTCTCTGCGGAAATCGACGATGCGGTACTTCTTCTTGTTGCCGCCGCCCTGATGACGGACGGTGATGTGGCCATAGCTGTTGCGACCGGCATGCTTCTTCAGAGTCTCAACCAGGCCGCGCTCGGGCTTTGCCTTCTTATCTACGCCCTCGAAAGCGGAAACGGTCATGTTCCGTCTCGCAGGGGTATAAGGCTTGAAAGTTTTCAGTGCCATTTTGCGTTACGCTCCTTTTTGAGAATTGAATTAAACCATGCCTTCGAAGAACTCGATGGGCTTGGAGTCGGCGGTCAGCTTGATCATTGCCTTCTTGTAGGAGGCGGTGCGGCCCGCGGGATAGCGGCCCTGCTGCTTGACCTTGCCGTCCATGCGAAGGGTGTTGACCTTCTCGACCTTGACGCTGAAGATCTCTTCGATCGCAGCCTTGATCTCAGTCTTGGTGGCGGTGGGCAGGACGTAGAACACGTACCGCTTCTCGTTGGCAGCTTCCATGGACTGCTCGGTGATGGCAGGTCTCAGGATGATATCGTATGCAGTCTTCATTACGCGAATACCTCCTCGATCTTGGCCAGAGCGGCCTTGTCCATGACCAGCTTGTTGGCATTGAGGACGTCGTACACGTTGATCAGGTTGGCGAAGGTGATCTCCACGCCCTCGATGTTGCGGGCGGACTTGACGACCAGCTCGTTGGCCTCGGCGGTGATGACCAGAGCCTTGCGGTCGACCTTGACGGCGTCAAGGAACTGCTTGAAGACCTTGGTCTTGATTTCGTTCATCTTGATCTCGTCGATGACGACGATATCGTTGGTCTGGGCCTTGGAGCTCAGAGCGCTCTTGAGGGCCAGACGGCGCACCTTCTTGTTCAGACGGTAGCTGTAATCTCTGGGCTTCGGGGCAAAGACGATGCCGCCGTGGGTCCACTGCGGGGCGCGGGTGCTGCCCTGACGGGCGCGGCCGGTGCCCTTCTGTCTCCAGGGCTTCTTGCCGCCGCCGGAAACCTCGGCGCGGGTCAGAGCGGACTGCGTGCCCTGACGGCAGTTGGCCAGGTGGTTCTTGACCACGTCGTGCATGACGCTGACATTGGGCTCGATGCCGAAGATGACGTCGGAGAGCTCCACTTCACCGACCTGAGCGCCGGACATGTTGTAAACGTTGGTTTTCATGGTTCAACTCTCCTTTCTTACTTTCTGGCGGAAGCCTTCTGCGGGTTGACACGGGCGGAAGCCTTCTGCGGGTTGGCGCTGATGCCAGCGGCGCCCTTCGCCACATGGATGGTCTTGACGGTGTTCTTCAGGTAGACGATGCCGCCCTTGGGGCCGGGGATCGCGCCGCGAACAACGATCATGTTGAGTTCGGGATCCACACGGACCACGATCAGGTTCTGAACGGTGGTCTGCTCGACGCCCATCTGACCGGCGCCGTGGTGGCCCTTGAAAATACGGGAGGGGGAAGAGGTCGGGCCCATGGAGCCTGCCTGACGGTGGACGGGGCCGCCGCCGTGGGTCATCGGGGTGCGATGGCCGCCGCAGCGCTTAATGGGGCCTTCATAGCCGTGGCCCTTGGAGGTGCCGGTCACGTCGATGTGATCGCCGGCCTTGAAGGCGTCGGCCTTGATCTCGTCGCCGACCTTGATCTCGTCAGCCTTTTCCAGCTTGAATTCCTTGAGGTGTTTCTTGAAGGAAACGCCAGCCTTGGTCAGGTGGCCACGCTCGCCCTTGGTGAGCTTGGATTCCTTGACGTCCTCAAAGCCCAGCTGCACAGCCTGGTAGCCATCCTTCTCGTTGGTCTTCTTCTGAGTGACGACGCAGGGTCCCGCTTCAATTACGGTTACGGGAATCACGTGGCCGGTCTCATCGAAGATCTGGGTCATGCCCACTTTCTTGCCGATGATTGCTTTCTGCATGATGTTTTTCTCCTTTTTTAAGGTTATTGGTTGACATACGCGGCCATTGGGTGCCGTTGGTCTGCCAACTTGACCCGCCCGTCCCGGTGACGGGCTGGGGCGCTGTGATACAACATTTTATAATGTATTACAGCTTTATCTCAATCTCAACGCCGGCCGGAAGGTCGAGAGCCATCAGGGCTTCGACAGCCTTCTGGTTGGGGTTGAGAATATCGATCAGACGCTTGTGGGTTCTGCGCTCGAACTGCTCACGGGAGTCCTTGTACTTGTGAACAGCGCGGAGGATCGTGACGATCTCCTTTTTGGTGGGCAGAGGGATGGGGCCGGAGACGGAAGCGCCGTTGCGCTTGGCAGTCTCGACGATCTTCTCTGCGCTGGAATCGATGAGCTGATGATCGTAAGCCTTGAGGCGAATGCGGATCATGTTCTGGTTTGCCATTGTTTTGTTTCCTCCTAAAATATCGTACTCAGTTTTTCGTTGTCTTCGCTGGGTACGGTCGAGAATTTCCTATCCGCTTTTCCGTGCGTATCACTCCCGCACATGAAAAATGGCCGACGTTTGCCGGCCGATTCGCTTCGCGTGGCGATATACGCCGCGGAAAGTTCCTTCTCAGCCGCCCGATGACCGGACATACTCCGCGGAAGTTACCGTGTTGCCACGCAATCTCCCGCTTCATCGCAGTACGCACGCAGGCTTCTCCCGTCGCGCGCTCGCATATAATACTACACACACGGCAGAATGTCAAGAACTTTTTTGGCGTTTTCGATAAATTTTTGAAAAAAATTTTGTTAGTTATTCCCCGCTCCGCTCAGGGCGTATTTCACCAGCGCCATTGCCTCCCGGAGGAGGGCGAAGGGCATGGAGGGGGCGTCGGAGGCGGCGGCCAGGCCCTCGGCGGGGATGCCCAGGTCCCCGGCCATGCGGAGAGCGCGGTAGACGTGGAAGCCGTTTGTGACGATCAGGACCGGACCCTTGAGGCCCTCGCGGTCCATCAGGGCGGAGGAGAAGCGAAGGTTTTCCAGGGTGGTGGAGGATTCGGACTCCCGGTACAGCCGTGCCGGATCAATTCCCCGGGCGGTCAGGCAGCGGTACATGCACTCGGCCTCGGCGATCCCTTCGTTGGGTCCCCGGCCGCCGGAGAGGATGGCCACCGCGTCCGGATGGGCACGCAGGTATTCATCCGCGGCGTTGATGCGATAGTAGAGCTGCCGCGACGGGGACTCCCCCCGGACCTGGCAGCCCAGGACGATCAGCGTCTGCCGGTCTTGGGTCGGTTTTGCATTCATCTTCGTCCCCACCAAAATCATCAGAACTGTGAGCAGGAGAACCGCGGCGGCAAGCCCGCCGCCGATCGCCAGGAGCAGAACCTTGCCCCAGGCCTTTGCCCAGAGCCGCCGCACCAGGCGGAGAAAGGGCTCCCACCAGATCAGGATCGCGGTGAGCAGGCCGCAGCCCACCATGACGCTGAGATTGCACAGGTCCAGATGCCCCGCCAGGAGCGGATAGAAAAAGAAGCCGAACATGATCGGCACAAGGACCAGGCAAATCCTCCGCCAGAGCGGGATGGGCGGAATACGCAGGGCACGTTTTAAGAGCTTCATGGGACCTCCTGTGATTTCCTGCCTCGCAGCTTTTCCAACACTTCCTCGAAGTAGTCGGGCAGCGGGCAGGTCACGGTGATGCTCTCGCCGGTGCGGGGGTGGCGGAAGGTCAGGCTGCCGGCGTGGAGGCACTGGGTGGTCTGCCCGAGCTCGGGCTTGGCACGCCCGTAGACCGTGTCGCCGAGGATCGGGTGGTTTTTGTAGGCCATGTGGACGCGGATCTGGTGGGTGCGTCCGGTCTCGAGGCGGCAGCGGACCCGGGTATAGGCGCCGAAGCGCTCCACCACTTCATAATGGGTCACAGCGCGGCGGCTGTTCTTCTCGGTGACGGCCATCTTTTTGCGGTCGGTCGGGTGGCGGCCGATCGGGGCGTCGACGGTGCCTGCATCCTCCCGGAAATTGCCGCAGACAATCGCGTCATAGACACGGCAGAGGCTGTGGTCCTGGAGCTGGGACGCGAGGGCCTGGTGGGCGAAGTCGTTTTTCGCCACGATCAGCAGGCCGGAGGTGTCCTTGTCGATGCGGTGGACGATGCCGGGGCGGAGCTCGCCGTTGATGCCGGAAAGACTGTTCCGGCAGTGGTAGAGCAGGGCGTTGACCAGGGTGTCGTCCCAGTGGCCGGGGGCCGGATGGACCACCAGGCCCTTCGGCTTGTTCAGGACCAGCAGGTCGGCATCCTCCCAGACCACGTCCAGGGGCAGGTCGCGGGCCTCGATGGCCACGGGTTTGACCTCGGGCAGGACAACTGCATAGTCGGCCCCGGCAACGGTCCGGTCCTGCTTGCGCAGGGGCTTGCCGTCCAGGGTGACGGCCCCGGTTTCGAGCAGCTTCTGGGCCGCGGAGCGGGAGGTGTTCTCCAGCGCGGCGGCCAGGAAGACGTCCAGCCGGACATTGGATTCGGTACAGTGCAGGATCATGGGAACCTCCGGATTGTCAATCACGTGTTTGGCGCAAAAAGCTCCCCCGGGGGAGCTTTTCCGGTGCGGGGCTAAGCGGCCTGCTCCTTCTTCCGGTCGAAGAACAGAAGGTAGACGACCAGGAAGACGGCCCCGCAGGTGATGAAGCTGTCGGCCACGTTGAAGACCGCAAAGTCGATGAACTCCGGCTCGATCATGTCGATCACGCTGCCGTAGAGCAGACGGTCGATCGCGTTGCCCAGGGCACCGCCGCCGATGGCGGCCAGGGCCCAGAGCTCGGGCTGCCGGGTGACGACGCGCTTCCGGATCAGAAGGGCTGTCGCGGTGAAAAAGACCACGACCAGCAGGAGGAAGAGCCAGCGCATCCCCGAGAACATGGAGAAGGCAGCGCCGGTGTTGCGGACGTAGGTCAGGTGCACCAGGCCGGGGATCAGCCGTACCTGGGCCCCCATGGGAATGTACTGCACAGTAAGAAATTTGGTCAGCTGATCCAGACCGACAATGACGGCCATGAAGACGCACAGGGCGATCCCGGTTTTGCGGTTCATCTGGCACTCCTCTCGGCCGCGTCCGCCACGCGGTTCAGCAGGGTCAGGGGGTCGGCCTGCTCGCCGGGGGCGGCGATCCGCTTCCCGGGCAGGATCAGCTCGGCCAGAGCGGCCGGGTCCAGAGCGGACGGGATGGGCTCCACCAGGAAGAGGGCCGAGAGCAGGAAGTCGGCGTTGATCTCCCGGATCAGGAGCTCAAGATCCGCGCGGCTGACCGAAGCGGGCAGGATGTAGCGGCGGACCCGGATTCTGACCGCCTGGGCAGCCTCCAGCAGACGCTCTTCCAGCGCGACGGCGGCGGGGTCCTCCCCTGCCCGGATCGTGGCAAGGACCGGGAAGGTATATTCATTATATAATGTGTCCACTCTGGCCTGCAGGGCAGCCAGCCGGACGGAGTCTGCGGAACGGGATTCGGGCATAGCGCGCACCTCTCTGCTGTGATGGTTTGGACGTAGTATAGCACATCCGAAAAAGAAAAGCCACAGGTTTTTTCGGAAACCCTGGGATTTTCGAAAAAACCTGCGGCTCTGGGTTCAGCTTAGCGGTAGATGGGGTACTTCTCGGTCAGCTTGATGACCTCGGCGCGGATGTAGTCCTTCTGGTTTTCGAAGTCGCGGATGGCCAGGTCGATGAGCTCGGCCAGCTTCTCCATGTCTGCTTCCTTCAGGCCGCGGGTGGTCACGGCGGGGGTGCCGATGCGGATGCCGGAGGTGACGAACGGGCTTCTGGGCTCGCCGGGAACCGTGTTCTTGTTGACAGTGATGTAGACCTCATCCAGACGGTTCTGCAGCTCCTTGCCGGTGACATCAAGACCGATCAGGTCGAGGAGCATCAGGTGGTTGTCGGTGCCGCCGGAGACGATCTTCTGGCCGCGGGCCATCAGCGCGTTGGCCAGGGCCTTGGCGTTGCGGACGACCTGCTCCTGATAGGCCTTGAACTCGGGCTTGAGGGCTTCGCCGAAGGCGACAGCCTTGGCGGCGATGACGTGCATCAGAGGGCCGCCCTGGATGCCGGGGAAGATGGCCTTGTTGAAGTTGAACTTATCGACAGCCGCCTGGTTGGCAAGGATCAGGCCGCCGCGGGGACCGCGCAGGGTCTTGTGGGTGGTGGTGGTGACAACGTCGGCATAGGGGAAGGGGCTGGGATGCACACCGGCGGCAACCAGACCGGCGATGTGGGCCATGTCGACCATCAGGACAGCGCCGACCTCGTCCGCGATCTCACGGAACTTGGGGAAGTCGATGGTGCGGCAGTAGGCGGAGGCGCCGGCCACGATCAGCTTGGGATGATGCTCGTGAGCCTTGGCACGGACGTCGTCATAGTCGATGATGCCGTTGGCGTCAACGCCGTAGGAAACGCAGTGGAAGTACTTGCCGGACATGTTCACGGGGCTGCCGTGGGTCAGGTGACCGCCGTTGGAGAGGTCCATGCCCATGAAGGTGTCGCCGGGATTCAGAACGGCAAAGAAGACAGCCATGTTGGCCTGCGCGCCGGAGTGGGGCTGGACGTTGGCATAGTCGCAGCCGAAGAGCTTCTTGGCACGCTCAATGGCGATGTTCTCCACCACGTCGACGCACTCGCAGCCGCCGTAGTAACGCTTGCCGGGATAGCCTTCGGCGTACTTGTTGGTCAGGACGCTGCCCATGGCCATCATGACTTCCTCAGAGACGATGTTCTCGGAGGCGATCAGCTCGAGGTTTCTGCTCTGTCTGGCGAACTCCGCCTGCATGGCCTGGCCGACTTCCGGATCGTAGTTGGCAATTCTTTCCAGGGATTCTTTCAGCATGGTTTTTCCTCCAAATACTTTTTCAATAATATAATCAATTCTGTGAAAAACGCCCATATGCGTCTATGTTAAATGTATCACAGCAGCCGAGGAAAGTCAACCCTTCATTCATCATTTATATACATTATATACATCAGCCCATGCCGTAGGGCGGCCTGACCCCAGGCCGCCGCGCTGTCTGCCGCCCGCTGGGACGGCGGCCAGAGGTCTGGCCGCCCTACGCAGGAGGGAGGGCTGAACTGTTACGGTAAACGGCGGCTTCGGTGAAGACCTGCTCCACGGGCCGGTCCCAAGGGTCGACGGGGAGGGCGGGGACCTTCTGGGCCTCGAAGGCCACCAGAACGATGTTGGCCCGGGTGCATTTGGGGAGGTAGCGGTCGTAGTAGCCGCCGCCCATTCCCATGCGGTTGCAGGCGGGGTCAAAGCCCGTGCCGGGGCAGACCACCAGGTCGAGGTCCTCCGGGGCGATCTCCTCGGATCGCTCGCGCACCGGCTCGCGGATGCCGTAGGCACCGCTCTGCCAGGCGCCGGGGATCATGGCGATCATCTCGGTCCGACTGACGCAGAGGGGGTAGCAGAACCGCTTCCCGGCAGAGGCCGGATGGGTCAGCAGGGCGTCCAGGGAGAGCTCTCCGCCCACGTGGTCGTAAATCATCACGGTCCTGGCGGCGCGGAAGACCTCGCTGGCCGCCAGACGCTCCACGGCAAGGGCGGATTTTTCGGCCCGCTCCTCCGGCGTGAGGCTGTTGCGGGCCTTGATCAGCGACTTGCGCAGGGCCTTGCGTTCTTCGGTTCGGGTGAGATCGTTGGACATGGTTTCGCCTCCGGACGTTTTTCGCATTTGCGGTTGATCGGGAAACATACCGGCTCAGAATGGTCGGTTTCTATTTCTCAATTTGCCGCTTCGCGGCCTCCACGACATGCTTGCACAGGACGGCGGAGGTGACGCTGCCGACGCCGCCGGGGACGGGGGTCAGGGCGGCGGCGAGGGGCTCGGCCTCCTCGGCCTTGACGTCGCCGCAGAGCTTTTGCTTGGCCTCGTTCCAGCCGATGCCCACGTCGATCACGATCTGGCCGGGACGGAGGTAGTTTGCGCCGACGCTCTCCATCTGACCGGAGGCCGCGACGACGATATCCGCCTCACGGGTGACGGCGGGGACATCCACGGTCCGGGTATGGCAGACCGTGACCGTGGCGTTGGCGTGCATCAGCATCATGGCCACGGGGCGGCCGATCACCAGAGACCGTCCGATGACGGCGACCCGCTTGCCCTTGGGATCGACGCCGTAGTAGCGCAGCATCTCCATGGCAGCCTGGGCCGTACAGGGTGGGAAGCCGAGGGCGGTATTCGTGAACACGCCTGCCAGGGAGCCGTCGGTGCAGCCGTCCACGTCCTTTTCCGGGGCCAGCATGCGGCGGGCCTTTTCGCCGTCGAGCTGCTTCGGCAGCGGCCGGAACATCAGGATGCCGTGGATCTCGGGGTCGGTGTTCAAGTCTTCGAGGGTGCGGAAGAAGGTATCGCTGTCCACGTCCGCGGGCAGGACCACATTCTTCACCCGGACGCCGACCTTTTCGCAGCGCTTCATGGCGCCGCGCTCATAGGCCAGGTCGTCGTCGCGCTCGCCCACGCGGAAGATCGCCAGCGTGGGCGTGACGCCCTTCGCGGTCAGCTCCGCCGCTTCGGCGGCGATGGTTTCACTCAAGGCTGCCGCGACCGGCGCGCCTTTCCAGATTTCTGCCATGTTGAAAACCTCCAATGCAGGTGTGAATGGGGATGCTTCGTTTTGTGTTTGGGGCGCAGTCCGGCAATCGCCCCGCTGCCGCCTTTGACCGGGGTGCGCGGTCGTCGCAAGACGGGCACGGCGGCCGGAGATCCGGCCGCCCTGCGGGATGGTGATGGATCGGCAGGGGCGATTATCCCAGGTGCTCGCGGAGCCAGGTCTTGAGCTCGGCGATGGGGACGCGAACCTGCTCCATGGTGTCGCGGTCGCGGATGGTGACGGCGTTGTCGGCGGGGGTCTTGTCGTCGCCGACGGTCTGGAAATCGATGGTCACGCAGTAGGGCGTGCCGATCTCATCCTCGCGGCGGTAGCGCTTGCCGATGGAGCCGGTGTCGTCATAGTCGCACATGAAGTCCTTCGACAGCTCGTCGCAGAGCGCCAGGGCGGGCTCGGCCAGCTTCTTGCTCAGGGGCAGGACGGCGACCTTGATCGGGGCGACGTCGGGATGCAGGTGCAGAACCACGCGGACGTCGTTCTTGGCCTCGTCCACGATCTCCTCGTCGTAGGCCTGGCAGAGCAGGGCCAGGACCGTGCGGTCGAGGCCGTAGGTGCTTTCGACGATGTAGGGGATGTAGCGCTCGTTCGTGTAGGGATCGAGGTAGTCCATCTTCTGGCCGCTGTACTCCTGGTGACGGCTCAGGTCGAAGTCGGTGCGGTCATGGGTGCCGTTGATCTCGCCCCAGCCGATGGAGGGGAAGAGGAATTCGATGTCGCAGGCGGCCTTGGCGTAGTGGGCCAGCTTCTCATGGTCGTGGAAGCGGAGGTTCTCGGCGGGCAGGCCCAGGTCCTCAAAGAACTGCTTGCCGAAGCTCTTGAAGTATTCGTAGAGCTCCAGATCGTCGCCGGGCTTGCAGAAGGTCTGATACTCCATCTGCTCGAACTCGATGGTGCGGAAGGTGAAGTTGCCCGGGGTGATCTCGTTGCGGAAGGCCTTGCCGATCTGGCCGATGGAGAAGGGCAGCTTGGCGCGCATCGAGCGCAGGACGTTGGGGTAGTTGACGTACTCGCCCTGGGCGTTCTCGGGACGCAGATAGATGACGGACTTCGCGTCGTTGGTGACGCCGCGGTAGGTCTGGAACATCAGATTGAACTCGCGGATATCGGTAAAGTTGTGCTTGCCGCAGTTCGGGCAGGGGATGGAATGGGCCTTGATGAAGTCGAACATCTCGGCCTTGGTCATACCGTCGGCGTGGGCTTCGGGGTCAAAGGCCTCGATCAGATTGTCGGCGCGGAAGCGCATCTTGCACTCGCGGCAGTCGAGCATCGGGTCGGAGAAGCTGGAAACGTGGCCGCTGGCCTCCCAGACACGGGGGTTCATCAGGATGTCGGCGTCCACCTCGAAGGAGTTGCGGCGCTCCTGGATGAAGCGCTTGCGCCAGGCGTCCTTGACGTTGTTCTTCAGGCGGGTGCCGAGGGGACCGTAGTCCCAGGTGTTGGCCAGGCCGCCGTAGATCTCGGAGCCGGCGAAGATAAAGCCGCGGTTTTTGCAGAGGGCGATGATCTTGTCCATCGTTTTTTCGGTATTGTTCATGGGGATAGCCTCCATTATTTGGAATCATAGTCTGTACCAGCGTTATTATAGCGGATTTTCAGAGGATGTCAAGCCGAGAACCGCCTTTTTGCGGCCCCGGCGCTGAAACAATTCCATTCTTGCGCGCGGTGAAAAATAAGGGTGGAAATTTCGCGGAATATCGGGTATAATGAGGGGTAGACACGCAAAAAACAACACAGCGAGGAAAATATCTATGCTTGAACTTCAACATCTCTCCTTTGAGGTCGCGGACGAGCACGGCGGCAAGGGCATTGTGAAGGACGTCAGTCTCACGATCCCGGACCGGGAGCTGGTCGTCATCACCGGCCCCAACGGCGGCGGCAAGTCCACTCTGGCCCGGCTGATCGCAGGCGTCGAGACTCCAACCGCCGGCAGAATCATCTTTGACGGAATCGACGTCACAGACCTTTCCATCACCGAGCGGGCCAAACGCGGCATCGCCTTCGCCTTCCAGCAGCCGGTCCGCTTCAAGGGTCTGCAGGTCCTGGATCTGCTCCGGATCGCCGCGGGCAAGCGGCTCGGCGTGGGCGAGGCCTGCGAATATCTCTCCGCCGTGGGCCTGTGCGCGAAGGATTATATCGACCGCGAGGTCAACGCCAGCCTCTCCGGCGGCGAGCTCAAGCGCATCGAGATTGCCACCGTCCTGGCCCGGTCGGCGCGGCTGTCCATCTTTGACGAACCCGAGGCCGGCATCGACCTTTGGAGCTTCTCGAATCTGATCACGGTCTTTGAGAACATGCGCCGCCACATCCGCGACAGCTCCATCATGATCATCTCCCACCAGGAGCGCATCCTGAGCGTGGCCGACCGGATCGTCGTGATCCGGGAGGGCCGGGTCGCGGCCCAGGGCCCGCGGGAAGAGATCCTGCCCACACTGATCGGCACCACCTCCGCGGTGGCAGCCTGCCGCCAGCTCACGAAGGAGGACCGGGAATGAAACAGCTCAACGAGATCCAGCTCCGGCTGCTGCAGGAGGTGGCGGACCTCCACGGCGTCCCCGAGGGGGCTTACAACATCCGCTCCAACGGCGAGGCCGCCGGACGGCAGAGCACGGCCAACATCGAGATCGTCCCCAAGACGGACAAGCCCGGCATCGAGGTCCACATCCGGCCCGGCACGAAGAATGAGAGCGTCCACATCCCCGTGGTCCTGACCGAGACCGGTCTGAAGGAGACCGTCTACAACGACTTCTACGTGGGCCGCGACGCCGACGTGGTGATCGTGGCGGGCTGCGGCATCGACAACTGCGGCAACCAGGACGCCCAGCACGACGGCATCCACACCTTCTATCTGGAGCCCGGAGCCCACGTGAAATACGTGGAGAAGCACTATGGCTCCGGCTCCGGTGCAGGCAAGCGCATCCTGAACCCCGTGACCGAGGTCCATATGGACGAGAACAGCTCCATGGAGATGGAGATGGTCCAGATCAAGGGCGTGGACGACACCGAGCGGACCACCAACGCCGCGCTCAAGGCCGGAGCCCGTCTGGTGGTGCGCGAGCGGCTGATGACCCACGAGCAGCAGCGGGCGATTTCCGTCTATGCGGTGGAGCTCAACGGGGCTGGCTCGAGCGCGGACGTGGTCTCCCGCTCCGTGGCGCGGGACGACTCCTATCAGAAGTTCGACGCGAAGATCCTGGGCAACGCCCCCTGCCAGGGCCACACCGAATGCGACTCCATCATCATGGACCGGGGCCGCATCCTGGCCGTGCCGGGGCTGGAGGCCAACGACGTGGACGCCTCCCTGGTACACGAGGCCGCCATCGGCAAGATCGCCGGCGAGCAGCTGGTCAAGCTGATGACCCTGGGTCTGACCGAGCAGGAGGCCGAGGAACAGATCATCAACGGATTCCTGAAATAAGGCCTCAAGCCGCTTCGGTTCTCCCTGAACCGGGGCGGCTGCGTTTTGCGCCGGCAGGCCGCCGAAAACAGCGGCTTGACGCAGCGCGGTTTGCGGTGTAAAATGGAGGACAGACCACCGGCGTTTGCGCCGCCAAAACACATTATTATATTAAGGAGGCTTGCAGCATGGAGCTTGCACGCAGAAAGGACGTCCCCGAGGAGCTCAAGTGGGACCTGTCCCTGATCTACCCGACCGAGGCCGAGATGGAGGCCGACTTTGCCGAAGCGCAGAAGATCGCCGATCACCTGGAGGCCGAATACCCCGGCAAGCTGAACGACCCTGACCGCATCGTGGCCTGCCTGGACGAATACGAGCAGCTGCAGCGCAAGCTGTATCTGGTCGGTTCCTACTGCGAGCTGGCCGTTGAGGTCGACTACTACGACACCCCGAACCAGCAGCGCGCGGGCCGGATCTCCGCCATCGAGGCCCAGATCGCCAGCCGCCTGAGCTTCATCGAGAGCGAGATCCTGGAGCAGAGCGAGCAGACCCTCTCCGGCGCGATTGAAAAAGCCGTCGGCTGCAAGCACTATCTGATGGACCTCCTCCGCAGGAAGCCGCACCAGCTCTCGGCGGAGGCGGAAAAGGTCCTTGCCGCCCTGCGCAAGACCTTCTCCACGCCCTATGAGGTCTACAACATGGCCAAGCTGGCCGACATGCAGTTCCCGTCCTTCACCGTGGAGGGCAAGGAGTATCCCCTGGGCTATTCCCTGTTTGAGGACGACTATGAATACGAGCGCGACACCAAGGTCCGCCGCGCGGCCTTTGACGCCTTCTCCGCCAAGCTGCGCCAGTATGAGAACGTGACCGCCACGGCCTACAACGCCCAGGTCAGCCAGGACAAGACCCTGGCCACCCTGCGCGGACACAAGTCCGTCTTTGACTATCTGCTCTTCGACCAGAAGGTCACGCGGGAGATGTACGACCGTCAGATCGACGGCATCACCGAGCGCCTGGCGCCGCACATGCGCCGCTTCGCCCGCCTGCTGCAGAAGAAGTATGGTCTGGACGAGATGACCTTTGCCGACCTCAAGCTCTCCCTGGACCCCGACTACGACCCCCGCGTCACAATCGCAGAGGCGAAGGACTACGTCAAGAAGGGTCTGGCCGTGATGGGCGAGGACTACGTCTCGATGGTGGAGGAGGCCTTTGACAAGCGCTGGATCGACTTCGCCAAGAACCAGGGCAAGTCTACCGGCGGCTTCTGCGCCTCCCCCTACGGGCGGAACTCCTTCATCCTGCTGAGCTGGAACGACCGGATGTCCGACGTCTTCACGATCGCCCACGAGCTGGGCCACGCGGGCCACTTCCGCCACTGCAACAGCAAGCAGTCCCTCTTTGACACCAACGTTTCCACCTATCTGATCGAGGCCCCGTCCACGATGAACGAGCTGCTGCTGGCCCAGTATCTGCTCAAGACCAACGACGATCCGCGCTTCCGCCGCTGGGTCCTCTCCTCCATGATCTCCAACACCTACTACCACAACTTCGTGACCCATCTGCGGGAGGCCTGGTATCAGCGCGAGGTCTACAAGATCATCGACGAGGGCGGCTCCGTCAACGCCGAGGTCCTTTCCGACATTTTCCGCAAGAACCTGGAGCTGTTCTGGGGCGAGGGCGTGAAGATCAACGACGGCGCGGAGCTGACCTGGATGCGCCAGCCGCACTACTACATGGGTCTCTACTCCTACACCTACTCCGCCGGTCTGACCGTCGCCACCGAGGTTGCCCGCCGCATTCAGCGCGAGGGCGCGAGCGCCGTGGAGGATTGGAAGAAGGTCCTGGACGCCGGCTCGACCCTCGACCCCATCGGCCTGGCAAAGCTGGCCGGCGTGGACATCACCACCGACGCCCCGCTCAACGACACGATCGACTACATCGGCGCCATCATCGACGAGATCTGCAAGCTGACCAAGGAGATCGACGGCATCGAAGTGTAAGCCGCAGCCGAACGGAACATGCTGCACGTCTATGACAACGACCTGCCGGAGCTTCTGACCGCCCTCGCCGCCACGCCCCCATTGGCGCGGCTGCGGGACGTCGGAATGAACTGCGGCTGCGAATACACGGCCTTCCCCCGCTTTGCGCGGGGAAGGTCCTATTCGCGCTGGGTCCACTCCCTCGGCGTCGGAGCCATCGTCTGGCACTTCACCCACGACCCGGCCCAGGCCGCGGCCGGCCTGCTGCACGATGTGGCGACCCCGACCTTTGCCCACGTGATCGACTTCCTGCGCGGGGACTACCTGACCCAGGAGGCCACCGAGGAGGGGACCCGGGAGCGGATCGCAGCCAGCCCGGAGATCCAGGCGGTCCTGAGACAATACGGTCTGACCACCGACGACGTGGCCGACTACCACCGCTACCCGATCGCCGACAACGACAGCCCCCGCCTGTCCGCCGACCGGCTGGAATACACCCTCGGCAACGCCTGGCGCTACGGCTTTCTGACCGAGGACGGGATCGAAGCCCTTTATCACGATCTGACCGTTGCGGAAAACGAGGACGGTATGGACGAGCTCTGTTTCCGCACCCTTGCGCACGCGGTCTGCTTTGCCGAAACCGCCCTGGCCTGTGCGAAGGTCTACGTCTCCGACGAGGACCGGTATGCGATGCAGGCCCTCTGCGAGCTGCTGCGGGACGCGATCAACCGGGGCGTCCTCACCCCCGCCGACCTCTGCGGCACCGAGCCGCCGCTGATCGAACAACTGGCGGCCTCTCCCCTGTCCGGGCGCTGGGCTGCCTTCTGCGCGATGGCCCACACGGCCCGCGCCCCGGCGTCCAGCGCACCGCCGGACGGACGCCCCTGGCGGGTCATTCCGGCCAAAAAGCGGCGCATCGACCCGCTGGTGGCCGGCCTGGGCCGCGTCAGCAGCCTCGACGCGGCCTTTGCCGCAGATTTCGCGGCCTTCCTCGCCGAGCCCCAGACGGATTGGGTGCTGGGCTGGTAAGGCGCGTTTCCCATTCTACGAAACGGAGAACCTTCCATGAAAACGCTGCTTCACATCTGCTGCGCCCCCTGCGCAAATATGTGCATCGACACCCTGCGCCAGGAGGGGCAGGAGGTGACCGGGTTCTGGTACAACCCGAACATTCACCCCTTCACCGAATACCGGTCCCGCCGGAACTGCCTGCGGGATTACGCGGTCTCCATCGCCCTGCCGCTCGTGGAGCGCAACGACTACGGTCTGCGCCCCTTCGTGCGGGCGGTGGCGGACGACATTGCCAACCGCTGCGTGAAATGCTACGAGATGCGGCTGATGACGGCCGCCGAATACGCCGCGGCCAACGGCTACGACGCCTTCACCTCCTCCCTTTTCATCTCGCCCTATCAGAAGCACGAGCTGATGAAGGAGGTGGCAGAACAGGCCGCCGACACCTACCATGTCCGCTTCCTCTACCGGGATTTCCGCCCCTATTTCAAGCAGGGCCAGGAGCGGGCGCGGGAGCTGGGCTTCTACATGCAAAAATACTGCGGCTGCGTCTTCTCCGAGGAGGAGCGCTATCTCAAGGCCAGCAAGATCATCCCATAGGGAGGCGGTCTCATGCCCTTCCATATTGAACGAAACGACATCACCCGGATGCGGGTGGACGCCATCGTGAACGCCGCGAACACGAGCCTGCTGGGCGGCGGAGGCGTGGACGGGGCCATCCACCGGGCCGCCGGACCAAAGCTCCTGCGCGCCTGCGAGAAGCTGGGCGGCTGCGAGGTTGGTCAGGCCAAGCTGACCAAGGGCTATGATCTGCCCGCAAAATACGTGATCCACACGGTCGGCCCGTTCTGGTGCGGCGGCGGCTGGAACGAGGAGGCTCTGCTCTCGGCCTGCTACCGCAACAGTCTGGAGCTGGCGGTCCAAAAGCACTGCAAAAGCGTGGCCTTCCCGCTGATCTCCGCCGGGGCCTTCGGCTACCCCAGGGATCAGGCCCTCGCCGTCGCCGTGCGGGAGATCGGCCGCTTCCTGCTCGAGCGCGAGCTGGACGTGACCCTGGTGGTCTTCGACGCGGGCAGCTATCAGCTCTCCGAGGTCCTGTTTTCCCGGGTCGCCGCCTACATCGACCAGCACTACGTGGAATCTGCTCCCCGGCGGGACGGGGAGACCGCGATCCTGCAGCAGCAGATGGCGCTGGAATCCATGCAGGCTGCCGAATATTCCCTCGCTGCCGAGCCGGCCCCGCCCGCGAAAAAGCCCCGAGTCTTCGGCTCCATGGCAGTTCCTGCCGCAGCCCCGGCCCCGGCGATGCGGCCCCAGAGTCTCGACGAACGGCTCAGGCGCCTGGACGAGAGCTTTTCTCAGATGCTCCTGCGCAAGATCGACGAGCGCGGCATGACCGACGCCGCCTGCTACAAAAAGGCCAACGTGGACCGCAAGCTCTTCTCCAAGATCCGCTCCGACCCCAACTACCGCCCGTCCAAGCAGACCGCGATCGCCTTTGCAATCGCCCTGGAGCTGCCGCTGGACGAGGCCAGGGACCTGCTGATGAAGGCAGGCTTCGCACTGTCCCATTCCAACCGCTTCGACGTGATCATCGAATACTTCATCTCCAACGGAAACTACAACATCTTTGAGATCAACGAGACCCTGTTCGCCTTTGACCAGAGTCTGCTGGGAGCATAGCATGACGAAATATTTCAATCTGAACGAGGGCGGGCACAGCATCAAGTGCAAGCTCTATGCCAACGACCCCCGGGCCATCCGGAATCTTGTAATCTACGGCCACGGCTTCGGCGGTCACAAGGACAACCACGCCGCCGAGCGCTTTGCCGAGAGTCTGCTCTCGAAGCACAAGGACGCCGCCCTTTTGACCTATAACCTGCCGGCCCACGGCGACGACGTGAAAAAGCGGCTGACGCTCGGCGACTGCGACGCCTATCTGACCCTGGTGCTGCAGCACGCCCAAGCGGAGCTTCATCCGGCTGCCATCTTCGGCTACGCCACGAGCTTCGGCGGCTTTCTCTTTCTCAAATACCTGGCCGAGCACGGGAATCCCTTCCGCCGCCTGGCCCTGCGCTGCCCCGCCGTGGACATCTACGAGTCCCTGACCACGAAGATCCTGACGCCCAAGGACGCAGAAGCCCTGCGCAAGGGCCGGGACGCGGAGCTGGGCTTCGACCGGAAGGTCCGGGTGAACCAGGCCTTCTTCGACGAGCTGAAGGCCGTTGACCTGTTCGCCCTGGACTTTTTGGACGACGCAGACGACCTGCTGATCCTGCAGGGCACAGCCGATGAGATCGTGAGCTTCGACGCGGTTTCCCGATTCGCGGATCAGAACTGCATCGAGCTGATCCCCTTTGACAAGGCCGACCACCGCTTCCACGACCCGGCGAAGATGGGAACGGCGATCGCGGAGATCCTGAAATTCTTAGCCCCGGCATTCCAATAAATGTCGCCTGCCAGGCGACCAAAGACAGCCCTCCGTGTGATACATTGTCAGCGTAAGAAACAAACACCGACAATCAATCACATGGAGGGCTTACTTATGAAAAACAAGATCGAAAACAACATCACCGAGCTGGTCTTCATCCTGGACCGCAGCGGGTCCATGGCGGGTCTCGAGGACGACACGATCGGCGGCTTCAACGCGATGATCGAGAAGCAGAAAAAGCAGACCGGGACCTGCTACGTCTCCACGGTCCTTTTTGCCAACGAGTCGCTGGTCATCCACGACCGGGCGACCCTGGACCGCATTGCGCCGATGACCGACCGGGACTATGTCGTGGGCGGCTGCACGGCCCTGCTCGACGCGATCGGCGACGCCATCCGCCACATCGGCAACATCCACAAGTATGCCAGAGCCGAGGACGTTCCCGCGCACACGATGTTCGTGATCACCACCGACGGCATGGAGAACGCCAGCCGCCGCTACGGGGCCGACGAGGTGCGAAAGCTGATCCGTCGGCAGGAGGAGGAATTCGGCTGGGAATTCCTCTTCGTCGGGGCCAACATCGACGCCGTGCAGACCGCAAAGCACTTCGGGATCCGGGCGGACCGGGCCGTCAACTACAACGCCGACCGCCGGGGCACACAGGTGGTCTATGAGACCCTGGGCGAAACCGTCCGCTGCTTCCGGGCAGAGGCCGCCATGCCCGAGAACTGGTCTGCAAACATCGACGCCGACTATCGAAAGCGCGGTAAGAACAAGAAATAAGGCAGTCCCTATTCCTCGGTCAGCAGGGTTTTGACCAGGCGCTCGGTCTCCTTGGTCACGCCCTCGAAGTCCACGAGCGGACGGCAGAGGGATTCCAGGGCATCGTGGTGGCTCTTGGCCCGGGCCAGCCAGCGGACTGCCTCCGCCACGAGCTCGGCGCGGATGGCCTGCAGGGCTTCCAGACGCTCCAGCTCGGCCGGGGACAGGATCGCCTCTGCCGCCGCGTCCAGGTTGAGCTGGAGCAGGGCCGACCGGCCGAGAGAAAACAGCGGATCGGTCCGCAGGAAGGCCGTCCCCAGGTTGGGGATCAGCAGGCCGGCCGGGCTGTCGGGGTCCATGGGGTCCATGGCCTGGATCAGATCGAAGCCGGCGGCCTGATACCGGCGGGTCAGGCGGCGCAGGAGCCCTGCCCCGAGGTGCCAGCTGTCACGGACCGCCCAGACCGACGCCGCCTCCGGCTCGAAGCTGACCGGCCCCTTGGGCGTCAGGCCGGTCAGATAGCAGCGCAGGACCCTTCCGGTCCCCGTGCCCCGCGGCAGCGGCTCGCGCCGCAGACGCTCCAGCGCCTCCCGCTCCGCGGCCTCCGCCGCCGGCGCAGCAATCAGACGCATGGCCCGCTCCGCCCCCGCAGCCCCCGACAGGCAGGCGTAAGCAGGGCCGTAGCAGGCCTTATAGGCGGCCTGCTCCGCCCGGAGGGTCCGGGCCATGCCCAGGGCCGCGGCGTCGTGGTAATAGACGCCTAAGTTCAGATAATTCGCCCCGCAGGCGCAGAGCTCCGGCTCGAGCACATGCGGGGCCGTTCCGTCTGCGACGGCAAGGCCGGTCTCCGGCACGACCAGGCCGTCCAGGGAGTCGGGGTCCGAGGAGCAGAAGATGCGCCGGACCTTCAGGCCCATGCGCTCGGCTTCCCGGGCCAGGGTCTTCATGAGCGTGGATTTTCCGCAGCCGGGTCCTCCCTTGAGGATGACGAGACGGCGGATCACCGGATCGGCTTGCAGGGAGTCGGCCTCGGAGCGAAAGCCCTGCGGCGTATTTGCACCGAAAAAGCAGGATGTAAGCAAGCAAAAGCCTCCTTCACACAGGCAGAATTGGGGTTCCCTATCAGCTTATGCGAAAAAACCGCCCGCGTTCCGCGGATTCCGGGTGATTTTGGGATTGCCATTTGCGGACGGATATGGTATAATTTTTAAAATCAATAATTATTCCCTTCGAGGTGATTGATATGGAAGCGAAAAAAGTCATGCTCTCCGGCATCAAGCCCAGCGGCGATCTGACGCTCGGCAGCTATCTCGGCGCGATCCGGCATTGGAGCGCCCGCGCAGAGGAATTTGACTGCTACTATTTCATGGCGGATCTGCATGCGATCACTGTGCGGCAGAAGCCCGCAGACCTGCGCCGCCGCACGATGGAGCAGCTGGCGCAGTACATCGCCTGCGGCCTGGACCCGGAGAAGAACACCCTCTTCATTCAGAGCCACGTCCACCAGCACGCAGAGCTCGGCTGGGTGCTCAACTGCTACGCCATGTTCGGCGAGCTCTCCCGCATGACCCAGTTCAAGGACAAGAGCGCCAAGAACGCCGACAACATCAACGGCGGACTGTTCACCTACCCCGCCCTGATGGCCGCGGACATCCTGCTCTATCAGCCCGACTACGTGCCCGTGGGCGAGGACCAGAAGCAGCACGTGGAGCTGACCCGCGACATCGCCAACCGCTTCAACCACGTCTACGGCGACACCTTCAAGATCCCCGAGCCTTACATCCCCAAGGTCGGTGCGCGCATCATGAGCCTTGCAAATCCCGAGGCCAAGATGTCCAAGTCCGAGGACGACGATCCCGGCCGCGTGACCCTGATGGACAGCCCGGATACGATCATGCGCCTGTTCAAGCGGGCCGTGACCGACTGCGACGCCTGCGTCCGCTACGACCCGGAGAACAAGAAGGGCGTTTCCAATCTGATGACCATCTACTCCGCCGCCACCGGCAAGACCTTCCCGGAGATCGAGAAGGAATTTGACGGAAAGGGCTACGGCGACTTCAAGGCCGCCGTGGGCGAGACCGTGGTCGATCTGCTGCGCCCCATCCGCGAGGAGACCACCCGCCTGCTGGCGGACAAGGCCTACCTGGAAGCCGTCTGCAAAAACGGCGCGGAAAAGGCGGGCTATATTGCCAATAAGACCCTGCGCAAGGTCTATAAAAAGGTAGGCTTTGTGGCCAGATAAGAGGTTGCTATGAACCTGGATATCCATTTTTTGATTCGCGTGGGACTCACGCTGCTGTGCGCCGCAGTGATCTCCTTTGCGACCACGCCCCTGGTCAAGATGCTGGCTCAGAAGATGGGCGTCATGGACGTTCCGAAGGACGATCGCAGAATGCACACGGTCCCCATCCCCCGGATGGGCGGCCTGGCGATCTTCCTGGCCTTCTTCCTGTCGGTGCTGGCCTTTGCCAAGGAGGTGGACCGCTCCCTCTCGGCGATCCTTCTGGGCGCGGTGGTCATCGTGATTTTGGGCGTATTCGACGACAAGCTTGCCCTGCGGGCCAAGCTCAAGCTGATCGTGCAGATCGTTGCCGCCTGCATTGTGGTCTTCTATGGCAACTGCCGGATCCAGCGCTTTACGAACCCCTTCGGCTCCAGTCTCTACGCCTACTGGGACCTGGGCTGGTTGTCCTATCCGATCACCATCATCTGGATCGTCGCTCTGACCAACGCCGTCAACTTCATCGACGGTCTGGACGGTCTGGCCTGCGGCGTCTCCTGCATCTCCGCCGTGAGCATGCTGGTGATCGCCCTGGTCGTGAGCGACACCAGGGTCGCCATTGTGATGGCCGCCCTGGCCGGCGCCTGCCTGGGCTTCGTGCCCTACAACTTCAACCCCGCCAAGATCTTCATGGGCGACACCGGATCCACGTTCCTGGGCTTCATCCTGGCCACGATGTCGATCCAGGGCCTGTTCAAGGCCTATGCGGCGATCTCCTTTGCCGTGCCCTTCCTGATCCTGGGCCTGCCGATTTTTGACATCTGCTTCGCCGTGATCCGCCGCGTTGCCCACCACAAGAGCCCGATGGAGGCAGACCGCGGCCACATCCACCACCGCCTGATCGACATGGGCTTCAGCCAGAAGCAGACCGTGGCGATCGCCTATGTGCTGGCCGGCATTCTGGGTCTGGCCGCCGTTTTGCTGACGGTCTCCGGCGCGATGCGCGCCATGCTGATGCTCGGCGCCGTGCTGGTGGTCGGCGCGGTGGGCCTGGAGCTGATCATGACCGCCAAGGCCCCGCACAAGAAACGCCAGGAGGACGGCGCTGTGACCCCGGAGGCGCCGGCCCCAGCCGAGAAGCAGGAGGAGCCCCATGGAACCGATTAAAGTCATGTCCGTCTTCGGGACCCGGCCCGAGGCCATCAAGATGGCCCCGCTGGTCATGCACCTGCAGAGCCGCCCGGAGTTCCGGTCCATCTGCTGTCTGACGGGCCAGCACCGTGAGATGCTGGACTCTGTCATGAAAATCTTCCGCCTGGAGGCGGACTACGACCTGCACATCATGCAGGCCCGGCAGACCCTCTCCTCGATCACCTCCCGCACCCTGCTGGGCATGGAGACCGTGCTGGAGGAGGCGAAGCCCGACCTGATCCTGGTCCACGGCGACACCTCCACGACCTTTGCCGGGGCCCTGGCCGCCTTCTATCACAAGATCCCCGTGGGCCACGTGGAGGCCGGTCTGCGCACCTGGGACAAGTACTCCCCCTATCCGGAGGAGATGAACCGGACCCTCGTGGGCGACATCGCCGAGCTCCACTTCTGCCCGACGGCCAATAACCGCGATAATCTGGTCCGCGAGGGCCTGCGCGGCGAGATGTTCCTGACCGGCAACACAGTCATTGACGCGATGCAGACCACGGTTCGCCCGGACTACGTCTTCCAGACAAAGGAACTCAACGGCATGGACTTCCAGAGCCGCCGCGTGATCACCCTGACCTGCCACCGCCGCGAGAATTACGGCAAGCCGATGGAGGATATCATGCAGGCCGTCAAGACTCTGGTGGAGCGGCATGAGGACGTGGAAGTCGTCTACCCCGTCCATCTGAGTCCGGTGGTGCGCGAGTGCGCCTTCGGCATCCTCAGCGGTCTTCCCCGCGTCCATCTGATCGACCCGATCGACGTGGAGGAGATGCACAATCTGATGGCCCGCAGCTATCTGGTGATGACCGATTCCGGCGGTCTGCAGGAGGAGGCTCCTGCGCTGGGCAAGCCGGTTCTGGTCCTCCGCCGCGAGACGGAACGGCCCGAGGCCGTCCGCGCCGGGACCGTCCGGCTCGCCGGGGTCGAGCAGGAAGCGATCCTTCGCCATGCGGAGGAGCTTCTGACGGACCGTGAGGCCTATCAGCAGATGGCCCGCGCCGTGAACCCCTACGGGGACGGCCACGCAAGCGAGCGGATCGCGGACGCGATCGCCTGGCATTTCGGCCTGCGCCCGGAGCGCCCCGCAGACTTCACGGCGAGCGAATAAACACCATATTTCCAGCCGGTATTCCGGCACGGGGGACGATCCTCGCGAAAAGGATTGTCCCCCCTTTTTTCTTCTGCCCTCGAGCGCAGCGATTGGCCGCGCCCGTCAAACAAAGACGCCAGCTTCCCCCGAACGAAGGGGGCGGCCGGCGTCTTTGCTTGTAAGCAGAATCATTGTGTATATTTTGTGAATTTGGATTTCTTTGTCGCTTTTTTGTAGATTGATTACTATTATATAATAGAAGGGCAAAACAGGCAGGATGCATGCGCCATGTCTGCGAAAAGCCCAAAACCACGATTCAGAAAAGAGGCATTTCCAGATGAAGCGAAGACTTCTCGCACGATTGCTGGTTCTTTCGCTGGTTTTCTTCTGTCTTCCCGCAGCGGCGGCGACGGAAACCATGCCCTGCCTGACCTTGGACGAAACCACGGTCTTCATCGGAGACTCCAACACCGTCTTTCTCCGCTATCACAACCCGGAGATTCAGAAGGCCCGCGTCTTTGCCCGCGTGGGCGGGCGGATCGATGAATGCGTGAAGAATTATTCCCGCTACCACGCCGACCGGTACAACAGCAGTCTCTACGAACTGATCCAGGCGCTGGAGGGTTCGAGCTATTCCACCGTCTACATCAACATGGGCACGAACAGCGTGGGCTTCAACCTGAATACCTTCCGCAGCAACTATCAAGCCCTGCTTGATCTGCTCTATGCCAAGAACCCCGACGCGGTCTACTTTGTCTGCAAGATTCTCCCGGTCAACCACGCCAAGGTTACGGGACCCTACCGCGACTATTTTACCAACGCCAACATCAACGCCATCAACGACGTAATCACGGAGCTCCAGGCGGAGAATGCTGCGGCGGGCCGGAACGTGAAGCTGATGGACCTGAACACACCCTTCCGGGACGCCTACGGGAATCTGAGCTCCGCCTGGAGCGACGGCGGCGGCATCCATCTGAGTCCGAAGGGGTACCGTCACCTCAGTGAGGTGGTTCAGCGTCTGATGGCGCAGGGAAGCCCATTCGCCAACCACACCTGGGGCGACATCTCCGTCACAGAGGCGCCGGGCTGCGCCACCGAGGGCAAGGGTCTTCGGTGCTGTCAGTACTGCGGGGCAGAACAGGAGACTGCCGTTCCCGCCACGGGCAATCATAGCTGGAACGCGGGCAAGGTCACCACGAAGCCCACCTGCACCGAGCCGGGCGTCAAGACCTTCACCTGTACCGTCTGCAGTCAGCAGAAAACCGAGCCGGTGGCCGCCAAGGGCCACTATTGGGAGGTCACGGAGATCCTGACCCCCGCAACCGAGGACGAGCACGGCACAGCAAAATACACCTGCAAGACCTGCGGAGCGACAAAGGAAGCCGTCCTCTGTGCCAGCGAGATCTTCATCGACACCCCGGCGGAAGGCCACTGGGCGCACACGCCGATCGACTGGGCCTTCTTCGGCGGCATCACCACCGGCACCAAGGCGAACCTCTTCTCCCCCGACAAGACCTGCACCCGCGAGCAGGTCGTGACCTTCCTCTGGCGCGCGATGGGCTGCCCCGAGCCCGCCTCAACGGAGAACCCCTTCAAGGACGTGAACGAGTCGAGCTACGCCTTCAAGGCCATCCTTTGGGCCGTGGAGAAGGGGATCACCAACGGCACGTCCAAGACCAAGTTCTCCCCGGCGAATACCTGCACCCGCGCTCAGGTCGTGACCTTCCTCTGGCGCGCAAAGGGCTGCCCCGAGCCGGAGACCGAGGAGAATCCCTTCAAGGACGTCAGCGAGGGCGACTATTTCTACAAGGCCGTCCTCTGGGCCGTGGAGAAGGGCGTCACCAACGGCACGTCCAAGACCAAGTTCTCCCCGGCGAATACCTGCACCCGCGCTCAGGTCGTGACCTTCCTCTACCGGGCCGCCCAGCTCCCCGACCCGGAACCGGCCCCCGACCCTGACCCCGATCCGAACCCGAACCCCGATCCGGAACCGAACCCCGATCCGAACCCGAACCCTGATCCGAACCCGGACTCTGATCCGGAACCGGACCCCGAAAATCCCTGATTCCTCCGCGTCCGCGGCGGCCTGACCTCGGGCCGCCGGACCCGCTCCGCTACGCCCACCCCGGACGGGAGCGCTCACCCATATTCAAACGCGCGGCGGCCAGAGTCCGGCCGCCCCACGGAGTAACCCCCTGATTGTTCGCCCAATCAGCGGTTTTGATGCGCCCGGTGATGAACTTGATTGCTTCGTTGGAAGTAAAGAAATCAGGTGTCTATTCAACAGCGCATGCTCCGTCTGAACTGCATAATTCCCGGTCCGCCCGGGCCGGCGCATACGATTTGCGCCGACCCGGGTTTTTTGCGCCATCCGGGGAAAACCTGGGAATGAGATCCATGGACGGTTCAAAAATTTATTGAAAAAGGCGCAAAAAGTGATTGCAATTTCGTTACAAAGCAGTTATAATGGAGCAAAGTGGATGTAAATGGGGAGAATTCCCACAAATTCCCCATCTGGGGAGGAGGTGAGCAGGTTGATCGGCAAATACACGCACAACGTAGACGCCAAGGGGCGTCTCTTCGTGCCTGCAAAGCTCCGGGAGGAGCTGGGCGACGTGTTCTACGTGATGATCGGTCTGGAAAACAGCCTGCTCGTCTATCCCGCCGAAAAATGGGAGCAGGTCAGCGAGAGCTTCAACTCCGTCCGCCTGTCCGATTCTGCGGCGCTGCGCTACATTCGCGCCAACGTCGCAAAGTGCGAGCCCGACAAGCAGGGCCGCTTCGTGGTCCCGCCCATCCTCCGCGAATACGCCAATCTGACCGAGAACGTCACCTTCCTGGGCGAGGGCGACCACGCCGAGATCTGGAACGCCGAGGACTACGCCGCCAAGGAGGCCGCCTTCCTCAATACGCCGGGTTCCCTGGCGAACGCACTGAAGGAGCTGGGACTGTGAGCGAATTCCATCACGTTTCCGTGCTGCTCCGCGAGGCCGTGGACGCGCTGAACATCCGCCCCGACGGGATCTATCTGGACGGGACCCTGGGCGGGGCGGGACACTCCCTGGAGATCGCCCGCCGCCTGACCACGGGCCGGCTGATCGGCGTGGACCGGGACCCGAAGGCCCTGGCCGCCGCCCGGGAACGGCTCGCCCCGGTTATAGACCGGGTGACGCTGGTCCATTCGAATTTTGCCGAGCTCGATGCGATTTTGCGTGAGCTTGACATTCCAGCCGTGGACGGGATGCTCTTTGACCTGGGCGTCTCCTCCCCCCAGCTGGACGAGGCCGCGCGGGGCTTCTCCTACATGGCCGATGCGCCGCTGGATATGCGCATGAACCCTGAGGACCGGCTGACCGCCCGTGAGATCGTCAACACCTGGCCCCAGGAGGAGCTGCGCCGCATTCTCTACACCTACGGCGAGGAGCGCTACGCCCCGCAGATCGCGGCAACGATCTGCCGCTGGCGGGAGCAGTCGCCCATCGAGACGACGCTGCAGCTGGTGGAGGCCATCCGCGCCGGCATGCCCGCGAAGGCCCTGCGCGAAAAGCAGCACCCGGCCAAGCGGAGCTTCCAGGCCATCCGGATCGCGGTCAACGACGAACTGACCGCCGTGGACCGGATGATGACCGCCGCGATCCCCCGGCTGAACCCGGGCGGGCGGCTGGCCGTGATCACCTTCCATTCGCTGGAGGACCGCATCGTCAAAAACGCGATGGCACAGGCCGCAAAGGGCTGCACCTGCCCGCCGGAATTCCCGGTCTGCGTCTGCGGCAAGAAGCCGACCATCCGATTGATCTCCCGCAAGCCCATCCTCTCCGGAGAGACGGAGCTGGCGGAGAACCCCCGCGCCCGCAGCGCCAAGCTCCGGGTGGCGGAAAAACTCTGAGGAAAGGAGACCCGTTATGGCAAGAAACGAACTGCCCGAGATCGAAGGCTCTGTGGCCTATCAGATTTACGAGCGGCCCTTCGACGGCAACACCGCCGTACAACCCATCCCTGCTGCCCTGCCGGAGGAAAAGCTGGAAGCCCGGAAGCAGAAGGCCCCGAAGGCCAAGCTGCAGATCGCGCCGCTGGCCGCCATCGGTCTGGCCGTGGTCGTCTTTCTTCTGGCCATGGTCATCTACAGCTACGTTCAGCTCTATGAGGCCACCAACCGGGCCGGCGACCTTCGCGCTGAGCTGACCGCAGCCCAGAACGAGACCGCAAAGCTCCGCTCCGCCTATGAGAGCCGGATCAATCTCGACGAGATCGAGGCCCGGGCAAAGGAGCTCGGCATGAGTACCCCCACCGCCAAGCAGACCGTCTACGTCAATGTGGCCGGCGCCGACCGCGCGGAGGTCCTGAAGGTGGACGAGCGGTCCTTCCTGGAAAAGGCGCTGGACGCCGTGACGGGGAGCTTCCGCGGCATCCTGGAATATTTCCACTGACAAAGCCATAAAGCTAAAAGGGGCGACACCCGGTGCCGCCCCTTTTTACCGATTCTGACCCCGGCGCTTGCATTGATTTCTCTGTGAAAGGAGGCCTCCGCGTGGCCAAAAAAGCGAACATTCGCATTGTCCGTCCGGGCGAGCGACCCGTATACGACCGCGAAAAGGCCAACCACGGCGTTCTGCGCCGGACGACCGCCATCATGCTGCTGTGCGGCGTTCTGCTCTTCCTGCCGCTGTTCTACCAGCTGTTCAAGCTGATGATCCTGGACCATGATAAATATGAGTCGGAGGCCATCAGCAACCAGACCCGAACCACCGCCGTTGCGGCCGACCGCGGAACCATTTACGACCGGAACATGAAGATCATCGCGACCTCCTCCACCGTGGAGACCGTCTTCATCGACCCCTTGGAGATCCACAACGCCGAGGAGGATGTGGACTTCATCGCGCGGGGCCTGAGCGCGATCCTGGGCGTGGACGCCGAAATGATCCGCACAAAGGCCGCGAAGATCGACCGGCAGTACGAGGTCGTGGCCACCCAGCAGGAATATGAGGTGGCTGAGCAGGTCCGGGCCTTCATCACCGACAACAAACTGACCGGCATCCATCTGGAGCCCAGCTCCAAGCGGCACTATGCCACCCCCGCCACCGCGGCCCAGGTCGTGGGCTTTGTGAACGCAGAGAACGTGGGTGCGGACGGGCTGGAGGCCTATTACGACAAGATCCTGCAGGGAACGCCCGGCGCGGTCATCACCACAAAGGGCAACTACCAGACCGAGATGCTCTACTCCTACGAAAAGCTCTATGAGGCCACCGACGGCAGCTCCCTGGTGCTGACCATCGACGCCCAGGTCCAGCGCATGCTGGAAAAGAATCTCAAGGCCGCGGTGGAGAAGTACGACGTGGCCAACGGCGGCTTCGCCATCATGATGAACGTGAACACCGGCGAGATCGTGGGCATGGCCATCGAGGGCAGCTACGACCCGAACAACTATCTGGAGATCACCGATCTGAGCGTCCTGCAGAAGCTCGAGGAGATCGGCGGGAAGATGGATCTCGCCACCGAGGGCACCCAGGAATACAAGGAGCTGGCCGACCTCTACAACCAGACTGTGGCCGCAGCCCGTCTGCGTCAGTGGCGAAACCGCTGCGTCTCCGACGGCTACGAGCCCGGCTCCACCTTTAAGACCATCACCCTGGCCTCCGCCCTGGACTGCGGCGCGGTGGATCTGAACACCTCCTTCTACTGCGCAGGCGAAAAGAACTACCCCGACCGCGAGGACACCCTGCACTGCTGGAAGCTGGATGGTCACCACGCCGAAAACACCGCCCAGGCCCTTCAGAACTCCTGCAACATCGCCTTTGCCGACATCGGTCTGATGATCGGCGGCGAACGTCTGTACAACTATGTGGACGCCTTCGGCTTCCTGGAAAAGACCGGCGTGGATATGCAGGGCGAGGCCACCGGCGTCTTCCACCCCAAGGATGAATTTGTCAAGAACGCCCAGCTGACCACGATCGCCTTCGGCCAGTCCATCAAGCCGACGCCGATCCAGATGGTGCGGGCAATCTCCGCCGTGGTCAACGGCGGCTATCTGCTCAAGCCCTATGTGGTCAGCGAGGTGCTCGACGACAAGGGCAACGTGGTGCAGAAAAACAGCCGCACCGTGATCCGTCAGGTCATCAGCGAGGAGACCTCCGAGATCATGTGCGATCTGATCGAATCCGTCGTCACCGAGGGCACCGGCAGCAACGCCGCCCTGACCGGCTACCGCATCGGCGGCAAGACCGGCACCTCCGAAAAGCTGGACGTCTACGACGAGAACGGCAACCAGACCGACGACAAAATCGTCTCCTTCGTGGGCATCGTCCCCATGGACAGCCCAAAGTACATCTGTCTGGTGGCCCTGGACACGCCCACCCCGGGCAGCGGCTTCCGGATCTCCGGCGGCGTTATGGCCACCGCCGTGGTGCGCGATATCTTCTCTGACACCCTGCTGTATCTGGGCGTACAGCCCGACTACACCGACGTGGACATGAGCACCGTCAACGTGCAGATGCCCGACGTCCGCGATCTGACCGAGGCCGAGGCCAGCACCGAGCTTGCCACTGTGAGCCTGACCCACATCGTGGTCGGCAACGGCGAGACCGTGACCGGCACGATCCCGGCCCCAGGCGAAATGCTCCCAGGCAATTCCCAGGTCATCCTCTACATGGGAGAAAGCGTCCCCACCGACAAGATCAAGGTCCCCGATCTGAGCGGCCTGACCATGGCCCAGGCCAACCAGGTGCTGGCCAACAGCGGACTCTATCTCCAGACCAAGGGCTCAAACCTCTACTACGCGGTGGTCACCGACCAGGACTACGCCCCCGATTCCGAGGTGGCCCGCGGCACGACCATCACCGTGGAGCTGACGGACAACTCGGTGGTTGACTAATCGATTGGATGTGATACAATGAAGCTCTCTGACCTGCTGCGGGAGATCCCCGTTCTGGAAACCAACGCCGACCCGGAGACCGAGATCACCGGCGTCAGCTGGGATTCCCGCAAAACCCTGCCCGGCCACCTTTTTGTGGCCGTGACCGGCTACCAGGCGGACGGCCACGCCTATATCCCCAAGGCCGCGGAAAACGGCGCCGTCTGCGTGATCTGTGAGCGGAAGCTGGAAACCGACCTGCCCTTCGTCCGCGTGGAAAGCTCCCGGGCGGCCCTGGCCCTCCTGGGCGCGAACTGGTTCGGCCATCCGGCCGAACGGTTGACCGTGATCGGCGTGACCGGGACCAACGGCAAGACGACCTCCACCTTCCTGCTCAAATCCGTGCTGGAGCGGGTCCTCGGCGCAAAGGTCGGCCTGATCGGCACGATCCAGAACATGATCGGCGACGAGATCCTGCCCACCGAACGCACGACGCCCGAGAGCTTCGAGCTCCAGGGCCTGTTCGCCGAAATGGTGGAAAAGGGCTGCACCCATGTGGTCATGGAGGTCAGCTCCCACGCCCTCTTCCTGCACCGCGTGGACTGCATTCCCTTTGCAGTCGGCGCGTTTACGAACCTGACCGAGGACCATCTGGACTTCCACAAGACCATGGAGGCCTACCGGCAGGCCAAGGCCCTGCTCTTCGACCGCTGCCGCGTCGGCGTGTTCAACGTGGACGACGAGGCTGTCCGCCGGACGATGGACGAGGCTCCCTGCGAGAAGCTGTCGACCTCCGCGCAGGCGGAAGCAGCGCTTCGGGCTGCAAACGTCATCCTCGGCGCTGACCACGTGGCCTTTGACGCCCACTGGCAGGGCCGGGTCCGTCCCGTCCGCCTGGGGATCCCCGGCGGCTTTACGGTCTATAATGCTCTGACCGTCCTTGGCTGCGCGCTTGCGCTCGGTCTCGATTTCGATGCGGTTTCCGCCGCGTTGGCCGAGGCGAAGAGCGTCAAGGGTCGCGTCGAGGTCGTCCCGACCCCCGGAAAGGACTATACGGTTCTGATCGACTACGCCCACACGCCGGACGCCCTGGAGAACGTGCTGCGCTCCGTGCGCGGCTTCTGCAAGGGCCGGGTGATCGGCGTCTTCGGCTGCGGCGGCGACCGCGACCCGCTCAAGCGGCCCATCATGGGTGAAATCGGCGTCCGGCTCTCGGATCTGGCCGTGATCACCTCCGATAACCCCCGGACCGAAGCGCCGGGAAAGATCATTGCGGACATCCTGGCCGGCGTGAAGAACTCGGACAGGCCCTATCTGGTGGTGGAAAACCGCCGCGCCGCCATCGCCCGCGCGATGCATGAGGCGAAGAAGGACGACATCATCGTCCTGTGCGGCAAGGGCCACGAGACCTATCAGATCCTCGGGACCGAAAAGACCCATCTGGACGAGCGCGAGGAGGTGGCCCGCGTGCTGGCCTCCGACGCCGCTGCAGCGCAGTCCAACGCGATCTCCTTCGCCCAGGCCGCCCGGTGGTGCGGCGGCACGGTCCTGCCGGAGTTCGCCGACCGCTGCTTCGCCGGCCTCCGCCAGGACACCCGGGAGCTGCGCGAGGGGATGCTCTTTGCCGCCCTCCGCGGGGAGAAGGCGGACGGACACGACTACATCTCCAAGGCGATGGCGCTTGGCGCAGCAGGCGCCCTGGGCGAACGCCAGCTCCCCGGCATCCCGATGATCGTCGTCCCCGACGTCCGGAAGGCCATGGGTGACCTTGCCAGAGCCTATCGGCAGACGCTTTCCGTCAAGGTGGTTGGCGTGACCGGCAGCGTGGGCAAGACAACCACCAAGCAGATGCTCTCTTCTGTCCTTGAAGAGGGCTTCCGGACCCAGTTTACCCAGAAAAACTACAACAACGACATCGGCGTGCCAATGACCGTGCTGGATCTGCGGCGGGACACCCAGGCCGCCGTGATCGAGATGGGCATGAACCACAGGGGCGAGATCGCCAATCTGACGAGGATCGCCCGCCCGGACCTGGCCGTAATCACCGTGATCGGCACGATGCACATTGAAAACCTCGGCTCCCGGGAGAACATCTGCCGGGCCAAGCTGGAGATCCTGGAGGGCATGGGGCCGGAGGGCGTCGTGCTCCTGAACGGGGACGACGATCTGCTCCGGGCAGCCCGGACGGACCGCGAGACCCTGTATTTCGGCTTTAGCGAGGGCTGCAGCCTCCGCTGCGAGGACCTGATCGAAGACGAGGACACGCTTCGCTTCACCGCCGTCGGAATGGGACAGCGCATCCCCGTGACCCTGCCCGTGGTGGGCCGCCACAACGTGATGAACGCTCTGAGCGCCGCCCTGGCCGGTCTGGTCCTGGGCATGAAGCCGGAGCAGATCGCCGCTGGTCTGGCGGGCTTCCGCAACACCGGCGACCGCCAGCGGATCGAGACGGTGGGCGGCTACACCCTGATCACCGACTGCTACAACGCGGGACCGGAATCCATGGCCGCGGCTCTTTCCGTCCTGGCAGGCCGGAAGACCGCCGGCCGGAAAATTGCCGTCCTGAGCGACATGCTGGAGCTGGGCGACTTTGCCCCGGAGGCTCACCGGCAGGTGGGCGCACAGGCCGCCCGGCAGGCAGACCTGGTGCTGGCCTGCGGCCCCCTGAGCGTCTCCATCGCCGAGGCTGCCGGGGAGAAGGGCCGCTGGTTGGAAAGCCAGGAGGCTCTGCTCGATGCCCTTTGTGCAGAGGCGAAGCCCGGCGACGTCCTGCTCTTCAAGGCCAGCCACGGCATGCACCTGGAGCGGGTCGCCGCCCGGTTCCGGGAAACACTCTGAAGCTTCGTTACCTTTCACTTTCACTACCACTGGAGGGATCATCCATGACAGAAGGCTCGATTCTCACCATCATCCTGTCCATCCTGCCCTGCTTCGTGATTGCACTGATCGCAGGCCGCTTCATCATTCCCTGGCTGCGCGCCATGAAGGCCGGGCAAACCATCCGCGAGATCGGGCCCAAGTGGCACGCCTCCAAGGCCGGCACGCCGGCCATGGGCGGTCTGATCTTCATCCTGACTGCTCTGATCGGCACCCTCGTCCTCGGCGCGATCACCAAGGCCTGGACCTCGGCCTTCGTTTTCGCCTTTGCCGGGATCTTCGGCGCCATCGGCTTCCTGGACGACTACTTCAAGGTCAAGAAGAAGCAGAATCTGGGTCTGAAGGCCTGGCAGAAGATGGCCCTTCAGCTTCTGGCCTCGGCCCTCTACCTCTTCCTGCTCTACAAGGCCGGGCATCTGACGGCCAGTCTCTGGATCCCCTTCACCGCCCTCCGGTGGAGCATCCCGATCTGGGTCTACATTCCCTTTGCGGTCTTCGTCATCGTGGGAACCGTGAACGCGGTCAACCTGACCGACGGCGTGGACGGCCTGGCCACCGGCGTGACGATCCCGGTCATGGTCTTCTTCCTGGTGACGGCCCTGGCCCTCAAAAAGGCGGAGCTGGCGATCTTCCCCGCCGTCCTGCTTGGCGCACTTGCGGGCTTCCTTTGCTACAACTTCCACCCGGCAAAGACCTTCATGGGCGACACGGGCTCCCTCTTCCTGGGCGGAGCGGTCTGCGGTCTGGCCTTTGCCCTGGATATGCCCCTGATCCTGATCCTGGTCGGCTTTATCTACATCGTTGAGACCGTCTCTGTGATCATGCAGGTGAGCTATTTCAAGCTGACCCACGGCAAGCGCATTTTCAAAATGACGCCGATCCACCACCACTTTGAGATGTCCGGATGGAGCGAGGTCAAGATCTGGTTCGTCTTCTCCGGCGTCAGCCTGCTCATGTGCGCGCTGGCTTATCTTGCCACCGCCCCCCTGCGTTGATCCCTGAACCCGGCCTTTGTGCCGGAGATTGGAGCGATTATGGCTTTGTTCCGTAAAAAACAGGACCCGATGGAGCGGCTGCACCAGCAGGAGCTGGACGAGACCGGCATTCTGGATATGCCCTATCTGGTGCTGACGGTCCTTCTGGTCTCCATCGGCGTGCTGATGATGTTCTCCGCCAGCTACGCCCGCGCCTACTATGACACCGGCAACTCCGCCTTTTACTTCGTGCGCCAGGCCATGTTCGCAGCCGGCGGCATCGTCGTCACCGTTTTGGTCGGCCGACTGAACTACTTCATCTGGTACCGGCTGGCCCTGCCGATCCTGGCGGTCTCCATCGTACTGCTGGGCATGGTGCTGATTCCCGGCGTAGGCGTGACCCACAACGGCGCGACCCGCTGGCTCAAGATCGGCATTGAATTTCAGCCCTCCGAAATTGCAAAGCTGGGTATGATCCTGGCATTTGCGGCGATGATGGCCGTCTGGCAGGACAAGATGAACACCTTCCGCTACGGCGTTCTGCCCTACGGCATCGTTCTGGTGATGGTGGCCGGTCTGCTGGTCCTGCAGAAGCACCTCTCCGCAACCCTGATCATTATGCTGATCGGCGCGACGATGATGCTGCTCGGCGGCACCCAGAAGCGCTGGTTCCTGATCGGCGGCGTGCTGGTGGCGATCTTCCTGCTGGTCTATTTGAAGAGCCGCGGCTATGCCAACGCACGCGTCACGGCCCATCTGGACCCCGAGAGCGACCGCCTGGGCAGCGGATATCAGATCATCCAGTCCCGCTATGCGATCGGCTCCGGCGGACTGCTGGGCCTGGGCTTCGGCCGCAGCCGCCAGAAGTACCTCTACCTTCCTGAGGGCCACAACGACTACATTTTCGCCATCGTCTGCGAGGAGCTGGGCTTCGTCGGGGCGGTTGGCGTCATGATCCTCTTTATCATGCTGATCCTGCGGGGCTACTGGATTGCGATCCACGCCCGCGACCGCTTCGGCACCCTGGTCGCTGCGGGCTTCACGACGAAGCTGGCACTCCAGGTCTTCTTCAACATCGGCGTCGTCACGAACTACCTGCCCTCCACGGGCATTTCCCTGCCCTTCTTCTCCTACGGCGGGACGGCTCTGCTGCTGCAGATGTTCGAGATGGGCGTCGTGCTCAGCGTCTCGCGCTGGTGCGTCAACAAGAAGGCATTGCGGAGGAAGCCGGCATGAGAGTGATTTTTACCTGCGGCGGTACCGCCGGACATATCAACCCCGCCATCTCCGTGGCCAAGCTCCTGCAGGCGCGGCGGCCGGACGCCGAGATCCTCTTCGTCGGCGCCGAGGACGGGATGGAGCGCAAGCTGGTGCCCCGGGAGGGATACCGGCTGGAAACCCTGAAAATTTCAAACTACCAGCGCAAGCTGACGCCCAAGGGCATCTGGCACAATCTGGTGACCCTGAAAAACCTCCGGGGCTCGCTGCGGAAGGCAGACCGCATCCTCAAGGACTTCCGGCCCGACGTGATCGTCGGCACCGGCGGCTACGCCTCCTTCCCGATGCTCAAGCAGGGTGCGAAGCGCGGCGTGCCCACGGCCGTCCATGAGGCCAACGCCATGCCCGGTCTGACGACCCGGATGGTGGCCGATTCCGCGACGCGGATCATGGTCTGCTTCCCCGAGAGCCGGGACTACTACAAGAACCCCGAACGGGTTCAGGTGGTGGGCATGCCGGTCCGGGAGGAATTCCTGTATACGACCCGCGCGGAGGCACGGAAGGCCCTGGGACTGGGCGACGAGCCCCTGGTGGTCTCGGCCTGGGGCAGTCTTGGCGCACGGGAGATGAACCGGATGATCACCGACTTCATGCTCCTGGAGGTGCAAAACGGCTGTCCCTGGCGGCACGTCCACGCCACCGGCTCCTATGGCTGGCGGTGGATGCCGGACTGGACGAAGGAACACGGTCTGGACCTGGCCGCTCATCCGCAGCTGGAGCTCCGCGAATATATCTATAACATGCCCCAGCTGATGGCGGCGGCGGACCTGATCATCACCCGCGCCGGCGCCTCCACGCTGAACGAGATCCAGGCGGCGGGGACGCCCTGCATCATCGTCCCCTCCCCCAACGTGACCGACAACCACCAGGAGAAAAACGCCCGCATTCTGGAGCGACACAAGGCCGCCGTGGTTCTGACAGAGCCCGGTCTGACCGCGCAGGCCCTCTACGAGGCCGCTGACGCCCTTCTGCGCGACGCACCGCGACGTGCCGCCATGCGCTCTGCCCTGCATGAGATGGCCGTGGTGGACAGCGCCGAGCGCATCTGCCAGACCGTCCTGGACCTGGCCAAGGCTTAGCACCCAAACCTCCTCTGCCGCATAGAATGGCAGGAGAGGAGGTCGGGCGTTGGAACGCATCCGAATTCGGGGCGGCAGACCGCTATGCGGCGTCGTCCGCGTCCACGGCGGAAAAAATGCCGCGCTGCCGATCTTGACGGCCACAGCGGCCATCCGCGGACGCTTCATCCTGCACAACTGTCCCGCGATCCGGGACGTGGAAATCACATGCGAGATCCTGCAGGCCCAGGGCGTCACTGCCGTCCGGAAGGGCGGCAGTCTGACCGTTGACAGTACCGGGCTGCGGCCCGGACCCATCGATCCCCGGCTGGCCGGCAGGCTCCGGTCCTCCGTCCTGTTCCTCGGCGCGGATCTGGCCGCCTTCGGGGAAGCAGTCATTCCCCTGCCCGGCGGCTGTGTCCTGGGGGCCAGGCCGCTGGATCTCCACCGCGCCGGCCTGGAGGCTCTGGGCGTGGAGACCGCCTGCGACAGCCGCGGGCTGATCGCTCGCGGACGGCCCCGGAGCGGGACCGTGATCCTGCGCTACCCCAGCGTAGGAGCGACGGAGAACCTGCTGCTGGCCGCCCTGGGAGCAGAGGGGCCGGTCCGAATCCTCGGCGCAGCCCTGGAACCGGAGATCGACGATCTTTGTGCCTTTCTGGCCGCTTGCGGGGCGGAACTCCGGGGCGTCGGAACCTCCTGCCTGACCCTGACGCCCCAGCCCATGCACGGAGCGGAGCACCGAATCCTGCCCGACCGGATGGAGGCCGCCACCTATCTCTGCGCTGCCGCCTGCACGGGCGGCAATCTGACGCTGACCGATCTGATCCCCGCGCAGCTTGCGCCGGTCACGCAGGCCCTGCGCGCCGCGGGCTGCACTCTTGACGAAGCAGCGGACCGTCTTACCATCTCCGGACCGGCGCGGCAGGCCATCCCGCCCCTGCGCACCGGACCCTATCCCGGCTTCCCGACGGACGCCCAGGCCCCGCTGACCGCGGCCCTGTGCCGGGCAAAGGGCTCCACGGTTCTGGAGGAAACGGTCTTTGAGGACCGCTTCCGGCACGTGCCCGCCCTGCTGGCGATGGGCGCAAGGATCGAAGGCGGCGGTCGGCTGATCCGCATCCAAGGCGTCCCCCGGCTTCACGGCGCAGATCTGGAGGCCACCGACCTGCGCGGCGGAGCCGCGATGCTATGCGCCGCCCTCGGCGCGGAGGGTGAGACCCTGATCCGCCGCGCCGGACTGCTGGACCGGGGCTATCAGGACCTGGTCCCTCTGCTGCAGCGCCTCGGCGCTGCCCTTGAACCCGAATAATACCCCCACCCACGGAGGAAACAGATATGGACGAACAGAGAAGACCGCGGTCCCCGGAAAACCGCGGGAGCGCGACGACGCGGGAGCGTCCCCGCCGTCCTGGCCCGCAGCCGCCCAGGCGGCAGAGCGGCACGACCTCAGACCGCAACCGCGAGCGGCAGCAGCGTCTGTCCGAGCGGAATCCGGCGACAGACCGAAGCCGTTCTTCCGTCGACCGGACCCGCGAACGCCAAACCGAACGAGTCCGCGAACGCCAGCCGGAAAGGACCCGCGAGCGCCAGCCGGCGCGCCGCGAGGGGCAAAACCGGAACCGAGAGCCGGGGCATAAGACCGGCCCGGAGGAGGCGCAGCGCAGACAGCGCGCCCGGAAGCCGGAGCCCCAAAAGGCCGCCCCGAAGCGGAAAAAGAAAAAACCGCACCGCATCTACAACACCAATTTCGGCTTCAAATTCGTGACGATGCTCGCCGTGGTCGGCGTCATTGTGCTGGCGATGCTGATCTTCTTTAAGGTCAAACACATCAACGTGATCCAAACCGGCGTGAACAACGAGAACGTCCTGGCCCATGAAGTGACGCCGCCCGACAGAACAGAGACGACCTCCCCGACGGAAGTTGAGCAGACACCAGGCGAATCGGCCGGCGAAGGCTCGGAGCCGTCCTCCGCAGCCACCGACACGGAACCCTCTGCGAGCGCCGAGAGCGCCGCAGCGGAGTCCGCGATCCCGCCCGAGCAAACCGAAGCCCCTCCCCCGGAGACCATCCCCCCTGCCCCGCAGGGCGGCGCAGCCGTGGAGGGAAGCTTCAGCTACTACACGCCCGAGGAGATCGTGGCTGCCTCCGGCATCAGCATCGACGACAATCTGCTGAGTCTGAGCAAGGCGGCCGTGGCCTCCCGCATCCATGCGGAGCTGCCCTACATCAACGAGATCCAAATCCGGAAGAAGCTCCCCAACACCGTGATCATCACGGTCTCCGAGTTCACCGTCACCTACGGCATTCAGGACGAGCACGGACTCTGGTGGCTGATCAGCCGGGAGGGCCGGGTGCTCCAGCGGGCCGACGACCGGACCGTGAAGGACCATATGATCGTGACCGGCATGCCCATCGAGGCCCCGCAGGTCGGCGACTACATCAGGCCGATGGCCACCCCCGGCGCGGACCTCTCCGAGATCGCCGCCAAGCGGGATGCGATCCTTGCAACCCTGCCCCTGCTGGAGCAGGCCAGCTTCGCCAAGGAGATCGTCTCTCTGGACGTTTCGACCTCCTACGATCTGATCGTCTGGTACGGGACCCAGTTTGAGGTCAAGCTGGGAAACACCGAGAACCTGACCTACAAGCTGAATTACCTGGCCTCGGTGCTCGCGGAGCTCGGAAGCGACAAATCCGGAACCATCGACCTCACCTTTACCGAGGATAACAAGGGACATTTCCTGCCCTTCGGATAATTTTCAGAAAAATTTACAAAATACCAATTGACTATTTCCCAAAAGCAGGATACAATAAAAAGGTATAAATGTGCTTATTCTGCGCATACTGCATCTCAGATGCAGAACACGATAGATACATAGGAGGGCGTACTCATGGCAGACTATCCTGAAAAAGTTGTAAATATCAAGGTCATCGGCGTCGGCGGCGCCGGCAATAACGTCGTCAACCGTATGCTGGAAGCCGGTGTGGAGGGCGTGGACTTCCTCGTCGTCAATACCGACCGCCAGGACCTGAACAAATCCAAATGCCCCAACAAGCTGCCCATCGGCGAAAAGCTGACCGGCGGCATGGGCGCCGGCTCCAAGCCTGAGATCGGCAAGAAGTCCGCGGAGGAATCCCGCGCGGCCATCGCCAAGGCCCTGGAAGGCGCCGATATGGTATTCATCACCGCCGGTATGGGCGGCGGCACCGGCACCGGCGCTGCTCCCATCATTGCCGATCTGGCCCACGAGGCCGGGATCCTGACCGTCGGCGTGGTCACCCGTCCCTTCCGCTTTGAGGGTGCGAACCGCTCCAAGCAGGCCGACGAGGGCATCACTGCCCTGTCCGAGAAGGTCGACTCCCTGATCGTCATTCCGAACGACCGTCTGAAGTTCGTCACCGACCAGAAGATCACCTTTGCCAACGCCTTCGGTATCGCCGACGACGTGCTGAAGCAGGCCGTGACCTCCATCTCCGAGCTGGTCAGCTACTCCGAGAAGGTCATCATCAACCTGGACTTTGCGGACGTCTCCTCCATCATGAAGAACGCGGGCCGCGCACACATGGGCGTGGGCACCGCCTCCGGCCGCGACAAGGCCGAGCAGGCCGCCATGGCCGCCGTTTCCAGCCCCCTGCTGGAGACCTCCATCAACGGCGCCACCGGCGTGCTGATCAACGTGACCGGCTCCCAGGATCTGGGTCTGGACGACGTGGAGACCGCTGCGAACATCGTTATGGAAGCCGCGAATCCCGAGGCCAACATCATCTTCGGCGCGACCTTTGCCGACGGTTTCGAGGACGAAATGCGCGTGACCGTCATTGCCACCGGCTTTGAGGGCAGCAAGAAGGAAGAGGAAAAGAAGCCCGAGCGGCGCACCTTCTCCTCCCTGAACAACGACTTCGGTACCCGCCCGGCCCAGCCCGCCGTGTCCCAGCCGACCACCCCGCTGACTCCGTCCCGCCCGGTCGAGAGCGACATCAACGACATCGACGCCGTGTTCGATATCTTCCGCAACAAGTAAGCTTGCAAGTAATTATCCCCCGCTCCGAACCCGGAGCGGGGGATTGTTGTCATACGAAAACCCCGCGCTAGGCGTGGGGTTTTCGTATGGCAAAAATTCGCTCCGGCTCGATGAGCCGGAGCGATTGGTTGTGCAAATCAGCCGATTCGGATTAGTCCTCGTTGATGGCGATGACGACACCGGAGCCGACGGTTCTGCCGCCTTCGCGGATAGCGAAGCGGAGGCCGTTCTCAATGGCGATCGGGGTGATCAGCTCGACGTCCATGTCGACGTTGTCGCCGGGCATGCACATCTCAACGCCTTCGGGCAGGGAGATGACGCCGGTCACGTCGGTGGTACGGAAGTAGAACTGGGGACGGTAGTTGTTGAAGAACGGGGTGTGACGGCCGCCTTCTTCCTTGGTCAGGACGTAAACCTGGCCCTTGAACTTGGTGTGGGGATGAATGGAACCGGGCTTCGCCAGAACCTGGCCACGCTCGATGGACTTCTTGTCAACGCCGCGGAGCAGAGCGCCGATGTTGTCGCCGGCCTCAGCGAAGTCAAGCAGCTTGTGGAACATCTCGATGTCGGTGACAACGGTGTTCTTCTTCTCGTCGGACAGACCAACGATCTCGACGGGCTCCATCTTCTTGATGACACCACGCTCGACACGACCGGTGGCAACAGTGCCGCGGCCGGAGATGGTGAAGACGTCCTCAACGGGCATCAGGAAGGGCATATCGTCGTTACGGGCCGGGGTGGGAATCCAGGTATCGACAGCGTCCATGAGCTCCTTGATGCAGGCGTACTCGGGGGCGTTGGGATCGGTGGACTCGGAAACCAGAGCGTTCAGAGCGGAGCCGCGGATGATCGGGGTGTCGTCGCCGGGGAAGCCGTAGAAGTCGAGGGTCTCGCGGACTTCCATCTCAACGAGCTCGAGCAGCTCTTCGTCGTCAACCTGGTCGCACTTGTTCAGGAAAACCAGAACGGAAGGAACGTTAACCTGACGGGCGAGCAGCAGGTGCTCCTTGGTCTGAGCCATGGGGCCGTCGGAGGCAGCGATAACCAGGATCGCACCGTCCATCTGAGCAGCGCCGGTGATCATGTTCTTGATGTAGTCGGCGTGGCCCGGGCAGTCAACGTGGGCGTAGTGGCGGGCAGCAGTCTCATACTCAACGTGAGCAGTGTTGATGGTGATGCCGCGCTCTCTCTCTTCGGGAGCCTTGTCGATGGAAGAGTAATCGGTGTACTCAGCGCCGCCCAGCATCGCCAGATACTTGGTGATGGCCGCGGTCAGAGTGGTCTTGCCATGGTCAATATGGCCGATGGTGCCGATATTGACATGGGGCTTGGTTCTATTGAATTTCTGCTTTGCCATGGATGTTTTCCTCCTGTAAAGTTGTAAGTCAATGACTTGCCCATATATTCAGACATAAATGCATTTTACAACAAGTCGCCCGAAAATACAAGCATTATTTTTGGAAAAGCTGATAATTTTCAGCTTTGCTCAGAATCTGCCGCGCTTGAGCATAATTTCATCCTGGATGCTCTTGGGCAGCTGAATATAATGGCTGGGCTCCATGGTGTAGGTGCCGCGGCCCTGGGTGCGGCTGCGCAGATTCGTGGCGTAGCCGAACATCTCGCTGAGCGGGACGTTGGCGTCGATCTGCGTGGTGCCGTTGCGGGGCTCCATGCCGAGGATATTGCCGCGGCGGCCGGAAATGTCGCCCATGACGTCGCCCATATACTCCTCGGGCACGGTGACGGAAACCTTCATGATGGGCTCCAGGATCACCGGATTCGCCTTGCGGCAGGCCTCCTTGAAGGCCATGGAACCGGCAATCTTGAAGGCCAGCTCGGAGGAGTCGACCTCGTGGAAGGAGCCGTCGTAGAGCGTGACCTTGACGTCCACCACCGGGTAGCCCGCAAGCACGCCTGCCTGCATGGCGCCCTGGATGCCCTGGTCCACCGCGGGGATGAACTCCTTGGGGATCACGCCGCCCACGATCGCGTTGACGAACTCATAGCCCTTGCCGGACTCGTTGGGCTCGACCTTGATCTTGACGTGGCCGTACTGGCCCTTGCCGCCGGACTGGCGGACGTAGCGCTCGTCCACGTCTGCGAGCTTGGTGACGGTCTCCTTGTAGGCGACCTGCGGCGTGCCGACGTTGGCCTCCACCTTGAACTCCCGCAGCAGACGGTCCACGATGATCTCCAGATGGAGCTCACCCATGCCGGCGATGATGGTCTGACCGGTCTCGTCGTCCGTGTAGGTCTTGAAGGTGGGGTCCTCCTCGGACAGCTTCATGAGAGCAAGGCCGAGCTTTTCCTGACCGGCCTTGGTCTTGGGCTCGATGGCGACCCGGATCACAGGCTCCGGGAAGACCATGGATTCCAGGACGATGGGATGCTTCTCATCGGCGAAGGTGTCGCCGGTGGTGGTGTTCTTCACACCAACAGCGGCTGCGATGTCGCCGGAATAGACGGCTTCGAGATCCTCGCGATGATTGGCATGCATCAAAAGAATGCGGCTCAGGCGTTCCCGGGTGCCCTTGGTGGTGTTCATGACCGTCTTGCCCTTCTCCAGCGTGCCGGAATAGACCCGGAAGAAGCAGAGCTTGCCGACGTAGGGGTCGGTGGCGATCTTGAAGGCCAGGGCGGAGAAGGGAGCGTCGTCCGCTGCCGGACGGAACTCCTCTTTGTCGGTCTTCGGGTTGACGCCGGTCACGCCCTTCTTATCCAGCGGAGAGGGCAGGTACCGCACGATGGCGTCCAAAAGCTCCTGCACGCCCTTGTTGCGGTAGGAAGTACCGCAGGTGACGGGGACGATGCGAACGCCGATGGTTGCCTTGCGAATGGCTTTGTGGATGAGGTCCTCGGGGACCTCTTCGCCGGAGAGATAGAGCTCCATGAGCTCGTCGTCCTCTTCGGAGAGGGCTTCGAGCAGCCGGTCGCGGTACTCCTCGGCCATGTCCCGCAGATCTGCGGGAATTTCTTCTTCGCGAACGTCCTTGCCCAGCTCGTCATAGAAGACGTTGGCCTTCATGCGAATCAGGTCGATGACGCCTCGGAAATCCGCTTCGGCTCCGATGGGGAGCTGAATCGGGAGTGCGTTGCACTTCAGCCGATCGTGCATCATCTTGAGGACGTTGAAGAAGTTCGCGCCGGTGATGTCCATCTTGTTGATGTACACCATTCGGGGAACGTCATATTTGTCGGCCTGACGCCAGACAGTCTCGGTCTGCGGCTCTACGCCGCCCTTGGCACACAGAACGGTGACAGCACCGTCCAGCACGCGCAGGCTGCGCTCCACCTCGACGGTGAAGTCCACATGCCCCGGGGTGTCAATGATATTGATGCGGCAATCCTTCCAGATGCAGGTGGTGGCGGCAGACGTGATCGTGATGCCGCGCTCCTGCTCCTGCTCCATCCAGTCCATCGTGGCCGTGCCCTCATGGGTCTCGCCCAGCTTGTAGGTGCGGCCGGTGTAGAACAGGATGCGCTCGGTGGTGGTGGTTTTGCCGGCGTCAATATGCGCCATAATGCCGATGTTTCGGGTATTCTCAAGAGAATATTGTCTCGGCATGGTACAACTCCTTTGTTCCGGTTGGGGTGGTGATTACCAGCGGAAGTGGGAGAAAGCCTTGTTGGCTTCTGCCATCTTGTGGGTGTCTTCGCGCTTCTTCACGGACGCGCCGGTGTTGTTGCAGGCATCCATGATCTCGCCGGCCAGACGCTCACGCATGGTCTTCTCGCTGCGCTTGCGGGAATAGGCGGTGATCCAACGCAGACCGAGCGTCTGACGACGTTCGGGCTTGACCTCCAGGGGGACCTGGTAGGTGGCGCCGCCGACGCGGCGGGACTTGACTTCCAGCGCGGGCATGATGTTTTCCATCGCCTGCTGGAACGCCTCTAAACCGTTTTTGCCGGTTTTCTGTTCGACAAGTTCAAAGGCACCGTAGACGACCTTCTGGGCAACGCCCTTCTTGCCGTCGAGCATAATGCTGTTGACGAGCTTGGTAACCAGAACGGAATTGTAAATCGGATCCGGGAGAACTTCTCTCTTGGGAACATTACCTCTTCTGGGCACTTCGCTTCCCTCCTTCATATAATAATGATTTCATAGGTACTTCAGGGGGACTTTCACCCTCTGTCGGTGCTTGCCTGAGGCGTACAGATCCGATGATCTATATCAACTCATGGCAAGGGTCTTGCCTTGTCACAAGGCAAATAATCTCAATGGTGGAGCCGAAGAATTACTTCTTCTTGGCAGCCTTGGGCCGCTTGGCGCCGTACTTGGAACGGGCCTGCATTCTGCCCTGGACGCCCTGGGTGTCGAGCGTGCCGCGGATGATGTGGTAACGAACGCCGGGGAGGTCCTTGACACGACCGCCGCGGATCATAACCACGGAGTGCTCCTGCAGGTTGTGGCCTTCGCCGGGGATGTAGGCGGTGACCTCGTAGCCGTTGGTCAGGCGAACACGGGCGATCTTACGAAGCGCGGAGTTCGGCTTCTTGGGGGTGGAGGTACGCACAGCGGTGCAGACGCCTCTCTTCTGGGGGGACGGCAGATCGGTGGTGTGGTTCTTGATGGTGTTCATACCCTTCTGCAGAGCGGGAGCGGTGGACTTGTAGGTGGACATCTCACGGCCCTTGCGAACCAGCTGGTTAAAAGTAGGCATATTTGTCTCCTTTCCTTTAAAATTCCGGGCTTGCCCGGTTATTATATCCGGGAATCAAAGATTTGATTCCGCAGATGACAGATGGAAACGGAAAGCCTCAGCTCTCCGGTCTGCGCAGCCCCGCCGCGCTGGCCCCCACAGCAATGCCGCAGGCCGCGCCAAGCTCGCGCATGGTGGACACCCAATCGACCCGGACGCCTTCGGCCTCGGCCCGCTGGGCAATGGGAGCCGTGAGCGCGGGATCGGCGTCAGAGGCCAGAAAGACGCGCAGGAGCTCTCCCCTGCTCAGTGCCTTGCGAAGCTGCTTGATGCCGACGACCTTCGGGGAATTTTTCAGCTCGCTGAGCAACCTTCGCACCTCCGGGAGTCTAATACTAAAATTCAATGATCAAGTTCATTGAATTTTGCTGCGCTTCGCGCAGCCTTTCCGGCACGTCGTGCCGAAAAGCCGTCTCATGCGATCATTGATCAAAAGAACCCTTTTGGTCAAAAAACAGCATAAAAATGGGCGTACTTGGGCATAAAAGCCCACACAGGTTGGTATTATATCAGCTTTCACGAAAATAGTCAAGATTTTTTGTGAATAATGCAGAAGAATTTTTCAAAACTTTTCCATCCCCCGGCGCAAAACAGGCCGGAGGCAATGCCTCCGGCCTGTGGGTCAGATGGGATGACGTGCGTTTGCGGGCGGAACCTGCCGATCAGAAGTCCAGGCCGCCGAAGATGCTGCCCAGATCAAGACCGGAGGCGTTGTCGCTGATTCGTTCGACCAGCTTCTGCAGCTCCGGGAGGCTGAGCTTGAGCAGGTTGGTCACCGTGCCGGCGGGCGCGGAGATGTTGCCGAGATTGCTCGTGAACTCGATGATCTCGGTGGAGCCGGAAGGCTCGTCGTCGTAGTCGTACTCCTGATGCACCTCCATGCGCATACCGTCGGAGATGGGCTGAAGCTTGACCGTCGTTGAATCGTCGGTTTCTCCGTCCTCGCTGTAGGTGATCAGGCCGTCCACGTCCTGATAGGTGAGGACGCCGGATTCCGACGGATCATCGGGATTCGTGGCGGTGACGGTCAGCTTGCCGGCGGAGACCGCAGTGGTGAGCTCGACCTTATCGCCGTCGTTGTCGATGACGATATGCTCCCAGGGGTTGCCGATGCCGTCCATGCGGAGCTCGAACTCATTCCCGTCTGCCATGACGTAGAGGCCGACCATCCGGTCCTCACTGTCGGTGCAGTAGCAAAGGGTCTGGATCTCGCTGACAGACTCGCCGAGGGCAGCCACATAGGCGCTGGCAAAGAGCTCTTCAAAGTTGATGTTCTGCAGCTGGCTGGGATCCTGCATATCGGTCACCTTTTCCAGGTTCGACTCGGCGCGGCGGGCCAGGGCTTCCAGCTTCTCGCGGTCGGCAGTCACGTTGTAGGTCGTGCCCATGCCGGCGAAGCGGGTGTTGCTGCTGTCCTCGGTGATCTGGATGCTTTCCTCAAAGGCCTTCCAGTCGTCGCCAAAGACCTTCTCCACCATCTTCTCCATGGAGTCCTGGGTCAGCTCGGGGACGGAAAGGTCCTCGGGCAGCTTGACGCCCGACGCCGCAGACAGCGCGGACTGGTTCCACTCCTTGCCGAAGTTTTTGAGGGGGAGGCTCAGGACCTCGTCGCCGAGCAGGTCCTTGCTGGCAAGCATCAGCTGATCCTCGTCCCAGTAGAGCTTGATGGGAATCTCCTGCGTATTGCCGTTCTGATCGCCCACCTTGACCGCGAGGTCGATCTGGTACTTGCCGTTGTTCATGTCCATATCGCCGTTGACACGGAATGTTTGCTCGCCGGACCAGGGATCGTTGCTGGCGATCGTCAGGCCAATATGCGCAGCGCCGGCGTCCTCCATCGCGCGGAGGTTCTTGACGATCTGGTTCAGGTTGGGAAGCTCGTCGGTGTAGTCTTCCATTGCCGCAAGGGACTTGTCGGCAGACTGGAGCATCGGGCCGAGTGGGCCGTCAAAGGAGCCCTTGTTGCGGAAAAAGAGCAGCCACGCGCCAACCGCCAGCACCGCCACCAGAGCGAGGGCGCCGAGGGTGATGAACAGGGGCTTCTTGGACTTCTTTTTCCGGGTCTCTACCGCTACCGGTGCGCCGTAGGGATCAGTGGCGGGCTGCTGGTAGCCGGGCTGGGCGTAGGCCTGGGGCTGAGCGTAGCCCTGAGGCTGGGCGTAGCCCTGGGGCTGGGCGTAGCCCTGGGGCTGCGGCGCGTAGGCAGGGGCGGGCTGCGGCGCGGGCTGCTGGATGGTTGCGCCGCAGTTGGGGCAGAACTTGGACGCATCTGAAATCTGGTTTCCGCATTTTGGACAGAACATTGGGTTTCCTCCTTTTTACGATCATGTGTTACATTGGGTCGGAAGCGGAGACCGCGGTCTGACCGAGCCGCGGGAAGTCCGCCTCCTCGAGCAGGGGTTGGTTCTGTAAGAGCTCCTGGGTGATCGGGTAGAACTCCGCCCAGGTCTTGCACTTTCTCATCCGTTTCCAGCTTCCGTCCTCCGGAAACAGGAGACGCAGGAAGGCCCAGAGCTCCTTGAGCTTGGGCAGCACCGCCTGATTGGGGTGCATGATGCGGAGATATTCCGCGCACAGGTCGTTGTGGAAGGCAAGCAGGGCCGCGCGGGTCCGTTCGCCGCCCTTGCAGCGGGTCACGAGGGCGGGGTCTGCAAGCAGGCCGCGGCCCAGCATCACGCTTTCCAGGGTGGGAAAGGCCTCGGCCACGCTTTGGACGCTGGCGGGCGTGAAAAGGTTCCCGTTGCAGCACAGCGGGGCAGACGCATTCCGGACCGCAGCGGCAAAGGCGTCCAGGTGGACCGGGCCGTCATAGAGCTCGCGGCGGGTCCGGGGATGGATGGTCAGCTCCCGGATCGGATAGCGGTTCAAAACCGAAAGGATCGCGGAAAACTCCGCCGGGTCCTCCAGACCGAGGCGCGTCTTGACCGAGATCGGGATCGGGCAGCCGGAGAACACCGCCTCCAGGAAGCGGTCCAGGGCGTCCGGGTCGCGGAGCATCCCCGCGCCCTTGCCCTTTGAGACCACGGTGCCGGAGGGACAGCCGAGGTTCAGGTTGATCTCTCCGAAGCCGAGATCGGCGATCTCAGATGCGCACCAGACAAAATCCTCTGCAGATCTCGTCAAAAGCTGGGGCAGCAGCCGGTCTTGCGGCAGGGGTCCCGGCTCCAGCTCCCGTTTTTGCCGGGGCGAAAGGACGTGGACCTCCGTGGGAGAGAGGAAGGGCAGGCAGTAGCGGTCCACCCCGGGAAAATGCGCCGCGTGGACCTCCCGGAGGATTTTTCCGGTGATGCCCTCCATGGGCGCGAACGAATAGCGCAGGGTCCTCATCCGTCCTCCGGGTCGTCGTCGGAGGCCGAAGGCTGATACTGATATTCAAAGGTGATGGTCTCGAGCGGCTCCACCTCGCCGCGTTCGGAGTCGAAGAACTCGATCTTGACTTCGCCGCTGGTCTTGCACTCGGTGGGGAAGGCGCTTCCCCAGGACTTCGTGCCGACGGCGCTGCCGTCGCTGTTGATGATGCCTCTCCCCTGCCGTCCGTCGGGCAGGGTGTAGCGGGCCAGGATCAGCACGGCGCCGCCGCTGCCCGCGCTGTGGTCCACCTCATAGTGGATGAACAGACCGTTGAGGTCGGTCACGATGCTGACCTTCGCGTTGCTGACCGCCTCGCTCAGCGAGAGATTGAAGCGGTAGCCGACGCCGCTGAGGCGGTCGAGCAGCTCCTGCGCGCCTTCATAGCCCTCTGCGACCAGGGTTGCCAGGTAGTCCATGGTGGTCCGGTCGGTGTTTTCCAGGTGAGACTGGGCATAGGAGAACATGCAGTCGGATCGGTATTGGGACGCTTCCTTGTAATCGCCCAGCTGGGTAAAGGTGTCGATGGCGCCAGGGAGGTCGTTCTGGTTCATCTGTTCCATGCCGATGCGGAAGCGGCACTCAAGGATCCGGTCGGCGCTGTCGGAGTAATCGCCGGCCTCGGTGAACCAGCGGATCGCCTCCTCATAGGCCTGAATGCGTTCGCCGGGTTCGGAGAGCTCGGCAGCCTCGCCCGCGCAGCGGTTGCCGAAGCTGTAATCGCAGTACTGCCGCAGGGTGGGCAGGCCCTCATAGTTGGGGTACTCCTTTTCGAGCTGCTCCACATAGGACCAGGCAGTGTCCAGCTCTCCGTTGTTGTAGGCCAGCACGCCCAGGCTGTAGATGCAGTCGGCCCGGAGAGCCTCAGCGCCCTCGACCGCGCGGATCGGTTCGAGCAGCTGGAGCGCGCCGGCATAGTCCTGGGAGGACATGGCCGCCCGGACCTTTTGGAGGGCGATCTGGTCGAGGCGCGCGGTGCTGTCCTTGTAGTCGCCCAGGTCCTCAAAGATCGCCACGGCGGTCTGATAGTCGCCGGAGGACTGGGCGGAAACTGCGTTGCGATAGCGCAGATAGGGCATCAGGAACTTGAAGACGCTGAACACGGCAATGGACAGGAAAAGAACGGCAGCCAGGGCAATGGCCAGGTTGCGGCCGGCATGGGAGCCGGAATCCTCCTCGTCTTCTTCCGTCTCGTCCTCCTCCGCGGGGGCGGGGCGGTTGTCCGGATAGGGCGGATAATCGGGATAGGGCGGGAAGATCGGGGGCGCAGTCATGACCGGCACAGCCATCGGAACAGGGTTCTGCGCCGGAGCGGGCTCATGGGGCTGCTGCTGGGGAGCAGGCTCGCGGTACTCCGGGTCCATGTTCTTTTCCAGCCAGATCCGGTCCGCGCCGCAGTGGGCGCAGCGCAGGGCGGCGCTGCCGTTCGGCTGACCGCAGGTGCAGGTCCAGACGCCCTTCTGGCTGTGGAAGTAATAGCTGTTCCGGACGCCGCCCTGCTCGGCCCGTTCCCGATAGAGCTGATAGTCCGGATCGTCGGTCTTCACCGGCACCGGGGCGGCGAAGGCAATATAGTTGTTGGTGCTCTCTTCATTCCAGCTGGTGCCGTCAGAGAACACAACACGCTGGACAAAGGCCTCCACAAAGGTCGTGTCCGCCGGAGTGATCTCCACGATCTTATCGTCGCCGAAGGCCCGTCCGGGCAGGACCAGGACGGCGGGCAGGGGGATCATTTCCAGCGTGGTGACCTGGCGCGTCGTCGCCTCCATGCAGCGGATGCGCAGGAAGACCTGGCGCACGCGTTTGTCGGAGAGGTTGACCATCCGCACCTGCAGGAGGCGCTTGCCGCTCTCGACATCGAGGGTCAGGCGGTAGCGGCTGACCCAGACAGGGCTGTCCGGATCGAACCGGTTCTGGGCCCCGGCGGAGATGGTTTGAAATCTTTGATAGTTTGGCATAGGAACCTCACTCAATCGGAACATATTGATTCTTCTGATTATTATACCACAGTTTTGCCCGGGGTTCAATGGGTTTTCAGAATTTTCCTGCAGGATCGGAGCACAGAGGAGAAAAAAACCGCCCGGAGGGAACGGCAGGAGGCTGCATGCGCCTTCCGTCGCCCTCCGGGCGCGTGTTTTTTCCGGTTTATCCCAGCTTCTTTTTCAGATCGGCCAAGGCGTCGCCCATGGCTTCCTCGAAGGTGGGATGGGGGCGGATGGGCAGACGGAGCTGATCCACGGTCAGGCCGTTGGCAATCGCCACGCTGAGCTGAGAAATCATGTCCGTGGCCCGCTCGCACATCAGGTGGGCGCCCAGGAGCTTGCCGGTCTCGGCGTCGGCCACCAGCTTCATGAAGCCGCGGTCGCCGTCCACGATGACGGTACGGCCGTTGGCGCTCATCAGGCTCTTGGCGACCTTGACGTTCAGGCCGCGCTCCTTGGCCTCGGCCTCGGTCAGGCCGACGGAGGCGATCTCCGGACGGCAGTAGATGCAGCCGGGGACCAGGCTGAGATCCTGGGACGGGGCCAGGCCGCAGATCTCATCCACGCAGGCGATGCCCTGGGCCGTAGCCACATGGGCCAGCTGGACCTTGGAGGAGACGTCGCCGATGGCCCAGACGCCGGGAACGGAGGTGCGGAAGTGCTCGTCCACCTTCAGGCGGCGGCGTTCGGTCTCCGGCTCGATGCCGTCGGCGAAGAGGCCCTGCAAGTAGGGGCTGCGGCCGATGGCGCAGAGGACAACCTCGCTCTCGACGACGCCGGGCTTATCCTTCTGGGTGTAGTGGACGGCCATGCCGGTCTCGGTCTTCTCGACCTTGGCGACCATGGCGTTGGTCTGGATGTTGACCCCGCGCTTTTTGAGGATCATGGCCAGGTTCTGGCCCAGCTCCTTGTCCATGTTGGGCAGGAGACGGTCCAGGCCCTCCACCACGTTGACCTTGCAGCCGAGATCGGTGAAGAAGGTGGCGAACTCGACGCCGATGACGCCGCCGCCGATGATGGTCAGGGAGTCAAAGAGGCGGTCGGTGCCCTCGAGCAGCTCGTCGGAGGTCATCACGCCCTCCAGGTCCAGGCCGGGGATGGGCGGACGGGCGGGAACGGAGCCGGTGGCCGCAATGATGGCGTCGGCGGTATAGGTCTGCACGCCCTCGTCATTCGTGACGGTGACGGTGTTCGGGCCGACGATCTGGCCCTTGCCGCGCAGGAAATCGACCTTCGCGGACTTGAACAGAGCCTCGATGCCGGCGCGGAGCTTGGCCGTGACCTCGTTCTTGCGGGCAAACATCGCGGGCAGGTCGGCCCGGACGGTCTCGGCGGTCACGCCGATGGCGGCGCCGTTTTGGATCTCATGGTAGAGCTCGGAGCTGTGCAGGAGGGTCTTGGTGGGGATGCAGCCCCGGTTGAGGCAGGTGCCGCCGGCCTCGCGGCAGTCCACGACCGCCACCTTCTTGCCGAGCTTGCCGGCGTGGATGGCAGCCTCATAACCGCCGGGACCCGCGCCGATGATAATCAGATCGAATTGGTTCATAGGGAACTCCTTCGTAAGTTGAAAGTTGAAAATGGAACGTGGAACATTCAGGACTGTTCAGGGCTTCTTTCATCGGGCGGAAAGCCAGTCCGCTCTGGTCAGGATCCTGAGCTCGTGCTCCTCGACCTTGTTCTGCTTGGTGGTAAAGAGGCCGAAGTCATAATGGCGGAAGCCGCATTTCTCCTGGACCCGCTCGGACTGCTTGTTCCAAAGAAAGTGACCGCAGAGGATCACGTCCAGCTTTCGTTCTTCGAAAAGCCAGCGGATCACCTCGCTGACCCCCTCCGGCATCAGGCCCAGGCCCCAGCATTCCCGGGCCAGGACAAAGCCCAGCATCCGGACCCGCTGTTCGGAAAATTCCGGATAGCGCGCCTCGTCATAGCCCTCGACGCCGATGGAGCCCACCACCCTGCCCCGGTACTCCAGCGCAAAGGTCTTCCTGCCGCTCACGAAGCGATCCAGGATCATTTGGGATTCCTCCGGGCTCTCATGGGGCTTCCAGCCCGCCATGGGGCCCACCTCCGGGTCGGAGGCATAGGCATACAGGTCCTGCAGGTCCGACTGCCGCCAGGGACGAAGGGTCAGGCGCGCCGTTTGCAGCGTCACGTCGGTGACGTCGATTTCTGCGTTCATGCGGTCCACCTCGGTTTGTCACAACGCCTTTCGCAGCAGGGAAAGGACGTCGGTTTTCTGTCGATCGGGAAGGTCTGTCCGATTCAGTGCCTCCAACAGGGCATCGGAGCGGAAGGCGCAGCCGGGCAGGACGGCCTCCAGCTTTGGGGCCAGGGTCTCGTCCAGGGCGTCGGTATAGACCTTCGCCAAACGGATGACGCCCTCGTTGACGTTCAGCTGCAGCTCCACGCCGCCCCAGGAGAAACGCTCCTCCACAGACAGGGTGAAGGGCAGCCTGGGCCCGTAGAGCCAGGCGTCGGATGCGTATTTCGCGCGCAGGTCTCCGAGATCGAAGGCGTTCGGATCCAAATCTTGGATCGTCGGAATGCCCTCCCCTGCGGAGTAGACTGCAGGCAGGGCGGAGATGAGGGCGGACGCAAGCCCTTCGACGGTCAGATCGGGAACAAATTCCTTCAGATTCACCACCCGGGCGCGGACGGAATCCACGCCCTTGGCCTCCAGCTTGGCCTTCGAGGGGCTGAGATAGCGCTGGACCAGGGCCGTATCCACGTCCACCATCAGCGTGCCGTGGTGATAGCACCGGCCCTCGTGCTTGTAGAAGGCGTTGCCGGAGAATTTGCGGCCGTCGGCCAGCAGATCGTTCCGGCCGGAGCGCTCGACGGGGATGCCCAGCGACCGGCAGGCGGTCTCGATAACCGAGAGCTGGCGGGAGACGTCGTAGTCGGTCTCGCGGACGAGAAAGGTGAAATTCAGATTGCCGCAGTCATGAAAAACAGCGCCGCCGCCGGAGAGGCGGCGGGCCAGGTGACCGCCCTCCTCCGAGAGGAGGGCGGTCCTGCATTCTTTCCAGGGATTCTGGTTTTTGCCGATGACCACGGTGCGTTCGTTCTGCCAGAGATAGAGGATCAGCTCCCCTGCCCCGACCCGGTAAAGCAGGGCTTCCTCCAGGGCGAGGTTTTCATAGGGGTCGGTCCCCCGGCTCCGACAGACCAGCAGCCGCTGGATCATGCCTGCTCCCAGCGAAGGATCGGGTTGCGGGCGGCCTTGACCTCGTCGGGACGGCCGATCTGGGCATGATGAGGCGCGGCGTGCATGTATTCGGGATCGGTGAAGGCCAGCTTGTAGAGATCGCGGAAGATCTCAGCGGCCTCATCCAGAGTCTGCTTGCTCTCGGTCTCGGTGGGCTCGAGCATCAGGGCCTCGTGGACGATCAGCGGGAAGTACATTGTGGGCGGATGCATGCCGCGGTCGATCAGGGACTTGGCAACGTCCAGGGCGGAAACGCCGGTCTCCTTCTTGAACTCGCTGAGGTCGAGGACGAACTCATGCATGCAGGTGCGGTCGAAGGCGGGCTCGAAGGTGCCCTGGATCTTCCGCATCAGATAGTTGGCGTTGAGAACGGCGTTGATGGCCGCCTCGGGGACGCCCTCCTTGCCGAGGGTCATCAGATAGGTCAGTGCGCGGACGACAACGAGGAAGTTGCCCTCGAACATCCGGACCTGAATGTGACCGGCTTCCTCCATCAGGACGGACTTGGGCAGGAATTTCTTGAGGAATTCCTTGCAGCCCACGGCGCCAGCGCCGGGACCGCCGCCGCCGTGCGGGGTGGAGAAGGTCTTATGCAGGTTCATGTGGATGCAGTCGAAGCCCATGTCGCCGGGACGGACGACGCCCATGACGGCGTTCAGGTTTGCGCCGTCGTAGTAGCACAGGCCGCCGCACTCGTGGACCAGGCGGGTGATCTCGAGGATATTCTCGTCAAAGATGCCGACGGTGTTCGGGTTGGTGAGCATCAGGCCGGCGACGTCCGGGCCGAGGACGGCCTTGAGGGCCTCCAGATCGACACAGCCGTTGGGGGCAGAGGCGATGTTCACGACCTCGAAGCCGCACATGGCCGCCGTGGCGGGGTTGGTGCCATGGGCGGAGTCGGGCACAATGATCTTGGTGCGGGCGGTATCGCCGCGGGAGACGTGGTACTGCTTGATCAGCATGACGCCGGTGAACTCACCGTGGGCGCCGGCTGCGGGCTGGAAGGTCATGCCGTCCATGCCGGAGATCTCGCACAGATAGCGGGCCGCGGTCTCATACACCTCGCGGCAGCCCTCGGTGGAAGCCTTGGGGGCCAGGGGGTGGATGGCGGTGAAGCCGGGCAGAGCGGCCATTTCCTCGTTGATGCGGGGATTGTACTTCATGGTGCAGGAGCCCAGGGGGTAGAAGCCGCAGTTCACGCCGTGGACCCGCTGGCAGAGCTGGGTGTAGTGGCGGGAGACGTCGGTCTCGCACAGCTCGGGCAGGGGAAGCTCGGACTGGCGCTGATAGGCAGCGTCAAGCTCGACCTCGGGCACGTCGCACGCAGGCAGCAGACTGGACTTGCGGCCGGATATGCTCTTTTCAAAAATCAGCTTCATGCGAGCACCTCCTTTACGATGGCGACAGCCTTGTCGAGCTGTGCCTTTGTCACCTTTTCGGTGGCGCACCAGAGCACGCCGTCCTCCACGGGCAGACCGCCCAGGATGCCGGCCTTGTCCAGCGCGGAGAGGACCTCGTCCCGCTTGGGCAGGACGGTCACGAATTCATGGAAGAAGGGGCCGCTGTACTTCAGGCTGACACCGGGGATCGCGCAGAGGGCGTCGGCCAGGTAGTGGGCCTTGGCCATGGACTGCTTGGCGACCTGGCGCAGGCCGTCGGGGCCGACGGTGGCCAGATACAGACCGGCGGTCAGGGCGCAGAGGGCCTCGTTGGAGCAGATGTTGGAGCTGGCCTTCTCGCGGCGGATGTGCTGCTCTCTGGCCTGCAGGGAGAGGACGTAGGCACGGTTGCCGGCGTCGTCAGTGGTCTCGCCCACAATACGACCCGGCAGCTTGCGCATCATGCGGCTGGAAGCGGTCATGATGCCCAGGTAGGGGCCGCCCCAGGCCATCGGCAGGCCGAGCGGCTGGCCTTCGCCCACGGCGATGTCCGCGCCGCATTCCTTCGGCGTGGCCAGGATGGCGAGGCTGATGGGGTTGAAGGAGAGGATGTACTGGGCCTTGGCGGCGTGGACGATCTCGCCCAGGGCCTTGGCGTCCTCGATCTGGCCGAAGAAGTTCGGGCTCTGCACGATCATAGAGGCCACGTCGGGGGTCAGCATTTCCTTGAGGGCTTCGGGATCGGTGCGGCCGTCCTTGCAGGGGACGACGCGCAGCTCATGGTTGGTGCCGAAGCAGTAGGTGCGGATGGTGTTGATGGTGTCGGGATGAACGGTGGCGGAGACCAGGGTCACGGTGCGCTTGCGGTCGCGGCACATGGCGGCGGCTTCGGCAGCGGCGGTGGCGCCGTCATAGACAGAAGCGTTGGAGACGTCCATGCCGGTGAGCTGGCAGATCATGGTCTGGTACTCAAAGATGGACTGCAGGATGCCCTGGCTCATCTCGGCCTGGTAGGGCGTATAGGCGGTCAGGAACTCTTCCTTGGCCGGAATGTACTTGACAATGCTGGGGATGTAGTGGTCATAGGCGCCGGCGCCGCGCAGGACGGTTTCATAGACGCGGTTTTTCGCGGCCATGGCCTCCACCTTGGCGCGGACCTCGAGCTCGCTCATGCCGGAGGGAATATTCAGCGGCTTATCGAGCAGCATCGAAGCCGGGACGTCGGAATAGAGCTCCTTTTCGGAGTTCATCCCGATGGCCTGCAGCATTTCCCGCCGCTCGGCGGCGGTTGCAGGAACGTAGCTTCCCATTTAGCCCTCCTCGGCGCAGAAAGCTTCGTACGCGTCGGCGTCCATCAGCTCTTCCTTGTCGGTGACGTCCTTGACGCGGATGATCCACGCGCCGTAGGGATCGGAGTTCAGCATTTCGGGAGCGTCGATCAGCTCTTCGTTGATCTCGCAGACGATGCCGGAAACGGGGCTCTGCAGGTCGGAGACGGCCTTGACAGACTCGACGTCGCCGAAGGCTTCGCCGGCGACGACCTCGTCGCCAACCTCGGGCAGGTTGATGAAGACCACGTCGCCCAGGGCGTCCTGCGCGAATTCGCTGATGCCGATCTCGGCAACGCCGTCGGTTTCCTTGAGCCATTCATGGGACTTGGTGTAGAGCAGTTCGTTGGGATAAGTCATTGTAAGTTACCTCCGTTTAGATAATGAGATTTGTTTGTTGATTTTATTTTGCAATGACGGGAATGACGTAGGGGGGCACGTTGTTGGCAATGTGCTTCAGGGGGATGACGGCCTTCAGGCGCTTGCCGCGGACGTCCACCTCGACCTCGCTGTTGGTGAGGACGTCAGAGGTGATGTAGGCGATGCCGATGGCGCGCTTGGCGGTCTCGTCGGTCAGGCGGAGGTTCTCGCCCTCGCCCTCGGTCTTGTAGTAGGGGATCATGGTGGCGCTGGTGACGTAGCCGATCTTCTCGCCGTTTTGGTAGATGGCCATGCCGTGACGCATGACGCCGCGGTCCCGCAGAGCGATGGGACGAATCCGCTTGGGCAGGATCTCCAGATCCGCAGCGGTGCCGCGCTTTTCACGGAAGGCGGTCTGGGCCTCAGCCTGCTTCTCCAACGCGGCGCGGCCGATGAAGTCGCCCTTGGCCGGGTCGAAGGAGACAGCGAAGCGGGCCAGCGCCAGGGCATAGATCGGCATTTCCTTGCCGTCCTCGTCCACGCCCAGCTCGTCGCCGTAGAGGGGCAGCATGCCTTCCATGCGGAGGGTGTCGCGCGCGCCGAGACCGGCGGGCTTCGCGCCCATCTCCATCAGGCGGTTCCAGGCCCACATGGCGTCCTCATTCTTGAGGAAGATCTCATAGCCGATGGGCTCGGCAGTGTAGCCGGTGCGGGCGATCCAGGTCTTGTGGCCTTCCAGATCCAGGATGGAGAGGTTGTTGCGGGCGGGGGCGGTGACGTCCTCGACGCCGGCCAGCTTGGCCAGGATCTTGCCGCTCTCGGGGCCCTGGACTGCAATGGAGATGGTCTCGTTGGTGATGTTGCGGATCGTGCAGTCGTAGTTCTTCACGATGGGCTCGAACCAAGCCAGGTCCTTGTCGGTGTTGGAGGCGTTGACCACCAGAAGATAACGGTCCTCCTCGAACTGATAGAGGTAGGCGTCATCCACGGCGGAGCCGTTTTCGTTGGGGATGATGCAATACTGGGCCTTGTTCAGCGTCAGGGCCTCAACGTTGCTGGTGAGCACGTGCTGCAGGAACTTGACCCGGTCGGGGCCCTCGATCAGCAGTCTGCCCATGTGGGAGACGTCGAAGATGCCGCAGCACTTGCGGGTGTACAGGTGCTCAGCCACGATGCCGCTGGGGTACTGGATGGGCATTTCCCAGCCGCCGAAGTCCACCATCGTGCCGCCTGCGGCAATATGGGCGTCATAGAGCTGGGTACGTTTGAGTTCGCTCATGGAATTACCTCCTGTGTATTGGAAATTGAAATTGCTTATGTTTCATCAAAAAACGGCGGCACTGACCAACCTCCGGAAAGAAGTTGCCGTGCCACCGTCTGAAGCCTGAGAGATTCCCCGCGCCCTTCGCGCGGGTTGCACCTACGGCGTGTGCCACGCACACTTTACGGTGTTTCGTCCGAACCCGGTCCTTCTGCCTGAGAGCTTTCGCGGTACCCCTTCGGCGCCGTGATTTTCACGGTCTCTCCCGGATCCATCATCCGATGCTTTTCTATGTAAAAAGTACCACAAGACCCGGAGGATGTCAAGACAAAAATTGAAGAACAGCGGCCTTGGGACGCCCTGCGGGGCAAAACGGGGAATGGCCCTGCGGCCATCCCCGTTTTGCGGATTTGAAATGATGTTTTAACGAATGTGATGCGTGCAGGCAAGCGCTTACTTG
>CAMHMK010000002.1 GCA_946186225.1 uncultured Clostridia bacterium
CAATCTTCTCCCAGGGCATGATCCGGGAAAGCTTCACCCAACGGTTCTTCGGGTCCAGCGAGCCGCCAAACGGCAGAAAGAACTCCTCCAGCGGAAGCTGGTCATAATCCGTGCTGCAGTACATCCAAACACCCCAAATCCGGGACTTTTTACGCAAATCCCCTTATTTTGCCTGGCTGAATATCTGTGGGAGTTGGTCAGCGCACTGAATAAACAGAATGCATCATTACCGGAACAGGATACCTCGGCAAATGGTCTTTGACACATCTATTATGGCAACACCACGCAGAAAACGGTGGTGTTGCCATAATTACGCAGGAACCCTTCAGATGGCTGGGGGAACCGTTCCGCCCGGCCGGAGTTCGGCGCCGGCCTCTCTACAGAAGCGGGTGTGATAAACCGGAGCTTCAATCAGGTGGACTCGTCTTTTTTCAGGGTTTCACCGGTGTTAAGGTTGTCCGCGCTGGAGAAGACCTTTGCGAAGGTCAGGAAGAAGATTTTGCAGTCCAGGGTAAAGGAGATGTGGTCCACGTACCAGACGTTCATTTCAATGCGGCGGTGCCACTCAACGTCCTTGCGGCCGTGGGTCTGGGCCCAGCCGGTGATGCCGGGTCGGGCGTCAAACACTCGGCGCTGCTCCGGGGTGTATTCGTCGATGGGCCAGGGATGGTAGGTCAGAGGCGGGCGCGGGCCGATCAGAGCCATGTCGCCGCGCAGGATGTTGATCAGCTGGGGAAGCTCATCCAGGCTGGTTTTGCGGAGGAATCTGCCGACCTTCGTGGTCCTGGGATCGTTTTTCCCGGAGTAGACTCCGGAGCCGGTGTGCTCGGAGTTGACCTTCATCGTCCGCAGCTTGAGCATCGTAAACTCCCTGCCATGGTAGCCCAGTCGCCGCTGCCGGAAGATCGCAGGTCCCGGAGAGGAGAGCCGGACCGCTAGCATGCAGATCAGAATGAGCGGCCAAAGGATCAGCAGGGCAAGCAGACTGAGGAAAAAATCGATACCTCGTTTGAATAATCTATGATACATACCGCCTGACGCCACCCTTTCTGTTTGATGATTCATATTAGATAAATTATACCATGCCGTTCCGTAAGATGCAAGCCTTTATCGCAAAAAGAACCGGTATCAGACAGAGATCTGCCCCATTGGATATTCTCAAAAAAAATCACGTTAGCACTTACGTTGGCTCTGTACATCGGCAAAAAGTTGTGGTATGATAATGGTGGATAATTATAAGCATCTTTCCGGAAGGAGGGGATTTCATGAGCGAAGTCGGAAAACGTCAAGCGCGTGTGGACGGTTATGACAAGGCCACGGGGCGGACAAAGTATTACGAAGACCGCATCCCTGCCGGGACGCTCTACGCCCGCATTCGGCACGCGGAGAAAGCCCACGCAATTGTGACCGCGGTTCACACCGGGAAGGCCTCCGCTATCCCCGGCGTAGTCCGTGTGCTGACCTGTTTCGACGTACCGGACATTCCGTTTCCCACGGCGGGTCACCCCTGGTCGATGGATCCCGGCCATCAGGACGTAGCCGACCGCAAGCTGCTCAACACCCATGTGCGCTACTGGGGCGACGACGTGGCCGTCGTGATCGCAGAGAACGAGGTGGCGGCGATACAGGGCGTCCGGGCCCTGGAGATCGAGTATGAGGAGCTTCCCTTTGTCCTCGACCAGCAGGAGGCAATGCAGGATGGCGCTCCCCTGCTCCACGAGGCCTTCCCCAACAACATTCTGAAGCACACATCCTCCCGCTCCGGTGACTATGCCGCCGCGATCCGGGAACCGGGTCTGATCAAGGTTGAGGGCTGGTACGAGACCCCCACGGTCCAGCACGCCCACATCGAAAACCACGGCTGCTTTGCCTGGATGGAAAACGGGCGGATTATCGTGGTCTCGTCCACGCAGATTCCGCACATCATCCGCCGTGTGGTGGCCCAGGCCCTGGGCCGTCCCTGGGCGGACGTAGAGATCATCAAGCCCTACATCGGCGGCGGCTTCGGCAACAAGCAGGACGCCCTCTATGAACCGCTTTGCGCCTGGTGTTCCACCCAGGTGGGCGGGCGGCCGGTGCGGATCGACTGCTCCCGAGAGGAGACCTTCGTCTCCAACCGCGTGCGCCACGCGATCCGCTTCCACATCACGACCTGGCTTCGGCCAAACGCAACGATCACGGCCCGAAAGATTGAGCTCTGGTCCAATCAGGGCGCCTACGCCTCCCACGGGCATTCCATTGCGGCCAAAGCCATGGGCTCCTTTGGCCAGCACTACCCCTGCCCGAACATGGAATGTGATTCCTGGACTGTCTTTACGAACCGACCCGCGGCCGGGGCCATGCGCGGCTACGGAATGCCTCAGGCCAGCTTCGCCGACGAGAGCAACATCGACGACTGCGCCCGGACCATTGGCATGGACCCGATGGAATTCCGGCGGTTAAACATCATGCCGCAGGGCTTCCACGACAACTTCTCCGGCAACACGAACTATTATGACACCTTCCGCGAATGCATGGCGAAGGGTGCTGCGCTGATCGACTATGAGGGCAAGCGGAAGGCATATGCCGACCAGACCGGCAATCTCCGCCGGGGCATCGGCGTGGCGACCTTCTGGTACAACACCGGCGTCTACCCGATCTCGCTGGAGACCTCCTCCAACCGGATGCTGCTCAACTTAGACGGAACTGTGACCATGCAGTGCGGCGAAACCGAGATCGGCCAGGGCGCAGACACCGCCTACGCCCAGATGACGGCAGACGCGGTCGGGCTCAGGAGCTACCGGGACGTGCGCGTGGTCTCGTGCCAGGACACCGATATCACGCCGACCGGCCTTGGCGCCTACGCTTCCCGGCAGACCTATATGGCTGGATTCTCGATCCGTCAGACCGCGGAGCTGCTGAAGGAAAAGATTCTGAACTACGCCGCCGAGCTTACCAGGCTGGCGCCGGACAGCATGGAGATCCGGGATGGCGCAATCGTCCGCCGGGAAGACGGCGAGGTGATGATGGATCTCAAGGAGCTGGCCATGACGGCCCAGTACAACCCGGTCCACGCCGAGCACATCACCGCCGAATCCACCTACACGATCCGCAGCAACGCCTACTCCTTCGGCTGCACCTTCGCGGAGGTCGAGGTGGACATTGCCATGTGCAAGGCCCAGGTCATACGGATCATCAACGTCCATGACTGCGGCAAGGTCATCAACCCGGCCCTGGCCGAGGCGCAGGTCCACGGCGGGATGTCGATGGCGATCGGCTACGGCCTTTCGGAGCAGCTGCTCTTTGACCAGAAGACCGGCAGGCCGCTGAACAACAATCTGCTGGACTACAAGCTGTCTACTTTCATGGATCATCCGCGCCTGGAGGGTTGCTTCATCGAGAATCCGGAGCCCACCTCCCCCTTCGGCACCAAGGCTCTGGGTGAGCCGCCCGCCTGCTCCGGCGCGCCGGCGATCCGAAACGCAATTCTGAACGCCACCGGCGTTGCGATCGATCGACTCCCGCTCAACCCGCACGTACTCTACGCCGAATTCTGCAAGGCCGGACTCATTCACGACGTCTGGCAGGAGGAGGGGAAGCAAGATGTATGATATGAAAGCGCTCTATGAGGCCGAAAACGTCCAAGACGCGATCCGCCTTCGACTGGAGCATCCCGAGGCCCAGATCATTGCCGGCGGGTCCGACGTGCTGGTCCAGATGCGGGAGGGCAAGCGGGCCGGAAAGGAACTGATTTCCATCTATAGGATCGACGAAATGCGGGGCGTCACCCTGGACGAGGACGAGAACGTCCGCATCGGCTCTCTGACCAGCTTTTCCCACATCACCAGGGACCCCATCATCCAGAAATACGTGAACGTGCTGGGGGAGGCGGTGGATCAGGTGGGTTCGCCCCAGATCCGGAACATCGGCACCATCGGCGGCAACACCTGCAACGGCGTCACCTCCGCCGACTCCGCCTCCACCCTCCACGCCTTAGAGGCCATCGTGGAGCTGACCGGCAAAAACGGTGTCCGGCGGATCCCCATCCGCGACTTCTACATCAAGGCCGGCCAGGTGGATATCCGGGCGGAGGAGGGCGAGATCCAGACCGCAATTTTGATCCCGAAGGAGAGCTACGAAAACTGCTTCGGCAAGTATATCAAGTACGGTATGCGCAATGCCATGGAGATCGCCTCCTTGGGCTGTTCCGTGAACGTGCGGCTGAGTCCGGATAAAAAATACATCCGCCGCTGCCGCATCGCCTATGGCGTGGCGGGACCGGTGCCCATGCGGGTGCCCAGCGCGGAGGCGGTAGCCAACGGCAGCCGTCCCACCCAGGCCATGATCGATGAATTCGCGCTGGCGGTCCTGCTGGACATCCGTCCCAGAGACTCTTGGCGGGCGAGCAAGGCCTTCCGCCAGCACATCGCCGTAGAAATGGCGCGGCGGGCCTTGACAGAAGCCATTCTTCGGGCGGGAGGTGTGATCGAATGAGCCAGTATAAGGTCGTCCACTGCAACATCAACGGACAGGACGTGGAGAAAATCGTAGATGTCCGCGCCTCCCTGACGGATATGCTGCGCAACGAATACCATCTGACCTCTGTCAAAAAGGGCTGTGAGGTCGGCGAGTGCGGGGCCTGCACCGTTCTGATCGACGGCGAGGCCTACAACTCCTGCATCTATCTGGCCGTGTGGGCAGAGGGCAAGCACATCCGCACGCTGGAAGGCCTGACCGGGCCGAACGGGGAGCTGAGCGATATTCAGCAGGCCTTCATCGACGAGACCGCGATCCAATGCGGCTTCTGCACCCCGGGCTTCATCCTTTCCGCATCCGAGCTTCTGGATTCCGGCAAGTTTTACACCGACGACGAGCTGCGCAAGCTGCTCTCCGGCCATCTCTGCCGCTGCACCGGCTACGAAAACATCCTGCGCGCCGTCAAGAAGACCATGTATCGCCGGTTGGGAAAGGAAATTGACTCGTGAAGGCAACCAATTCCTGGCCTTCTCCAAAAGCTCCCGCTTGGGAGCTTTTGGCATTTAGGGGCAAACAACGCTGCTTCTCTTGCAAAAGCAGTTGAATTATGACAAAATAAATGCTATAATCGTAAAATACAACAGCGCTTGACGCAGAAACGGAGAGAGGTACGATGCCGAAGGACGTTAACCCGAGAATCCACGTCAATGAGCGGGATTTCCCGCTTGAGGACTATCATTGCAGCGATCCCGAGAAAGAAAAGCTGGTCAAAAAGCTGGCGGTTCTGATCACCGACAACATTCCTCGCAAGGCCCCCGGCGGGATGAAAACCAACCACATGGATTTCTGGATCCTGGACCGGATGCTGACCAAGGACGAGGTCAAATTCATGCTCAGCTTCAAGAAGCGCCGCTTCCCGCTGACCACGAAAGAGCTGGCCCAGCGCAACGGAATGACCGAGGAAGCGACCCAGAAGGTCATCGACCATCTGCTTTGGATCGGCATTCTGGAGCAGAACCGCGACAACGCGGATCACCACATCCAGTATTTGATCCCGAAGTGGGTCGTGGGCTCCGGCGAGTACATGGTGGAGCATCCCACCCTGCCCGACGAGCATCCCGAGGTTGCCACAATGTTCAACCTGGCCCCACAGGAGCCCCTGGAGCTGGCCGCGAAGCTGATCCCGCCCGGCGGCGCAGGCATCGGTATGCACGTGATCCCCGTGGAGAAGGCGATCGACGCCTGCTCCACCTCCGTCAGCGTGGAGCATCTGTCCCACTGGCTGCAAAAATATGACACCTTCTGCACCATGGTCTGCGCCTGCCGCAAGGCCCAGCGCATCCGCGGTGAGGGCGTGGGCGACATCGAGGGCCAGATGTGCATCGGCGTGGGCGACATTGCCGAGTTCCTGGTCACCTCCGGGAAGGACGCCCACTACATCACCCGCGAGCAGGCCATGGAGATCATTGAGCGGGCCGAGCGCAAGGGCTACGTCCACCAGATCACGAATCTGGACGGGCCGAACCGCATCGTCGGCATCTGCAACTGCTCCCCCGGCTCCTGCTACGGTCTGCGTACCTCTCAGCTTTTCAACACGCCGAATATGTCCCGTTCGGCCTACCGCGCCCATGTGGACAAGGACAAGTGCGTGGCCTGCGGCAAGTGCGTGGAGGTCTGCCCCGCCGGTGCCGCCAAGCTCGGCCAGAAACTCTGCAAGGCCGACGGCACGAAAATGAAGTACAAGCTCCACGACCTCCCGGACGATTTGCCCTGGGGCGAGGACCGCTGGGACCCCGACTACCGGGATCACAACAAGATCAACTGCTGGGAGTCCGGAACCTCTCCCTGCAAGACCGCCTGCCCGGCCCACCTGGCCGTGCAGGGCTATATCCAGATGGCCGCCGAGGGCCGCTATGCCGAGGCTCTGGACCTGATCCGTCAGGACAACCCCTTCCCTGCCGTCTGCGGCGCGGTCTGCAACCGCCGCTGCGAGGACCGCTGTACCCGCGGCACCATCGACAAGCCCGTCGCCATCGACGAGATCAAGAAGTTCCTCGCCCAGCAGGAGCTCAAGGTCGATCCGAAGCTGCCCATCTGCGAGAACGGAGAGGGAAAGCAGTGGGACGAATTCCCGATCGCCGTCATCGGCGCGGGTCCCGCCGGTCTGTCCGCGGCCTACTACCTCCGGTCTGAGGGCTATCCTGTGACCGTCTTCGAGCGCGAGTCCCGTCCCGGCGGCATGCTGATGAACGGCATCCCCTCCTTCCGGCTCGAAAAGGATGTGCTCACCCGTGAGATCGAGCTGATCGAGAAGATGGGCGCGGAGATCCGCTGCGGCGTTGAGGTTGGCAAGGACGTGACGCTGGATGAGCTGCGCAAGCAGGGCTTTAAGGCCTTCTACGTCGCCATCGGTCTGCAGGGCGGACGTCTGGCCGGCGTGCCCGGCGAGGACGCCAAGGGCGTCGAGTCCGGCGTCAGCTTCCTGCGCCGTGTCAACCAGGACGAGTCCATCCGCCTGCAGGGCGACGTGGTCGTGGTCGGCGGCGGCAACGTGGCCGCTGACGTGGCCCGCACTGCCGTCCGCACGACGGACGGGACCGTCACGATGCTCTGCCTGGAGCAGCGGGACGAGATGCCCGCGGCAAAGGACGAGGTCGCCGAGGTCGAGGAAGAGGGAATCGTCATCCGCAACGGCTGGGGCCCGAAGGAGATTCTGACTGAGAACGGCGCTGTGACCGGGATCGTGTTCAAGAAGTGCACCCGCGTCTATGACGCCGAGCACCGCTTCTCCCCCGTCTACGACGAGAACGAGACGATCACCGTCCCCTGCTCCAACGTGCTGATGGCCATCGGCCAGAGCGCCGAATGGGGCAAGCTGCTGGACGGCTCCAAGGTTGAGCTCAACCGCAACGGCACCGCCAAGGCCGACCCCGTGACCCGCCAGACCGCAGAGCCCGATATCTTTGTGGGCGGCGACGTGCGCCACGGCGCGAGATTCGCCATCGACGCGATTGCCGACGGACGCGAGGGCATGGTCTCCATCAACCGCTTTGTCCATCCCGGCCAGAGTCTGACGATCGGTCGTGACCTGCGCGAGTTCATCGAGCTCGACCGCGACGATATCCGCGTGGAGGGCTACGACAACGCCGAACGCCAGACCCCCGGCTTCAAATCCGGCAAGAGAACCGCGACCTTCGACGATCTGCGCCTGCCGCTGACCGAGGAACAGGTCCGGGCCGAGGCCAGCCGCTGCCTCCACTGCGGTGCCACCACCGTGGACGTCAACCAGTGCGTCGGCTGCGGTCTTTGCACCACCCGCTGCGAGTTTGACGCGATTCATCTGACCCGCGACATTCCGCAGGCGAGCGAGATGCACACCGCCGAGGAAATGATGAAGATCGTCGGCCCCTATGCGGCCAAGCGTGCGGCCAAGATCATCAAGCGCAAGGCCACCGGTAAGGCCAGCTACCCCACCGAAACCGAATAACCGTCAATTCAGCTGCCCCCGCCCGCGACGCGCGGGGGCAGTTTTTCAGGAGAACGATATGAACTTTGAAGTGATCGAGACCAAGGAACGGGTCCTGGCCGACAACGACGCCGCGGCGGCGGAAAACCGCGCGGCGCTCCGGCGGAGCGGGGCTTTCTTGGTCAATCTGATGGCCTCTCCCGGGGCGGGCAAGACCACGACCCTGCTTCGGACCATCGAGGCCCTGCGAAATCAGCACCGGATCGCTGTGATAGAGGCTGACGCCGATGGAGACGTGGACGCGAAGGCCATCGCTGCGTCAGGCATCCCGGTTCTGCAGGTCCACACCGGCGGGAGCTGCCACATGGACGCCGATATGACGCGGCGAGCCCTTGAGCGCCTCGGAACCGACTACGACCTGATTTTTTTGGAAAACGTAGGGAATCTGGTCTGCCCCGCGGAATTTGACGTCGGCGCGGACCTGCGCGTGATGATTCTCTCCACACCGGAGGGGCACGACAAGCCGCTCAAGTACCCACTGATGTTCCAGGTCAGCGACGTGCTGCTGGTGAACAAGACGGACGTCGCGTCGGTCTTCGGCTTCGAGCTCGATTCCCTGCGGCAGAACGTGGCGCTGCGCCATCCGGAAATGGAGATCCTGCCCATTTCCGCCAAGACCGGAGAAGGCTTCAAAGCCTGGACGGACTACCTGACCGCGCAGATCGAAGGGAGGTCGAACGGATGAAGGTCATCCAACTGAAAGAGACCGTGACGGCCTCCAATGACCGCGACGCAGAGACCCTGCGTGAAGAGCTGACCATGCGCGGCGTCCTGCTGGTCAATCTGATGAGCGCACCGGGCTCGGGCAAGACGAGCCTGCTGACCAAAACCGTACAGGACATGCCGGATCTGCGCATCGCCGTTTTGGAGGCCGACCTGGACGCCCAGGTGGACGCCGAGGCCATGGAGGCCGCCGGTGCGCGCTCCATTCAGGCCCACACCGACGGAATGTGTCACATGGACGCCGGAATGACCCGGGCCGGCCTGGAAGCCCTGGGCACCGAGCACACTGACCTGGTCTTTCTGGAAAACGTGGGCAATCTGATCTGCCCGGCTGAGTACGACACCGGAGCCCAGCTCCGGGTGATGATCCTGTCGGTCCCCGAGGGCGACGACAAGCCCTTGAAATACCCCTTGATGTTCCGAAACAGCGACGCTTTGATCATCTCAAAAACCGACGCCCTCCCCTGGTTTGACTTTGACCTCGCACGCTGCGCCGAACGGGCGTACAAGCTGAATCCGACCATTGCCGTCTTCCCGCTCTCCGCCAAGACCGGAGAGGGTATGGAAGCCTGGGAAGCATGGCTCCGCCAACAGAGAAAGGAGATCCTACATGCCTGAAATCTATGACAAGAACCCGGCGACCAAATCGCAGTACGACGGCGAAGCGGAAAAGAAGAAAAAGTATGCCAAGCTCGGCGCAAAGATCACCGACAACGTGCCGCACAAGCTCTTCGGTCTGAAGACCACCGATGAGGAATATTGGGGTCTGCGCGAGATCCTCAGCGAAAACGAGGTGGACGTCGCCCTGTCCATGAAACAGCGCAAGTGGTACACCCACGACGAGCTGCTCGCCAAGAATCAGAAGCTGGGCAAGGAGGCCTTTGAAAAGGCACTGAACGACCTCTGCATCCACGGCTTCGTGGAGTACGACTACGGCGACCACTACGACGACAACGGCCCGATCCCCGGCGCGCCGAAGGAGATCCGCTACCGTACCTCCTACTTTGTGCCCGGCAGTGCGGAGCTGTTCAACTCCTCAGAGGATCGGATCGCGAAGAATCCCCCGGTCACCCGGATGTTCGAGCGGATGACCTTCCTGCCCCTGGAGCACATCACCTCTATGGTCCGTCCCGGCGGCAACGGCATTGGTATGCACGTCATCCCGGTGGAAAAAGAAGTACAGATGAGCCGTGAGTCGGTAAAGCTGGAAAAGATCTCCTACTGGCTGCAAAAATATGAGGGCCATCTTTCGGCGGGCATCTGCTCCTGCCGCGCCTCCCGCGCTGTTCTCGGCGAGGGCTGCACCGACGATTGCAAGGACTGGTGCATCCAGGTGGGCGATATGGCCGACTACACCGTGGAGACTGGCCGCGCCCACTACATCACAAAGGAAGAAGCTCTGGACATTCTGAAGAAGTCCGAAGAAAACGGCTACGTTCACCAGATCACGAACATCGACGGTGAAGACCACATCTTCGATATCTGCAACTGCAACGTTCAGATCTGCAACGCCCTGCGGACCTCCCTGCTGTTCAACACGCCCAACATGTCCAAGAGCGCCTACACCGCAAAGGTCACCAATGAAAACTGCGTCGCCTGCGGACGCTGCGTGGAGATCTGCCCCGCCGGCGCGCTCAAGCTGGGCCAGAAGCTCTGCCAGAAGGACGGCAGCGAGGTCGAGTACCCGATCTCCATCCTGCCCGACAAGGTCCGCTGGGGCAAGTACGCCTGGGACGAGAATTACCGCGACTCCGCCCGCGTCAACACCCACAAGACCGGCACCTCCCCCTGCAAATCCGCCTGCCCGGCCCATGTGCCCGTGCAGGGCTATCTGAAAATGGCGAAGGAGGGCCGCTACGCCGAGGCCCTGGCCCTGATCAAGCGGGAGAACCCCTTCCCTGCCATCTGCGGCCGCGTCTGCAACAAACGCTGTGAGGACGCCTGCACCCGCGGGACCATCGACAAGCCCGTCGCCATCGACGACGTCAAGAAGTTCCTGGCCGAGCGCGATCTGCACGCCGAGACCCGCTACGTGCCCAAGAAGCGGATCAACCGTGTGCGCGGCGAATGGGATCAGAAGATTGCCATCATTGGCGCAGGTCCGGCTGGCCTGAGCTGTGCCTACTATCTGGCCGAGCGTGGCTATCATCCCACGGTCTTTGAAAAGCACGAGAAGCCAGGCGGCATGATGACCTACGGCATCCCGTCGTTCAAGCTGGAAAAGGACGTGATCGACGCGGAGATCGAGGTCATCCGACAGCTCGGCGTGGACATCCGCTGCGGTGTTGAAGTCGGCAAGGACGTCACGATCGAACAGCTCCGCAAGGAGGGCTACCAGGCCTTCTATATCGCCATCGGCTGCCAGGGCGGCAAACGCCCCGGCGTAGAGAATGACGACGCCCCCGGCACTGAGATCGCCGTCTCCTTCCTGGAGAAGGCCCTCGGCGGCAAGGCTCCGGCCATGCCCGCGAAGGTCGTGGTGGTCGGCGGCGGCAACGTGGCCATCGACTGCGCCCGCACAGCCAAGCGCCTCGGCGCGGCGGAGGTCTCGATGTACTGCTTGGAGTCCCGCGAGACCATGCCTGCCTCCCCGGAGGAGATCCTGGAAGCCGAAGAGGACGGCGTGACGATCCTCCCGTCCTGGGGCCCGAAGCAGGTGCTGACCGCCGAAAACGGCCACGTATCCGGCCTGACCTTCAAGCGCTGTCTTTCCACCATCGACCCGCAGACCAAGAAATTCTCCCCGAAGTATGATGAGAACGAGACCATGACCGTGGACGCAGACTACGTGATCTTCGCCATCGGCCAGGCCATCGAATGGGGCAAGCTCCTGGACGGCACCAAGGTCGAGTTCTGGCACGGCAACTACCCCGTGGCTGACAAGTTCACCTATCAGACCGCCGATCCCTCCATCTTCGTGGGCGGCGACGTCTACACCGGCCCGAAGTTCGTGATCGATGCCATCGGTCAGGGCCACGAGGCAGCAGAATCCCTGGCCCGGTTTGTCTCGGAAAACAACGTGCCCCAGACTCTGGCCCGCGATCGCCGTTACTTTAAGGCGCTCGACCGCGACAATGTGGCAATCGACTCCTATGACCACGCCCAGCGCCAGGTCCCGCCCGAGAAGGCTGGCGCTGACCACGAGGCAAAATTCTCAGACCCGCGCGGCATTCTCACCGAGGAACAGGTCCACACGGAGGCCTCCCGCTGCCTGAGCTGCGGCCGGAGCGTGGTGGATCCCAACAAGTGCATCGGCTGTGGACTCTGCACCACCCGCTGCGAGTTTGACGCCATCCACCTGGTGCGCGACCATCCGCAGAATTCGACGATGCGCCGCGCCGAGGACAAAGTCGGCGGTTTGCTCGGATATGCGGTCCCCAGAGCCTTCAAGATCCTGATCAACAGCGGCTCGAAGGAGGCCAAGATCATGCGCGAGAAGCGCCGCGAGTTCAAGAAGCAGGTCGCTGCGCGGCCCGAGAAGCTCCCGCACACCGGCAACGCCGTGGATGTGGATGAGCTGATGCAGGATTAACGGAGGATCAGCCGTGCATGAAATGGGAATCGTGCTCCATCTGGCAAAGACGCTGGACGAAACGGCTGCCGAGGAGCATCTCGCAAAAATCGGCTCTGTGACCCTACAGGTCGGAGAGGTCTCCGGCATTCTGACCGACTACTTCCAGGAGTGCTGGGACTACTTCAAGGTGCGGCACCCGCTTTTGAAGGAATCCAAGCTGATTTTGGAGACCATCCCCGCAGTGACCTGGTGCGACAGCTGCAAGCGGACCTACGAGACCGTGAAGTATGGTCGCGAATGCCCCTACTGCCATAGCGGGGAGACCTGGCTTCTCCGGGGCAACGAGTGCATCATCAAGCAGATCGAGGCCGAGGAAGCGTCGGAGGACGAGCTAAAAACTGACGAGGAAGCAACGGGGGAGCAGCCATAGCGCTGCTCCCCTTCTCCTCCGAAAGCTTTCCCACGATCTTGCCCTGCTCCATTCTGTATTTGGAAAAACATGGTTGACAGTCGGCGGATTTCTGCTATAATAATGATTTAGAATGTATAAATTTATCTCGGAGGTTCTCATGCGAGTAAGCGAGCTCTTTCGCAAGGGACAGGTCTGGACGATCCCAAATCTGTTGACCATGCTGCGGATCGTGCTGCTGCCCTTCATTATTTGGTCCTACACGAGTCTGCATAATACGAAGCTGGCCATCCTGCTTCTGGCAATCTCGGCTCTGTCTGACGTTTTGGACGGCGCAATTGCACGTAAATTCAATATGGTCTCCGATCTCGGCAAGGCCTTGGATCCTGTGGCCGATAAGCTGACACAGGTATGTCTGGTCCTCTGCCTGGCGTTTACGCATCCGCTGATGTGGTATCTGCTTGCGATGTGCGTCGTCCGCGAGACCGTGATGCTGATTCTGGGACTGATCACGATGAAGCGTATCAATGGCGTTTTCAGTGCGAAATGGTATGGCAAGCTCAGCACGGTGATGCTCTATGCCACCGGTTTGGCGCTTCTGATCTTCAAAGATATGCCGTCCTGGCTTTCAACGTGCCTGATCGTGCTGTGCATGTTCTGCGTTACGCTGGCGCTTGTGCTCTACATTCAGTTCCATCTGGATCTTTGGCGCAGAGCAGCAAACAAAAAAGAAGAATAATTCGCAGTCCGTTTCTGCGACGGCCAAAGCCGCTTCATCTGCAGATGAGGCGGCTTTGATTCTTTCCCGGGCTGCAGTTCCCGGGATTTGGATTGACAGACCGTCCGGAATTGGGTATAATAGGGATAAACCAAACTGTACAGGGAGGCGATTCTTTTGAAACTCTTGCTCAAGCACGCCGATATTCTGACGCTGGAAGGCGAAGTCTGGCGCACCCTGCGCGACGCTTATCTGGGCATTGACGGAGACACGATCTGTTGGCTCTCGACCGAGCGGCCCCTGGATGCCTATGATGCGGAAAAGGACCTGCGCGGCAAGCTGCTGCTCCCCGGATTGATCAATTGCCACTGCCACAGTCCTATGGTCTTTTTGCGCGGGATCGGGTCCGATCTGAATTTGCAGGACTGGCTCTACCACTATATCTTCCCCACCGAGGCCCGATGGACCGACCGCGGCGTCCGTGTCGCCAGCGAGCTTGCGATCCTGGAGATGATTGCCAGCGGCATCACCTCCTTTTCGGACATGTATTACCGCTGCGACCAGACCATCGAGGCCCTCTGCGAGGCCGGGATGAAGGCCAACATCTGCCGCTCCACGCAGGGGCGTCCGGATCTGCCCTTTGAGAAAAACGAGGATTGTCGGGAAGGACTCGCTCTGTTCGACCGCTATCAGAACTATAACGAAGGCAAAATCCGCATTGATCTCTGCATTCACGCCGAGTATACCAGTACCCCGGAGACCATTGAGGCCTACAGCGCCGTGGCATTTGAAAAGGGTGCGGGCATGCACATCCATCTTTCGGAGACGAAATCTGAGCACGAGGCCTGTATCCGAAAATTCGGCATGACGCCCACGGCCCTGTTTGAAAAACTCGGGACCTTCCGCAACCGGACCACCGCGGCCCACTGTGTCTGGGTCACCGAAGCCGACATGGAGATCCTGAAGGCCAATGGCGTCAACCCGGTCCACTGCCCGAGCAGCAACATGAAGCTTGGCAGCGGCTTCGCGCCGGTCCAGCAGATGCTCGACAAGGGCATCAACGTCTGCATCGGCACCGACGGCGCAGCATCGAACAACAATCTCAACATGCTCGAGGAGCTCCATCTGGCCTCTGTGATCCACAACGGGTTCACCGGAGATCCAACCGTTGTCACCCCCGCCTCCCTTCTGAAAATGGCGACGCGCAATGGCGCCAGACTTCAAGGGCGGCCGGATACCGGCGAGCTGGCCGTAGGCAAGAAGGCGGATGTCATCGCCGTGGACTTTGACCGTCCGCACCTGATCCCGGCCTTTGACTATCCTGCAATGCTGACCTATTCCGCACAGGCAAGCGACGTCTGCTTGACGATGGTAGATGGAAAGGTCCTCTATGAAAATGGTGAATTCAAGACCATCGACGCCGACCGGGTCCGCGCTGAGGCGCGGCGGCTCGTGCGCGAGCTCTACGACTGAGGGCAGCGGAACGGAAAACGAAAGGTGCAAATCAAAAAAATTTCGATTTCCTATTTACAAATACAAAAAATGTGGTATAATACACATGATATAATGCAGACAAAAAAGGATGACCCAACCAGGCATTCAATAAGGAGGATTCATATGAAAAGACTTTTCGCGATTCTGCTGGCTGTTCTGATGTTAACGGCCATTGCCATGCCTGTTTTTGCGGGCGAGAACACTGAGGAGACAGAAGAAGTCGTCAGCCCCACGGAAAAGAAAGAGTACAAGATTGACGTCTACTACGATCTGGACCAGGTGGTCTATGACGGCCAGGTTCTGGTCACCGTCGGAGAGGATTTCATCTTCACCCCGAAGGATCAAGGCGCTCAGTACATCTTCGATCACCTTGAGATCGAGGGCGACTACACGGTCACACAGAACGGCAACACCTTTGTGATCCACCCGAACGGCGATCTGGTCATCCATGTGAAGTATAAGGGCCAGAACCCTCCGACTCCCCAGACAGATGACACCCCGATCTCCCCGAACACCGGTCTGCCCACTGAATGGCTGGTTCTGATCGCGGTGATCGCTGTCGCCGGCGTTGTTCTCTCCGTCCGCAAGCTGCGCAAGAACTAAATGAATATGGCACTTCCCCGGAAGCATCTGCTTCCGGGGAAGTTTTTTATGTCAGCAGCACTCGGCGCTTACAGATATTCCTGAATCGCCTTTTGGAAATCCTCGAGCTTCTGGGTATCGCCATCGGCCAGCGCGTGGACGATGCAGTGAGACATATGCTCCTGAATGATTTCCTTACCAAGCCCGTTCAAGGCTGAACGGGCCGCAGAAATTTGACGCAAAACGTCAGCGCAGTCTTCGTCGCTTTCGATCTGCTTTTTTACAAATTGAAGATGGCCGATGATGCGCGAGAGCCGGTTGAGCTGGCGCTTTTTTTCATCCGGATCATGATAATGCGCATGGAGTCTGGTTTCATCCACAGTGGTAACGCTCCTTTCACGGGCAGCGGATTTTATTTCCCAAAGCGAAGACGCCAGTACTTTTGGAGTCTGGCAAGTACAAGGTCATAGAGAAAAAAAGCGAGGTTGCCAAGCAGCAGCAGGACGATCAGCCAGACTGGCCCGGATTCCTTCAGCTCCCGAACCAGGGCATCCAGCTGAAGCAGGAAAATCAGCACGGTGTAGGCTGCCGCCACGGCAACGTGGAAGATGGCGAGCTTCGCCAGAAATCGGGGCAGGGGCCGCAGACGGTCGAGGCGCTGCTTGCCGATCGGGTACCAGCCCAGGAAGGCGAAGGTCATTGCACTTTCCCGATCCGGGCAAAGCAACAGCCCCAGGACTGCGACCACCGCATACCAACCGATGCAGCCGCTGGCCGGAAGCCGTTCCAGCAAAGGAATCAGCAGCAGAGAGGCCAGCATCGGCCCTGCAAAGGTGCCGATCCCTATCATCCCGCCCAGGAGCAGGCATACAACGGCAAGGGCGGCGAGTACGCCGCCCAATGCTACGTCACGGCTCTTCACCGCGTTTCAAACCGGAGTGCTCCGTCCGCAGCAGACAGATGGATGGCGCGGATGGGGGCGCGGTAGCTGTCAATCATCTTCTCGGCGACGGGGTTTTCAATGTCCTTTTCAATGGTCCGGCGCAGATTGCGGGCGCCGTATTGGACGGAGAAGGATTTCTCGGTCAGATAATCCAGGACAGAGTCGTCCCATTCGAGCGTAACTCCGTGGTTGCTCAGTCCCTCCCGGAGCTCGCCCAGCATGATAACGGCAATGTCGCGGAAGTTGGCCTCAGACAGCTTATTGAAGCAGATGATTTCGTCCACGCGGTTGATGAACTCAGGGCGCAGGAACTCTCCAAGGGCCTTGAGGGCCTTCTCCTTGCTCTGCTCCGTGACGCTCTTGCCGAAGCCCACACTGCCGTCCCGGCGGTCGGAGCCGGCATTAGAGGTCATGACGATGATGGTGTTTTCGAAGTTGACCAGCCTGCCCTGGGCGTCGGTGATGCGGCCCTCGTCCAGGATCTGTAGGAGGATGTTCATCACGTCAGGATGGGCCTTTTCGATCTCATCAAAGAGGATCACGGAATAGGGCTTACGACGGATTTTCTCGGTGAGCTGCCCGGCTTCGTCATAGCCGACATAGCCCGGAGGCGAGCCGATCATCTTGGAAACGGAGTGCTTTTCCATGTACTCCGACATATCCAGGCGGATCAGGGATTCCACAGATTCAAACAGCTCGTCCGCCAGCCGCTTGACCAGTTCGGTCTTGCCGACACCGGTGGCGCCAACAAAGATAAAGGACACCGGGCGCTTCTTGATCGAAATACCCGCGCGGCTGCGGCGGATGGCGGAGGCGATAGCGGAAATGGCCTCGTCCTGTCCCACCACATGCTTTTTGAGGTTGTCCTCCAGATGGCGGAGCTGCTCATACTCCTGCGCCTGGATCTTGGAGGCAGGGATCTTGGTCCAGAGCTCAATGATCCGGGCCAGGCTCTCCATGGTCAGACGCGGCTTGGGCTTGGATTCGAGCTTCGTGACCTCCTCGCCAAGCTGGCAAGCCCGGGATTTCAGGGTCGCGATCCGTTCGTAATCGGCAGGAGTCTTCTCCTCGGGCTTCTCAGAGAGCATCTTCAGCTCCAGCTCGACGTCGGACAGCTCCTTCGAGGCCTCGCCCAGACGGTTGATATCCGGGTTTCTGAGGTTTTCATCGGAGCAGGCCTCGTCCAGCAGGTCGATGGCCTTGTCGGGCAGGAAGCGGTCGGTGATGTAACGCTCCGAGAGCAGGACGGTCTGCCGAGCAATCTCCGGTGTGACCTCGACCCCGTGGAAGCGCTCATAATACGGCGCAACGCCGCGCAGGATCGACACAGACTCCTCGATGGTCGGCTCATTGACGATGACCGGCTGGAAGCGGCGCTCAAGCGCAGAATCCTTTTCGATATATTTCCGATATTCCTTGAAGGTCGTGGCGCCGATGACCTGGACCTCGCCGCGAGAAAGGGCGGGCTTGAGGATGTTTGCGGCGTTCATCGAGCCTTCCGCATCCCCTGCGCCGACCAGGTTGTGGACCTCGTCGATGACCAGGATGATATTGCCGCAGGCCTTGATCTCGCTGATCAGATTCTTCATACGGCTTTCAAACTGACCGCGGAACTGGGTTCCGGCGACCATGGCTGTCATGTCGAGCAGGAAGACCTCCTTGTCGCGAAGCTTGAAGGGAACCTCCCCGGCAGCGATCTTCTGCGCCAGGCCTTCGGCAATGGCCGTCTTGCCCACGCCGGGTTCGCCGATCAGACAGGGATTGTTCTTCTGCCGGCGGTTGAGGATCTGGATGACACGATTGGTCTCGATCTCACGGCCGACGATCCGGTCAAGCTTGCCGTCTCTTGCCCGCTCGGTCAGATTCAGGCAGTAAGTATCCAGAAACTTGTGTTTCATTTTTGTTGGCTTGGTCGGAGTTGCAGACTCATTTTTCGGCGTATTCTGTTTCTCGGAAAGATGATCCGCGTTGTTCTGCCGACCGGTCAGTCCGCCAAAGAGCTTGTTCAGGAACGGGAAGGTTGCGGTCTGGCTGTCGAGCTCGTCGTCATCACCGCCGTCCTCCTCGGGATTACCGCCCATCAGAGACATCATTTCGCCGGACATATTCTCAATGTCCTCATCGGAAATGCCCATCTGCTTGACCATATCGTCCACCTGCTTGATGCCGAGCTCCTTTGCGCATTTCAGGCAGAGGCCTTCGTTGGTGGAGACGCCGTTCTCAATTTTTGTGATAAAAATCACTGCGACGTTTTTCTTGCAGCGACTGCAAAGCGTAGGTTTCATTCAGTTTCCTTTCCCCCTGCCCGAAAGGCTACGGGATATAGAGATGTGCAGAGCTGTTGCTGAGCAGGAACGCGGTTCCGTCGTCCCGTACCAGTACATTGGTCGCGTCGTGCAGCTCTTCTGTTCGGTAAAAGGTTTTGAGCTTACGGTTGAGAATCAGAAGCTCACGGTCGGTCAGCAGGGCAACATACCGGTCCTTGACCGATACGTCCCGGATGGCGCCATCGGGAATCGTCTCCGCCAGGAGCTCTCCGGTATGATCCAGAATCTGCAGGCGCGTGCCGCTGCCTGCGATGTTCTGCTCCAGAACCAGGGCCATGAAGCCGTCTGCGCTGAATTCGTAATCCAGAATCGTCTGCCCGGACAGAGCGACGGAGTTGGAGATCTCTCCATCAACGTCAAAGAAGGTCACATTGTCCTGGCCGATGGCACAAAGATGGCTGCGATCTATAAACTCCAGATCCAGGATAATCTGATTACCCAGGTCAACCCGGACTGCAGAGCTTCCATCCTCGTCCAGGTCGCTGAGCGCCTCATCGGTTCGAAGAACCGTGACGCTGGAGCGGTAGACGCTGTCCTCCTCGCCCAGTGTGGCAAGGGCCAGATAGGTCCCACCCTCACTGACCGCACAGGCGTTCAGGTAGCGGGTTCTGGAGGAAAAACGGAACGTGGGGTCCAGCTTCGGGTTCCGAACCGTGGCGACGGATTTATAACCAGTCTCACTCAGAATATAGGCTGTATAGCCGTCATTTGAAACGTCGGCGTCAATCACCTCGCCGCTCAAAGCCTCATCCAAGCAAATCCCACCGCTCTCGTCCACAGCGGCCACATAGCTGCTGCCCGGGCTGAAGCAGAAGCTCACTGCTTCTCCGAAGGTGAGCACCGGCGTCGGGAAGGAGGCCTGCACAAAGGCCTTCTGCTCCCCTTCCAGATCGTAGACGATCATGCCACCCTCGCCGGAGACCAACAGACCGCCGCCAAAGGCAGCATAGCCGTTGGCGGAGCCGGCATCGAAGCTGATCACGCCATAGTTTTTCCGGTCCTTTAGGCCCATATAACGGAAGAAGCGGACGACACTGTCCGTATTGAAGAGCTTCGGAAAGATCAGCGACGCTGCAACCCCGATGGCAATCAAAACAATTGCGACGATCACGATAATCTTAAAGGTCCGCAGCGCGCCGCTGCCGCCCGGCGTTCGTTCCGGGGCGTGGTTATCATTCAACGTGAAACACCGCCTTTCCATCGTCATACCACAGCCTTGTCATGTACAACCCGCCCGCAGGTGCGGTCGGACCGGCAGCGGTGCGGTTTCTGCCGGCAAGGATGTCTGTCACAGCCTCCGGCGGGAATTTACCCTCCGCAGCGTATACCGCGGTTCCGACCATTGCGCGGGCCATATTGTAGAGGAAGCCATTTGCGCAGATGCGGCAGGAGATCAGATCTCCATCCCGCTCTACCTGATAGTGGTAGACTGTGCGCACCGTGGATTTGACATCTGTACCCACAGACCGGACCGCGGCAAAGTCGTGGGTTCCGACAAAACAGTCAGCCGCCCGCTGCATCACGGCTTCATCCAAATGCTTTGGATAGAACCATGCGCGGTTAACATAAAACGGGTCGCGGATGTGGGAATTATAGATGAGATAGGTATATTCCTTCCGCACGCAGGAGCCGATGGCGTTGAAGTCCGGATGGGTATCGAAAGCCTCACTGACCACGATGTCCTCCGGCAGATGAGTATTGAGGGCATAGGGCAGCCGGTCCACCGGGATCCGGGATTCCGTGCGGAAATTGGCCACGTAGCGTCTGGCATGGACGCCGGCGTCGGTTCTGCCGCAGCCGGTGATATGGACCGGATGTCCAACGACCATCGACGTGGCCTTTTCCAGGGTCGCAGCCACGCTGACGGCGTTTTTCTGTACCTGCCAGCCGTGGTAAGCGGAGCCCTCGTATTTCAGAATCAGTACGATATTTCTCATAGGGTTACAGTCCGAAGCGGCGCAGCACGATCACCGCGGCGACCAGCAGGACGCCGATGGCCAGGGCGACATAGTCCATCGATGCAAAGCGCAGAACCTTGAGGCGGGTGCGTCCCTCACCGCCGTGATAGCAGCGGCATTCCATGGCCGTTGCAAGCTCATCGGCCCGTCGGAAGGCGCTGACAAAGAGCGGCACAAGGATCGGGATCAGGGCCTTTGCACGGCGGACCAGACTGCCGGTCTCGAAGTCTGCGCCTCTGGCCTTCTGGGCGGACATGATCTTATCCGTCTCCTCGATCAGGGTGGGGATGAAGCGCAGGGCAATGCTCATCATCATGGCGAGCTCATGGACCGGGACCTTGAGCTTTTTGAGAGGGCTGAGCAGGCTCTCCAGGCCGTCAGTCAAGGCGATGGGAGAAGTGGTGTAGGTCAGCAGGAAGGTGCCGCAGATCAACATCATGATTCGCAGGACCATGAAAAAGGCCGTCTCAACGCCCTTGGTGTAGATGTGGATGAATTTCCACTCGAAGAGGAGTCTGCCCTCCCGGGTGTAGAAGAGGTTCAGAACCGCAGTCAGGATGATGAAAATCAGCATGGGCTTGAGACCGCGGGTCATGGAGCGCAGGGGAATCCTGCCGACGGCGGTGGCCGTGATCAGAAAAACCAGGACCAGTGCATAAGAGACGAACCATTTTGCGCAAAAGAGCGCAACCATGTAAATCACAAGCAGCAGGAGCTTCGTCCGGGGATCGAGGCGATGGATCGGCGTTTTTCCGGGGAAATACTGACCCAGGGTGATATCCTTCAGCATGCGTCGGTCCCTCCCTTCCGCGCGGTCAGGGCAGCGACGGCCTGACGGACCGTATAGACGTCGTCCGGGAGCCGGATTCCGGCCGCCCGCAGGCGGGTGAAGACCTCGGTCACCTGAGGAACGCTCAGGCCGATGGCCTTGAGCTCAGCGGCCCGGGGGAAGATTTCCGCCGGTGTTCCGTCCATGGCAATGTGGCCCTGATGCATAACCACCAGGCGGTCACAGGTGCGGGCGACCTCCTCCATCGAGTGGGAAACCATGAGCACGGTGGCATTCTGGGCGTCCCGGTAGTCGCGGATGTTCTTTAAGATCGCCTCTCGTCCGGCAGCGTCCAGTCCGGCGGTGGGCTCGTCCAGGATCAGAACCTCCGGCTCCATGGCAATCACACCGGCGATGGCAACGCGGCGCTTCTGCCCACCGGAGAGATCGAAGGGTGATTTCTCCAACAGCTCCCGATCCAGACCGACAAAGCCTGCGGCACGGTATACCCGGCGCTCAAGCTCAGCGCCGCTCACGCCCTGATTCTTCGGGCCGAAGGCGATGTCCTTGAAACAGGTCTCTTCAAAAAGCTGATACTCCGGGTATTGAAACACCAGACCGACCTTGCCTCGGATGGAATGGGTGAATTTCTTGTCTTTCCAGACGTCTTCGCCGCGGAAGGTCACGGTTCCGGAGGTTGGCTTGAGCAGGGCGTTGAGGTGCTGGATCAGGGTGGACTTGCCTGAGCCGGTGTGGCCGATGACGCCGATCAGCTCGCCTGCCTCAGCGGAAAAGCTGACATGATCGACTGCGACATGCTCGAACGGGGTTCCGGCGCTGTAAATATGCGTCAGATCGTTGACGGAAATAATCGGGGACAATGCAGTATCCTCCAATGGAAAGAATCGCAGAAGGGAGATTAGTCGGGACTCCGCAGGACCCGAAGCAGGGCCTCGGCGCATTCGGCTTCCGAAAGCGCGTCAAGGGGGACGTTCCAGCCCTGTCGGCTCAGCTCATAGAGCAGCTCCGTCGTCTGCGGAACATCCAGCCCTGCGTTCCGCAGGGTTTCGACCTGGGTAAAGACCGTGCGGGGCGTGCCGTCCAGCAGGATCCCGCCATCTTGCATCACGATGACGCGGTCGGCGTTCACGGCCTCGGACATATGATGGGTGATCAGGACGACTGTGATGCCGCGCTCCCGATTGAGACGGGAAATGGTCTCGACGACCTCCTCCCTGCCCCGCGGGTCCAGCATGGCCGTTGGCTCGTCCAGGACGATGCAGGTCGGCTGCATGGCAAGCACACCGGCAATGGCAATGCGCTGCTTCTGACCGCCGGAGAGCAGGTGCGGGGCGTGCTCCCGGAACTCATACATTCCCACGGTCTTCAGGGCGTCGTTCACACGGCTGCGGATCTCTGCAGTTGGTACGCCAAGATTTTCCGGCGCAAAGGCCACGTCCTCCTCCACGACGTTGGAGACGATCTGGTTGTCGGGGTTCTGGAAGACCATACCGACGGTGCGGCGAATCTCCAGCAGCAGCTCCTCATCGGTCGTTTCCATGCCCGCGACCAGGACCCTGCCGCCGGAGGGAAGCAGGACGCCGTTGAAATGCTTGGCCAGGGTGGATTTGCCGCAGCCATTCGGACCGATGACAGCGGTGAAGCTTCCGCGGTCGATGGTAACGTTCAGATGTTCAAACACCGGGAAGGCCAGCTTCTCGCCGTTGGGCGGATAGGTGAAGCTGAGGTCCTCGGTGACAATGATCGGTTCAGGCATAGGGGCTCCTTTATCGGTTGAAAAGTCGTTCGGCTTCCGGCGAGAGCCAGCGGCCTGTGGCTCCGCAGGGCAGATTCAGCCCCGATGCCTTCACCGGCAGACCGAGCTCGCGGCTCTCGGTATGGCCGCCGAAGCGCCGGGATAGGACGCTGTCAAGCAGATAGCCGACGACCGACGGGGCAAGCCCCGTGGTGTAGGAATTGACCAGGACAAAAAGCGGATGATCCGAAAGGACCTTGCTGACCAGCTCCACAAAGGGATAGAGACTGGTTTCCAGCTTCCAGACCTCGCCGGATGGGCCGCGCCCGTAAGAGGGCGGGTCCATGATGATCACGTCGTAGCGGCGGCCGCGGCGGATCTCCCGCTCCACGAACTTGCCGCAGTCGTCCACGATCCAGCGGATCGGTGCATTTTCGAGGCCGGAGGCGCGGGCATTGTCCTTTGCCATCTGGACCATGCCCTTTGCGGCGTCAACATGGCAGACACTTGCCCCGCCGGCGGCGCAGGCCAGGGTCGCACCACCGGTGTAGGCAAAGAGATTCAGCGCCTGGATGGGCCGGCCGGCTGCGCGGATCATCGAGGTGATAAAATCCCAGTTGACCGCCTGCTCCGGGAATATGCCCGTATGCTTGAAGTTCATGGGCTTGACCAGGAAGGTCAGGTCCCGGTAGTGCATGGCCCAGTGGTCGGGAAGATGATGGTCGGACCAGTGCCCGCCGCCGGTGCTGGAGCGGGCATAGCGAGCGTCGCAGCTGCGCCAGTGCGGGTCGGCTTTCGGCGTGTTCCAGATCACCTGGGGGTCCGGGCGCACCAGGTAATAGGCGCCCCAGCGCTCCAGCTTTTCACCGTCAGAGGCGTCCAACACCTCATAGTCCTTCCATTGGTCGGAAATCCACATAGTTCTCTCCGTTTCTTATGTTTCTGGTTCTATACGTCAAGTCTCGGACGGCTCTGGCTCCAGTTCCGAAGGCTCCGGAGGCGTGACGTCCCGCTCGGCAGATCTTGCCTCCTCCAGCGCGGCGCCGAGGGCCTGCAGCTGTTCAAGCGTGTGAACCGGGCAGTAGGTCAGGTGGTTTTCTGCAAGTGCAGCTTCCAGGGATGCGCCGTTGTCAGCCTCGCCGTCCTTGTAGACGACGATCTTCTTGCTCTCCATTTCGTTGACCGCGTAGCTGAGCAGGGAAGGATATTTCGCCGCAAGTGCCTGGAACTCCGCGCTGGTCACGAGGTTGTGGTAGGCGGCGCAGTAGGTGCCGCAGCAGTAGGCGGTCCCGCTCTTGCCGTCCGGATAGCAGAGCTGGACGTCAAAGCCCGCGTGGTTGGTACAGGTGACCTTCGGCACGTCGGATTCAAAGAGCTGAATCGATTTGCCCTGGCAGAGCGGGCCTGCCAGCAGGCCGGTTTGGTTACAGACCGTGCAGTAGACCATCTTCTCATCCGTCGGCATTTCAAAATCGCCGATTTCTTCCTTGGGAACCGCCTCATACAGGGAGGTCATGACGGCCTTCCACATCAGGGACGAGGGGTTGAGATTGACGACCGGGCGGACCTCCTCGGGGTTGTCGAATCCGCACCAGACCGAGGCCGTATACTTGGGCGTGAAACCGCAGAACCAGCGGTCACGGTTGCTGGAGGTGGTACCCGTCTTGCCCGCGCAGGGAACGCCGGGCACCTGGGCCGGCGTACCGGTGCCGTACTGGCAGGCGTAATGCAGCATGCTAACCATATACCAGGCGGCGTGGGGGTCCATGGCGGAGTTGGTCTTCTGGGTGTTGTCGAGGACCACGCGGCCTTCGCTGTCCACGACCTTGGTATAGGTTCTGCCCTGGCGGTAGACGCCGCCGTTGGGGAAGGTGGCGTAGGCAGAGGCCATTTCGCGGACGGTCAGGCCGTGGGTCAACTGGCCCATGCCGAGCGGGGCCAGGGAAACGTCGGTGAAGGTAGTGCCGTTGATCTCCTCGGTCTCCACCAGGCTATTGAGCATGAAGTGCTCCTTGGCAAAGGCGAAGCTCTTTTCCGGGGTCACGTCCGCAAGAACCTTGACCGCGATGGTGTTCAGAGACTGGGCGACGCCGTAGTTGACGATCATCCAGCCGGAGTAGCGGCGGGTCTCGTTCTGGGGCCAGTCCCTGCCGTCGATCTTCGTATAGGGGGAATCCTCATAGGCCGAGCCCGGGGTGATGATCCCCATGGCAAGGGCCGGACCGTAGACCGTGAGCGGCTTGATGGAGGAGCCCGGAGACAGACGGCTCTGCGTGGCGCGGTTCAGGGTCAGGTTGCCCTTCTTCTCCCCCACACCGCCGGCCATGGCGACGATGTCGCCGGTCTCGTTATCGATCACGATAATGGCGGACTGCATCTGCTGAGAGGAATACGTGGCCGGGACATTTGCCGGATCGGAGTAGATTGCGTCCACCTTGGCCTGGGCCTCCAGGTCGATGGTGGAATAGATGATGAAGCCGCCGGTCGTGACCATCTGGCTGGCAGCCTCGGTGCTGAGCTCCAGCTTGGCTGCAAGGTCCCGCGTCACGTCGCGGATGACCTGATCCTCGAAGTAGGTGTAGTAGTCGGGTTCCTCGACGTTGAACTGGTTCCGGTGCTCGCAGACCGGACAGACGTAGTAGTCTCCGTCCTCGGTGTACTCATCGATCTCATCCTCGAAGCCGCATTCTTCGCAGGTGAAGGTCTGATTGGGCAGGACCAGACTCTTGAACTCGAGCTCCTGGTCGCAGACAGCGTCATAGTCCTCGTCCTCAATATAGCCCTGCTCATGCATCTGCTGAAGGATGGTCAGCGTACGCTTTTCGTTGTTCTTCGGATAGATATAAGGATCGTAGAGCGAGGGGTTGTTGGTGATGCCGATGATGCAGGCGCATTCCTTGGGTGTGAGCTCATCGAGCTCCTTGCCGAAGTAGATGTTCGCGGCGCTCTTGACGCCGTAGGCGCCTTCGCCCAGGAAGATCGTGTTAAGATACCATTCCAGGATTTCCTCCTTGGTATAGTGCTTCTCAAAATCCAGGGCACGGTAAATCTCCATGAGCTTTCGGCGGACCGTAACCTCCTTGTCCTGGCTCAGATTCTTGATGAGCTGCTGGGTGATCGTGGAGCCTCCGTAGGTGGAGCCGCCGATGAACATATTGGCGGATGCCGCCAGCGTTCGCATCCAGTCCACGCCGTCATGCTCCCAGAAGCGCTTGTCCTCGATGGCGACCGCAGCGTTGACCAGATCGACAGGGATCTGATCATAGCTGACCCAGATTCGGTTCTCGACCGCAAGCAGCTGGCGCAGCTCCTCATATTCGCCGGTCTTGGGGTTTTTGGCATAAATAAAGGAAGTTTGGTTCAGCCGCTGCCCCTCCAGGGTGTAGTGGGCCTGCGGCTCAATGAAATCCGTGAGGTAGTTCATCGTCCGGTTGAGCAGCTTATAACCCGCAACGCCGCCGCTGATGCCGACGGTGGCGGAAATCAGCATGGCTGTTGCGACGAATAGCCACAGGACATGGATGATCCGTCCGGTGATGGTCCGCTGGTGCGGATCCCGGACTTTCTTCCGTTTCAGATTGTTGCGCTCGTGCATATCGTTTCCTCCCAAGGTGGCAGAGGCGGTTGGTCCTAAGCTTTCGTGCCTAGTTTATCAAATTATACTATACACTATTATACCACCGCTTGTCAAATGCAATGATGGAATCCGGAAAAATGTTTACAATTATCCGGGAGATTTAGACGAAAAGACGCAAAGACGGTTCCATGCACTGCATGGAACCGTCTTTGCAACGGGTATTGAATTACACCTTTTCCTTGACCTTAGCAGCCTTGCCCAGACGGTCGCGGAGGTAGTAGAGCTTGGCTCTGCGGACCTTGCCCTTGCGGACGGTCTCGACCTTGACAATGTTGGGCGCGTGCAGGGGGAACACCTTTTCGCAGCCGACGCCGTAGCTCAGACGACGAACGGTGAAGGATTCCTCGATGCCGCCGTGCTTTCTGGCGATGACGGTGCCTTCAAAAACCTGGACTCTCTCGCGGGAGCCTTCCTTGATCTTGACATGAACGCGGACGGTGTCACCAATATTGAACTGGGGCAACTCCTCCTTCATGTACTGGCTGGTAAGAGCCTTCATGAGATCCATAATACTTGTCCTCCTTCATATTTGGGTGTTCATGAACACAGGGAATGTCGCTGCGCTCGCGCGCCGACGTGTGTCAGAGGACCACTCCATTTCACAGACCAGTGTATTTTAGCACAAGAAATTCAAAAATGCAAGAAGTATTTTCAGTTTTTTTCAAGAATCTTCAAGGCGGGCAGGGCCTTGCCCTCGTAGTCGAACAGGGCCTGATTGGCCCACTCGTTGCCGCCCGGGCCGGCCTCCCGGACATAGGCCAGACCCGCTGGCGTCGTCCATCCGGATCCGGGAACCGGGAGCCAGGCGGGCTCCCACCAGATCAGGCCGCGGCCCAGGTCGTGGGGCGTTTGACGGATCGTTTGCCAGAGGTCCCGCAGAAAGGCCGCCTGACCTCCTGGCGTGATCGGGTACTCTGTGCGGTCGGCCAGACTTGGGCCGACGGCGAGGCCTCGCTTTTGATCGGGACGCAGGCCCTCATAGGCGCTGCAGTCCTCCAGCGTGAAGGCTGTGGAGGTCTCTGCCACGATCAGGGGCTTGCCCCAGCGCTCGGCCAGCGCATGCAGATTCCCGCGCAGGTCGGCAAGGGTGCCATGCCAGAACGGGTAGTAGCTCAGGCCAATGCAGTCGAAGTCCGCCCCGCCGTGGGCGGAATACTGCTCGAACCATTCGCGGTAGAGGCTCTGATTGCCGCCGTTGTCCAGGTGAAGCATCACGGACGCGGTCGGGGCCGTGTCACGGACTGCGCGGACCCCCGCGGATACAAAACGTGTCAGATTCTCCCAGGCCGGAACCCTGCCCAGCGGCCAGAGCAGGCCGTTGGAGAGCTCGTTCCCCGGTGCGACCAGGTCCGGCAGCAAATCCGCGTCCCGAAGCGCAGTCATGGTACGGGCAGTGTAGTCGTAGACCGCCTGTTCCAGGCCTTCGACATCAAGGTCCGCCCAGGCCTTCGGCGGGTATTGCTTGCCGGGGTCGGCCCAGAAATCGGAATAGTGGAAGTCCAGCATCCACGGCAAGCCCAGGGCCTTTGCCCGGGCTGCCAGGCAGATGGTGGCGGCCAGGTCATTTGTGCCCGCGCCGTAGGCTCTGCCCAGCTCGTCATAAGGATCGTTCCACAGGCGGAGGCGGATCAGGTTCCAGCCGTGGCGGGAGAGGATCACCGGCGCAGCCTCCGCAGAGTCGCTGCCGAAATCGAAGAAGGCTCCGCCGCAGGCCTCGACCTCTTCCAGCGAGGAGAGATCGACGCCGCAGATCAGGGTGTGCTGCAGGTCCATCCCGGCCACCTATTGCTCGTCCTCGAAGGTGAAGCGCCTGAACATCGCACCGTAGCGGAATCGGGCCATCTCGTTCTTCTCCAGGACCTCGGCTTCGTTGCCGCGGAACTGGCAGCGGAGACAGTAGAATTCATCCTTTTCCCTGTCATAGAACAGATCCATATCGATGTCCCGCATAAAGCAGGACGGGCAGCGGTAGTTTAGTCTGCCCTTTCCAGCCTGAGCCATGTGGTAAAGACCTCCTTTTCTGCGCATTCGCGCTCATAACCGAGGGTAAACATCGGGCTGAATGCATAGCCCTCGCGAACAAAGCCGACGCGTTCGCCATCCGCCCGCAGGGTAATGCGGGTGCGGATCGGCGGCAGGGTGCAGGAGACAGACTCGGCATTTGCAGCGCTCGCCTCCCGGCATTCATAGTGATAGGGAATGACGGTGCTCTCCTCCCCTGCTTCCACACGCAAGGTCAGGGACGTCATATCCTCGGGGTATTCGGTGGTGCCATAGGACGCGGTGATGTATTCGCGGATCGTCACGGTTTCGTTCGGGTCGGACATAGAGAGGATCCGTCGCTCATAGCGGATCTCGCCGCTGCCCTCGGGGAAGGTGACAACGGTCTGGAGCCGGACGGTCAGGCCGCCCTCGAAGGCGATCTCCACCGGGTCCAGGGTCAAACGGCGTTCCCCGCCCTCGTGGGTGAAATGGGCCTTTGTGCGGCAGAGACAGAGGTCCACCTCTTCCCCATTCCAGCACACCTTGGCCGAGCGGACCGTGCCCTCGCCCGCATAGTGAGTAAAGTAGCCTGCGCGGTACTTCTCCTGAATCAGATAGGGATAGGAGGCATTCTGAACGTGGGGGGTGCCGATACCGACCGGCCATTCCAACTTGGCGGCATAGGGACGCAGGTCCACAATGGCGCCGCCCTGGTCCATGTTGACGCAGGCACGGAGCCAGGGGTCGCAATACCAGAAGAGCTGCTTGTCAGAGCCGTAGAGGATGTCCCGCCAGAGCGCACACTCCGGGGTGGAGTAGGACTTCTCAGCGCGGTATCGGTCCGCCAGCTCGGACATCGTCAGGTCCTCCAGTCTGCCCTCCCGCTTGAGCTTGCCATAGTAGGCGCAGCCGTCCTCGTAGGACTTGAGCAGAAGCGCATAGGGCTGCTCCCAGCGGCCCATCTTATTCATCCAGCCGGGGCCGACAAACATCATGTTGTAGGCCCAGCCGTCGTTGTATCGTGCCAGACTGCGGTATTGGTCGATCAGGTTGTAAAGGTAAGGATATTCCCAGGTCTTTGTGTCGTAGATCATCCCGCGCAGGACATTCTGGGGGTGTGTGCCGAAGTTGGACCCGTTGCCGTCATAGCAGGCCAGCAGATCCCGGCTCAGGTGCGGGATGGCGACAATGCCGCTGTCCTCGGCTTCGTTGGCGGCCGGCGCGTGGGTGTTGGCCTTGGAGGGAATCCAAGGCGCCCAGGGACCGCCATCGAGGAAGGTATACCAGGAGTTGTTGCAGGTGTGGTAGGCCTTGGGTCCCTCCTCCCAGCAGGTAGCGACGGCACACTTCACGGTGGGGTACTCGGCCTTGATGTAGTTGATCAGATCAGCGTCCATATAATAGGAGCCGGTGGATTCGGGATAGAAGCCGAAGCAGTCGTGGAACTTTTCAAATACATCCCGGACGATGCGGCGCTTGTCCTCCATCGAAAACATCCAGATGCAGAAGTCCTTGGTCTTGTATTTCTCGCGAAATTGCTCGCAGGGCAGGCCAAGGAGGGTCAGGCCGATCTCGTCGCCGAATTCGGCGTGATGTGCCTTGGCAAGCACCACGGCCTCGGCATTGAAGAGGCTGGCATAGGTCATCTGGATTGTGGCTTTCAGGCCGTTTTTGTGGGCGACAGCCTGTTGGGTCTTGAAAATATCCAGGCTTTCGTTGAGCAGAGCCTCACGGCCGAGGTTTTCCTCCTTGCCGTGGCCTGTGACCTTTTCCGCGTATTCCGGCACCATCTCGGGCCGGTGAATCAGGTTCAATAACAGCTTATTCATTGTATTCTCCGTTTTCTCGTGAGGATGGACCTCAGCGAAGGCTGAGGCTGGCGTCATCGATCTTGCCCCACGCACCGGCGTTGGGGGCCTTGACATAGATGCCGACGGTCATGGTCTGGCCGGCCTCATAGGCGACGCCGCTGACCGTGCCGGGGTGCCATTCGTTCCAGGCTGTGATCTCCATTGGGGCAGTGTCGACAATCGTCCCATCGATTTTCACATAGGCATAGACCTCGGCTGCGCCGCAATCGCCGCCCATGATGTAGATCGTGAAATCGTAGGTTCCGGTCTCCAGTCCCTCCGGCGTCTGCTCGAGGGTGAACTCGACCTTGTCGGCGGTTTCGCTCCAGAAATGCCAGTGCCATTCACCGGTGCGGGAGTCGCCGGCCTTCTGCTCCGGGAACAGGTCCGGACAGCCGCCCAGGTTTTCAACCACCCAGGGAGTGCCCACACCGTCCTCGAAGGAGGGGTTGGAGAGCAGGTTCACGTTCTCAACCGTCAGATGCAGTCTGGCGGTCTGGCCCTCGGCCGTGCCGCTGATCTCATAATCCCCGGGCAACTGCAGCTCACTGAGGTCCGCATCCCAGGTGACGGGGACGGTCTTTCGGCTGCCATCGGTCAAAACAGCCTCCGCAGTCTCGGGGAGGACGACAGGCTCGCCCACCGTCAGGCGCAGGGAGGCGTCCGCAATGCGCTCGACGCGTAGCTCGGTCTCGTTGCCCCAGCGGATCAGGTTGAATGCCTTGAGGCCCTCCATAACGTGGCCCTTGGAGTCGAAGAAGGACTGATTATCCACAGCGCAGCCTCCGTACCACTTACCGGCGTCGTCCGGGTCATATTCCGCCGCGTAGGAGGAGGCCCAGCCGGAGCCGTATTTCTCCCAAAGGGCCTGATTCTCCTCTCTGGACGCGCCGCCAACGGAGATCCAGGTTCCCTCCCAATAGCAGACGCCGATGCCGCCAGCATCCGCCACGGCCTGGGTCACGGCCCGCAGGCTGTTGACCTGTCCCTGCTGCGTATAGGGATAGGGCTGGTCGACACTGCTCTCATCGGAGATCGTATTGCCGGAGAAATCGGAATCCTCGCCCGTCCAGGCGTAGGAGGTCTCCAGAACCATCACCTGCTTGCCGAAATTCAGGCGGATCTTCTTGAGACTGTCGGTCAGGTTTTCCAGACTTCCGTGCCAGTAGGGATAGTAGGAGGAGCCGAAGACGTCATAGTCCAGGCCGTTGTCCCGCAGCGCGCGGGCATAGTCCGGATAGACGCCGTTTTCCGGGTTGGCAAAGTGGACCGCCACCTTGGCCTCCGGGAAGACCTCCCGGACGGCCTTGGAGCCGGCGGACATCAGACGAACGACATTCGGCCAGGTGGTTTCGCCGCACATTGCGCCGTTGGTCTCGTTGCCCACCTGGACCATGCCCACGTTCACACCCGCCTGCTTCAGCTTCTGCAGACTCTCCCGGGTGAACTGCTCCAAGGCGGAAGCCTTGGCATCCAGATCCATATCCTTCCAGGCCTTCGGGACCATCTGCTTGCCGGGGTCCGCCCAGAAGTCGGAATAGTGGAAGTCCACCAGCAGCTTCATGCCGTATTTGGTTGCGCGGCGTCCGATCTCCAGCGCGGTGTCAATGTTGCAGTTGCCGCCGCCATAGCCGTGGCCATCCGCATCAAAGGGGTCGTTCCAGACGCGTACGCGGATATAGTTGACGCCGCTTTGAGCCAGTATTCTAAAGACGTCAGTCTCAGCACCGTCGAAATCGTAATACTTGACGCCGCTGGCCTCTAAGGACGGAACCTGGGAGGCATCCATGCCGAAGATAAAATCCTCGGGAAGTCCTTCGACGGCTTTGATATAGAGGCTGCAGCCCTCCAGCTTCGCCTTCGGGGCGACGTCCTCCACCTGTATGGTGGTGTTATCGCTGCCGCAGGCGCTCAGAAGGCTCAACGCCAGGAAAAGCACTAGAATACGCGCAAGCTTGGTTCGCATGATCCGATCCCTCTCTTTTGGATGATTTCAGCTCCATTGTAGCGAGGATCGCAGAGAAAAACAATAACATATTTCGACTTGGCTGGCAGCAATTCTTATCATATTTAATTCTTTATCGGAATCTTCTTTTCTTTTACAAAGAAATATGCTATATTACGGTGTGGAAGGGAGATGATTGCGACGGGACACCGATTTTACACAGACACAGCAAAATATCCGGCTCTGGAGCAGCTGCTGCGGACCAGGGAGCTGAAGGGCTCCGACAACTACTATCACGAGGTGCTGACTCCCTTTCAGATCACGCTGATGTCCATCTGCGCGGCCGACCCAAGCAGAAATCGGCTCTCCATCTACGCACCTGGCGCCTGGGTCAGCCTTCCCCCGATGCCGCCGGAGCTCACGGACGGACTGCCGGGGATGCACCACCACAACTGCTATGAGTTTACCTACATCCTCGAGGGAAGTCTGTACCAGCTCGTCAACGGCAAGCGCTTTTACTATCCGGCCGGAAGCTGCTGTCTGATGAATCGCCACACGCTTCACGCGGAGGAGGATGCAACTGACTACTGCTGCCTCTTCCTCTCGCTTGGGCCGGAATTCGTGGAGCGGCTGAAGGGCGCCGGCCACGGTTTTCTCTTTCCGGAGGAGCAGCAGGGGCAGGAAAACGAGATCCTGCGCTTTTTGGGAAGCGGACGCGGCGAGGCCATACAGCGGGACTTTCTGGACATCGTCCCCCGCATCTCCCAGGCCGAGCAGGAGCAGTCGATCCATCGGCTCTTTGCGCAGATGCTGGAAACCCTGATCGATCCGCCGCATGGCGCAACCTATCAGCTTCTTGCGCTGACCAGCCGTCTGATCGCCGTACTGGGAGACGAGAGCAGGTATCATCTTTCCCACGTGACAGCGGAAACGGCGGTTGAGGACCTGCTGATGTCCCGCATCGACCGTATTCTGAGTCTGCGCCGGGGCCGCATTACCAACCACGAGCTGGCAGAGCTGCTGCACTACAACGGCTCCTATCTCGGACGGATCGTAAAAAAGCACAGCGGCAAAAGTCTTTTCGCCTACAGCATGGAGTTCTCGATGGACTATGCCGGCGAGCTGCTGCGAAAAACGGAGCTGCCCGCAACGGCGATCGCCGCTGAGCTGTGCTTCACGAACGTATCGCACTTCTATCGCCTGTTCCGGTCGCATTGGGGCATGACGCCCCACGAGTATCGACTGGCCTGTAAAAGCTCTCATGCATAGGTGTGTAAAAAAGGATGCGCTGCAGCGAATGCAGCGCATCCTTTTTTACAACAGAGCTCAGTCGCAGAGCAGGTTCTTTTCGGTCTTGGGATCGAAGAAGTGCATGACCTTGCCCTCGAAGGAGAGGTGGAGCTTCGCGCCGTAGGCCAGGTTCTCACGGTCGGCACGACTGAGGTTGACGGTGGGGGTACGAACGATCAGGCGGGTCTCATCCTCGGTGTAGACGTGCAGATGGAGCTCGGAGCCCATCATTTCATTGACCTCGAGGGTGACAGGGATGCCCTGATCGGACAGGCTGACATGCTCGGGACGGAAGCCCAGGAGGATCTCGCCGGCAGGGACGTTCTTTGCGCGGAGAGTATCGCCCTTCTCGCCGTCCACCTCGATCTTCACGCCGAAGGGGGTGACGAAGTAGCGGTTGCCCTCACGGATCAGATTCGTCTTGACGATGTTCATCTTCGGCGCGCCGATGAATTCGGCCACAAAGAGGTTGGCGGGCATATCGAAGCACTCGGCGGGGGTGCCGACCTGCATGATAAAGCCGTCCTTCATGATGACGATCCGATCGGCCAGCGTCATAGCCTCTGTCTGGTCATGGGTGACGTAGATGAAGGTAGTGTCCAGCTTCTTGCGGAGAAGGATGATCTCCGCGCGCATCTGGTTGCGGAGCTTGGCGTCCAGGTTGGACAGCGGCTCGTCCATCAGGAAAACCTTGGAATTCCGGACCATGGCGCGGCCGATGGCAACACGCTGGCGCTGGCCGCCGGACAGGGCGCGGGGCTTCCGCATCAGATACTCGGTAATGCCCAGAATCTCCGCCGCCTTGGTGACCTTGTCATAGATCTCGTCCTCGGGGATCTTCTGCAGACGCAGGGAGAAGGCGATGTTGTCATACACCGTCATGTGGGGATAGAGGGCGTAGTTCTGAAAGACCATCGCGATATTGCGGTCCTTCGGCTGGAGGTCATTGACCACCTGGCCGTCGATCTCGATGGTACCGTCGCTGATCTCCTCCAGACCGGCGATCATACGGAGGGTGGTGGACTTACCGCAGCCGGAGGGGCCGACAAAGACCACAAATTCCTTGTCCTTGATATCCAGGTCGAAGTCGTGAACGGCAACAACCTTGTTATCGTATATCTTCTTGACTTTCATCATTTTTACACTTGCCATAATTACAACTCCTTTTCGATTTAGCCCTTGACTGCGCCGCCGGTGACACCCTCGACATAATACCTCTGCAGGCAGATAAACAGGATGGTCACCGGAATCGCGACCACAACGCCGCCAGCGCAGAAGTAGGTGTAATTATTGAAGATCATCGTGTCGGTTGCCAGCCAGGACTGCAGGCCGACGGCTACGTTGAGGGAATCCTGATACATCTGAGAGACATAGCGGGCAAAGACGAAGTCGGCCCAGGGTCCCATAAACGCGGTCAGTGTGGTGTAGATGACGATCGGCTTCGACAGCGGAAGAATGATCTTGGTCAGAACCTGCGCACGGTTCGCGCCGTCCACACGCGCAGCCTCGTCCAGTGATTTCGGGATCGTATCAAAGAAGCCCTTGGACACATAATAGCCCATGCCGGAGGAGGCGACGTAGACCAGAAGAAGGCCGGGGACCACGTTTCCGTACTGTCCTGTCAGGTGGAGGTCATCCAGAACACGGTAAAGGATGATCATGGCAAGCATTCCGGGGAACATGCCAAGAATCAGCATGAAGCGCATCAGGCCCGCGCGCATCTTGAAGCGGAAACGGGAGAGGGTGTAGCTCATGCAGAGCACAATAATGGTCTGGAGCACTGCGACGCCCAGCGCCAGAATGAAGGTGTTCAGATACCACCTGGGGAAGTTGGTGTGCCAGAGATGAATGTAGTTGTCAATGCCCCACTGTTTCGGCAGCAGATAGGACTCCTGGTGGGTGGATTCGATGCGGAAGGACTGCAGCACGATAAAGACAAAGGGGATCAGCCAGACGATGCTGATGACGATCAGCAGGACGTAAACAAAGGTGTTGGTGATCCGGGTGCTGGCCTTGAGGCCCATGTGCTGCTTCATCGCGGCTTGCGGATCAGTATTCTTTCTCATTGGAAATCCTCCTCATTCTTGACGGAGGGCAGCAGGCCATAGACAATCAGCGAGATCACCGCAACGACCACGAAAACCATGATGCCGACGACGGACGCCAGATAATACTTGGTGTCGCTGCCGGTGGTAATCTTGAAGAGCCAGGTGATCAGCAGGTCGGTGTGGCCAACGCTACCAGCAGCACCCGAGAGCGAAGGATTCGTCGGTCCGCCGCCGGTCAGAAGGTAGATCACGTTAAAGTTGTTCATGTTGCCCGTGAAGCTGGTCAGCAGATACGGGCCGGTGATAAACAGCATGTACGGAAGCGTGATCTTCGTAAACTGCTTCCAGCCGCTTGCGCCGTCAATCTTCGCGGATTCATAGAGGTCCGCCGGGATATTCATCAGGATGCCGGTGGCGATCAGCATCAGGTACGGAATGCCGATCCAGATGTTGATCACGATGACCATGATGCGGGCAAGGGTCGGGGTGCCCCAGAAGTCAATGGCTTTGTGGATGATGCCGAGGTCCATCAGGAAGCCGTTGACCAAGCCGTTCAGGGAGAACATCTTGGATACGTACAGCAGGGAGATGAACTGCGGGATCGCAATGGTCATGATGAGGACGGTCCGCCAGAGCTTCTTGAGGTGGATGCCCTTCTTGTTGATCATCATGGCGACAAAGATGCCGAGGAAATAGTTGGTAAAGGTGGCAAAGAATGCCCAGATCAGGGTCCAGGTCAGGATCTCGCCGAAGGCTGCGGAGTAGTTGACGCCGCCGGCGGTCCAGGTGAACATCGTCTTGAAGTTGTCCAGGCCAACCCAGGTAAAGAGCTGGTTGGTATAGCCGTTGTGGGCTGCATCGTAGTTCGTGAACGCGACCAGGATCATGAAGACGATGGGCATGACCGTGAAGACCAGGATGCCCGTCAGCGGAAGGGCCAGTAGAGTGCGGTGGAAATTGTCGTCCACCATGGAGCGAAGATCATCCTTGCCGCTCTTCAGCTTTTTGCCGGAACGGAGGATCTGCTCTGCGACCTTGTTCTGGCGAATGTTGACGCGCCAGGTGTAGAGAAAGGCAATAATAAAGAAGATCGTAAGGACGCCGTAGAGCAGAATCCGGAAGGAGTTGTCATGATACTGCGTCTGGTAGGAGTCGAAAACGGCGTTGTATTCGCGCGCCGGTCCCTGAACGCCGAGGCTCGCCAGCAGGCCGATCTGCTCGGCGCCGAAGACGATCATGTAGAAAATAAAGACGATCTCAAACAGCAAAAACAGAACGCCGCGAAGGATCTGCCCGCGGGCCAGGCAGCCAAAGCCCATCACAAGATAGGATAGCTTGGTCTTCCAGTCGCCGTTGACAAAGGTCGTAACGATGTCCTTGGCTTCGGCCGCGATCCCGACACCGATCTTCTTGAAGAAAAGGCCGATGCTGCAAATCCCGTTCCAGATTCTCGTAGGAACGGAGGTAAAGAAGCTCAGCAGCTTATACAGGAATTTCTGCCATTTTGAGAGCTTCAAGTATTCTAATTCATCGTATTTTTTCATAGAAGTCCCTCATTAACAGATTTGGCTGGAGTCATATGGATGACTCCAGCCAAAGGTTGTTTAACGTCTTTGCCAAAGTCCTATGAACTTTGGGGTAAAACGGTTCTGCGCGATTGATCAGTTCTTGACGATGGTGATCGCGGTGCCGTCCCAGGTAACGGTGTAGTTACCGGGCTCAGCAAACACGATGTTATTGTCGCTGTTCTCTTCGCCGAGATCCTTGATCAGCTCAGCACCGGTGGTGACCTGCGCGAAGCCCTTGTCGGTATCCCACTTGCCCGGGGAGACGATACGGCCGCCCATATAGTCGCTTTCGGGAACGTCCAGCGTCAGGGTGAAGGTATTGCCGTCCTGGGTAAAGTAGTAGGTCTCAGCCTCGTCGGCGTTGTTCCATTCGTTCCAGGCGCCGACAAAGAGCAGCTTGGAGGTGTCGAGGTTGAACAGGGCGTCGATCTTGCCGTAGTAGTTGTCCAGAGCAGCCTGCAGGCCGGCGTCATCCTTCGCAGCCTTCACGTCGTCGGCAATGACCTTGGCAATATCCCACCAAGAGCCGTGGATCTGGCCCTGCGGACGGGAGTAGGCGTTCTGCTTGAGCAAGGCAGCCAGACCGGGGTTGGCCTGAACGGCCTCGTTGGCCTGGGCATTCTTGTTGGCGGGGCCCCAGGAGAGGGCTTCGAAACGCTCCAGCTGACGGGTTTCGTCAGTCAGGTACTGGGCCAGCTTGTGCAGGGCAGCGGCACGGACCGCGTCGCTCTGGGGCTTGACGCCCATCAGCTTGCAGCCGTTGAAGGAGCCGAGGTGGTATTCCTTGCCGTCAACCTCGAAGGAGGGAAGATCGGTGGCGCCCAGATTGTCGCCCAGGATGGACTTGATGTCTTCGTAAGCCCAGGTGCCGGTCACAACGACAGCGGCGCCCTTGGCAAATTCGTCAGCAGCAGAGGAGCTGATGTACATGGGGGAGTCGACGAGCTTCTTCATGCCCTTGACAGCAATCAGGCCCTCGGGGCTGTTGAAGGTGTCGTTGACGGACTTGAATTCGCCGTTGTCATCGGTGGTCCATTCGGAGACACAGCCGGTGCCAAAGAAGAAGGAAGCAATGTACCACGCGGAGGTGTTGGTCTCCATGCAGAAGTACTTGTTGGCGCTCTCGCAGTCCGCGATCAGCTTTTCCATGGAGTCGACGTCGGCTTCGGGAATGACGCTCTTGTCGTAGTACATGAAGTAGCCGTTGTCAGAGGTCATGGGGTAGGCATACAGAGCGGAGCCAGCGGTGCCGGCGGCAACGACGATGGGATCGTCAGCCTCGGTGACCGTTTTGGCAGCGCCTTCGCCCAGCTGATCCAGCGCACCGGCCTTGACCAGACGAGCGAACTGGTCCTGCGCGAAGCAGTAGATATCTGCGCCGGCGTTGACGTCAACCAGCATCTGGTCGGCGGCAGTCGCTTCAGACACAGGGTTCACGGTCGCGTTGAAGGTGATGCCCAGATCGTTGTTCTTGTTGTAGTCTTCGATCTGCTTCTTGGTCAGGTCGACCGCGTTCTCACCGGTCCAAACAACGATGTCATAGGTGCCGGCGAGCTCCTTGCCGGATTCGCCGCCCTGGTTGTCGGTATTGCCCTGCTTGCCGGAGCAGGCAACCATTGCGAACACCATCACAACCGCAAGAAGAAGCGCAAGGATTTTCTTGATGTTCATGTAAATTCCTCCTATTTTCTGATACCGATCCATTGGATCGGCTTTTTGAACTATAGCTTGACTACTATAGCTATTGGCTCTATTATACTACCCTTTGTAGAAATTGTCCACAATTATTTACAACTTTTTAAAAAAATTATGAGAAAATACGGTCTGATTCTGTGGTGCCGTGCTTGACAAAATACCCTACGGGGGTATATAATGGGCACAAAAAAAGCGTATGGAGGACGGTTCATATGGAAAACAAACAAGCAGAGCTTCCCGCCGCCGGGAGCTGCTGCGGCTGCAGTCGGGTCAAGCACCGCGAGCCGGAGGAGCTCAAATCCCTGCTTAACCGGCTCAGTCGGATTGAGGGCCAGATCCGCGGCATCCGCGGCATGCTGGAATCCAGCGCCTACTGCACCGACGTTCTGGTCCAGTGCACCGCGGTCAACGCGGCCCTGCAGGCCTTTGAACGCGAGCTGCTCTCAAACCACCTGCACACCTGCGTCGTGGACCGAATCCGCGAGGGCGACGACGCCGTGGTGGACGAGCTGGCGGACACCCTGCGGAAGCTGATGAAATGAGGAATGCGATATGGAACAGTATAACGTCACAGGCATGAGCTGCGCGGCCTGCTCGGCCCGCGTGGAAAACGCCGTGAAGAAGGTGCCGGGCGTCACGTCCTGCGCGGTCAGTCTGCTGACCAACTCGATGGGCGTGGAAGGCAGCGCAAGTCCGGAAGCCATCGTGGCCGCCGTCACTGAGGCGGGCTACGGGGCCTCCCTGAAAGGGGGAAAAGCCGAAGCCTCCGGTCCTTCGGAGGATTCCCTGCTTGATCGCGAGAGTCCGAAGCTCCTGCGCCGTCTGCTGTGGTCTCTGGGCTTTTTGCTGGTTTTGATGTATGTCTCGATGGGGCATCATATGTGGGGCTGGCCGGTTCCCGCTTTTCTGCATGGAAACCCGGTCGCTATCGGCCTGACCCAGATGATTCTGGCTGCCATCGTAATGATGATCAACCAAAGGTTTTTCATCTCCGGCACGAAATCGCTCCTGCACCGGGCCCCGAACATGGACACTCTGGTCTCTCTGGGCTCGGCGGCCTCCTTTGTCTGGTCGGTCTACGTCCTGTTCTGCATGACGCGTGCCCAGACGGACGGCAACGCGGCGGCTTTGAAGACCTATGCAGGGCAGTTCTATTTTGAATCTGCAGCCATGATTTTGACGCTGATCACCGTGGGCAAGCTGCTGGAGGCCCGCTCGAAGGGCCGGACCACGGACGCGCTCAAGAGTCTGATGAAGCTCAAGGCAGAGACCGCCGTCCTGATTCGGAACGGGCAGGAGGTCACGGTCCCCATCGACCAGGTTCAGGCAGGCGAGGTCTTCGTGGTCCGTCCGGGTGAAAGCATCCCGGTGGACGGTGTGGTCCTGGAGGGCAGCTCGGCGGTCAACGAGGCCAGCCTGACCGGGGAATCCATCCCGGTAGACAAGACCGTGGGCGACGCAATCTCCGCCGCGACTGTGAACCAGTCCGGCTATCTCCGCGCCAGAGCAACCCGCGTGGGCCAGGACACGACGCTGAGCCGGATCATCCAGATGGTCTCCGACGCTGCGGCCACCAAGGCGCCCATCGCCAAGCTGGCAGACAAGGTCTCCGGCATTTTCGTGCCGGTGGTCATCTCCATCGCAGTGGTCACCACGGCGGTCTGGCTCCTGCTGGGACGGGAATTTGCCTACGCACTGGAGCGCGGGATCTCGGTGCTGGTCATCTCCTGCCCCTGCGCCCTGGGTCTGGCGACCCCGGTGGCCATCATGGTCGGCAACGGCGTCGGCGCAAAGAACGGCATTCTGTTCAAAACCGCCGTCAGTCTGGAGCAGACCGGCAAGACCCAGATCGTCGCCCTGGACAAGACCGGGACGATCACGAGCGGCGAGCCGCGAGTCACGGACGTCCTCCCTGCCCCCGGCGTGACAGAGCAGGCGCTTCTGAGCGCTGCCGCCGCCCTGGAGATCAAGAGCGAGCATCCGCTGGCGAAGGCCGTCGTGGAGCGGGCCGGCGATCTGGCCGCTCATGCGCCGGAGGTCGCAGACTTCCGCGCCGTGCCCGGCAACGGGCTGGAAGCGAAGCTGGACGGCAAGATGCTCTACGGCGGAAGCGTCAAATACCTCTCCGGTCGGACCGCTGTTTCCGACGAAATGCTGGCAAAGGCGGACGCCCTGGCTGCGGACGGCAAGACGCCGATTCTCTTTGCAAACGAGGACGGTCTGCTCGGCATGATCGCCGCGGCGGACGCCATCAAACCCGACAGCCCGCAGGCCGTCCGGGAGCTCCAGGCTATGGGCCTGAAGGTCGTGATGCTGACCGGCGACAATGAGCGCACCGCTGCTGCCATTGGCAGGGAATCCGGCGTGGATCAGGTGATTGCCGGCGTCCTGCCGGACGGAAAGCAGAACGTGATACGTACTCTGCAAAGCCGCGGCAAGGTCCTGATGGTGGGCGACGGCATCAACGACGCCCCTGCTCTGACCCAAGCGGACATGGGTATGGCCATCGGGGCCGGGACTGACGTGGCGATCGATGCGGCTGACGTGGTGCTTATGAAAAGCCGGCTGACCGACGTCTCGGCGGCGGTCCGGCTGAGCCGCGCCACTCTGCGGAACGTGAAGCAGAATCTGTTTTGGGCCTTCTTCTACAATCTGATCGGGATTCCGCTGGCTGCCGGCGTCTACACCAAGCTCTTCGGCTGGAGTTTGAGCCCGATGTTCGGTGCGGCAGCTATGAGCCTTTCCAGCTTCTGCGTGGTGACGAACGCCCTGCGGCTGAATCTGGTCAAGGTCCACGACGCAAGACACGACCAGGCGATGAAGCACCCGGCCGATTTGAACGGATTGGAAATCTCCGGCAAAGCCGCTGCTACAGCAGCTCCGGATTTCCGGCTCAAGGTCAAGGGAATGATGTGCCACCACTGTGAGGCTCATGTGCAGAAGGCTCTGCTGGCCCTGCCCGGGATCACAGACGCGGCGGCAAACTTCGAGACCGGGATGGTCGACGTCAAAGGTCAGGCAGAGGACGCCGCGATGAAGGCAGCAATCAAGGAGGCCGGCTACAAACTGGAAAAGGTCCTGCGCAGAGAATGAAAAAATACAATTCCCTGAATTTGTTCTGTACAAGCTCCGGGAATTGTGGTAGAATAAGACAAGAACCCCGACACTGACGAAAGGAAGCGTACAACATGAATAAGCAAGAAATCGAAGCCTTGATCCGCGAGGTCGAGGATGAGACCGCCGAGCTTGGCGTCTATCCCGCACCGGTCCCCGCGCTGAACCCCGATACAATGGCGAAGTATATCGACCACACCTATCTCAAGCCCGAAGCCACCGTGGATGACATCCGCCGCATCTGCGCTGAGGCCCGTGAGATGGGCACAGCCTCTGTCTGCGTCAACCCGAGCTACATCCGACTGGTGGCGGAGGAGCTGCGCGGCACCGACGTCACGCCCTGCTGCGTGATCGGCTTCCCCCTCGGCGCAACCACCCCTGACGTCAAGGCCTTTGAGGCCGAGGGCGCCGTCATGGATGGCGCGCGCGAGGTGGACATGGTCATCAACGTCGGCGCGGCCAAGTCCGGCGACTGGAAGCTGGTGCGCCGCGACATCGAGGCCGTTGTGGACGCCGTGGCCGGAGAAGCCCAGGTCAAGGTCATCATTGAGACCTGCCTGCTCACCGACGAGGAGAAGGTCAAGGCCTGCGCAGCCGCCAAGCTGGCTGGCGCCGCCTTTGTGAAGACCTCCACCGGTTTCTCTACCGGCGGCGCAAAGGTCGAGGACGTTCGCTTGATGCGGCAGACCGTCGGCCCCGAGATGGGCGTGAAGGCCTCCGGCGGCGTGCGGACCTACGAGGATGCTGTGGCCATGATCGAAGCCGGCGCGTCCAGGCTGGGTGCCTCTGCAGGCAAGAAGATCATCGAAGGCGCAAGAGCCGCCGCAAAGTAACTCAACAAATCAATCCATATTAAAGGAGAATAACGTGATGAGAAAGCCCATGATCGCAGGCAACTGGAAGATGAACAAAACCCCCGCAGAAACCAAGGCTCTGATCGAGGATCTGAAGAAACTTGAAAACCGCAGCGGCGCAGAAGTCGTCGTCTGCCCGATGACGGTCAGCCTGGCCGCCGCGGCCGAGGCCCTCAAGGGCAGCGAGATCCATCTCGGTGCGCAGAACGTCCACTTTGCCGAAAACGGCGCTTACACCGGCGAATGCAACGCCGCCTCCTTGAAGGAGCTGGGTGTGGAGTACGTCATCATCGGCCACTCCGAGCGCCGCCAGTACTTCGCCGAGACCGACGAGACCGTGAACCAGCGGACGCTGAAGGCCCTGGAAGCCGGCTTGAAGCCCATCGTCTGCGTCGGCGAGAGCCTGACCCAAAAGCAGCAGGGCGTCACCAACGAGGTCGTCTGCATGCAGACCAAGATCGCCCTCCTGAATGTCGGCGAGAAGATTGACAATGTGGTCATTGCCTATGAGCCCGTCTGGGCCATCGGCACCGGTCTGACCGCCACCCCGGAGGAGGCCAACGCCACGATCGGCGCGATCCGCGCTGCCATCCGCGAGGTCTTCGGCGACGCCGCTGACCGCGTCCGTATCCTCTACGGCGGCTCCATGAACGCCAAGAACGCCCACGATCTGATGGCCCAGCCCGAGATCGACGGCGGTCTGATCGGCGGTGCCTCCCTGGCAGCCGAGAAGTTCGACGGCGTGATCAATTTCTGAGCTTCCCCTCCCCCACTGACGACAAGCCCCGGGCTGCGATTGCAGCCCGGGGTCTTCCTTTGCCTCAGTCCAACAGGTATTTCACATAGCGCTCGGCCATGGCGTGCCAGAGATCGCGGGCCTCAGGCATCGGAGTGCCGCACGCCTCACGGTAGAGGGCCCAGACGAACCAATAGTAGGCAATGATGGCAGTATAGGCCAGGAAGTGGAAGCGTTTTTGTTGGTCTGTCTCCTCGCCGAGATAGGCGTCAATGAAGCGGAGGGCCGTCTCCGGCTCATAGGCAGCATCCACGATGTAGTAGCCGACGTCGATGCCCGGGTCGGAAAAGCCCGCGTACTCCCAATCGATCAGGATCGTACCGCCGTCGGGGAGCAGCATCCAGTTGTGGCAATAGGTATCCCCGTGGCAGAAGCAGGGGGCCACGCCATCGCCGGCTGTTTTTTCGCAGAGGGTCCGTATTCCGGCCTTCAGGGAGAGATAGGGAGCAAAGCAGCCTGGCGTCTTCTGCTCCAGGGCAGTTTCGATCTGTTCCGCGTCCTCCCAAGGCTTCAGACCGTAGTCCGTTTGAACGGGAATGCGGTGCAGCTCCCGCAGCACCTGCAGAATCCGAAGAGAATCCGCCTCGCTGCGGTAATCCGGCTCCCGGAAGGCAGGCACGAAGCGGGAAATCTTCCAGCCTTCGCGCTCGTCCATGTAGACGAAGGTGGGGTCGAAGCCCCATTTCCGGGCAAGCTCCAGGGACTGCTTCTCGTGCACCCGGCTGACCAGCAGCTCTGTGCCCGCGCCGGGATGGCGGTAGATATAGTCCTCGTCCCGGTAGCGGAAGATAAAGGAGGTGTTGGTCAGGCCTTCGCTGATCTTGCGGAAGGAGTGGATTTCGGCCTCGTCGCAGTGAAAGACGGAGATGATGTTGCCGACGATGCGGCTGTGGGTATGCTTGACGTAGGCACTGTCAAAGCGGCGCAGGTCATCAAAGTAGTCGAACTCCACAATGGCCCGGGCCGCGAATCGCTTGTAATACATCGGAGGCAGGCGGTCCAGATTTGCCTGCACCACCCATTCCCAATAGGCGTCCTCCCGTTCCAGGTCCGGATTCTCGTCAATCAGGCGGAGGAAGGTCTCTGCAAAATCCCGGGACCAGAAGCTATGGCCCAGGACCACCTGACCGCCGGAGCGGCCCTTTTCCATGCATATGATGCGCCCGTCACTGTCGGTATCCACATACATTTCGGGACTCGGCCCGTCCACGCGGACGCCCGCGTAGAAGGATCGGTACTCGAAGCTGTGGAAGGGATTTTCAGCAAAATAGTCGTCGCAGGCGCAGACATAGGCGTCCGCCAGCCGTTCCCGCGCGCAGCGGAGGCTGCGGATATTGTTGCAGGTCATAAAATCCGGATTGGAGATCAGCTGAACGCCGGGCACCTCCGAGAGATAGGCAAACATCTCCTGCTTATAACCGACCACCACGGTAATATCCTCGATCCCAGCCTCCCGAAGCTGGGCGATTTGCCGGTCGATCAGGCACTCGCCCTTGACGCGGAACAGACCTTTGGGCAGTTCCAGCGAGAGCGGGATACAGCGGGTGGAAGGGCCGGCGGCAAGAATCACGGCCCGCTGCACGCGATATGGCGCGAGCGCGGCCATGCCGGCGGGCGTGATGCGCCGGAACTGAGACTCCACAAGCCCCGCATCAATCAGTGCATTCAGCACCTCCGGCCGCTCGCTCACGCGGTTCAGCTCTACGTCCGAGAAGGATGGCGCTCTGCCCCGCGATTCGTCATAGAAGGCGTTGAGCAGGGCGAAGGTTTCCGGGGTCAGCACGGTCTTCATCGGCACACCCTCACGCCTTGGCCCGCGAAAACAGGCCGCGCAGCATGCTCCCCGCCACGCCGCCGCGGCAGCTTTGATAAGGCTGGCCGCCCAGAAGGAGCTGCTCTACGCGGAGCTCGCGCAGACGGTGCAGTTCCATCTTGCAGGGGTTTTCGGAGAGAATAACCATGTCCGCGATCTTTCCGACCTCCAGGCTTCCCCGCTCGGCATCGTCAAAGGTCGCGCGGCAGCCGTTGATCGTACACATGCGCAGGGCCTCCTGTACGGTCAAGGCCTGGGCGGGATTGGCGTGGTTGACGGCCTTGTCGATCCAGTCGATCGGATTGGGGGCAGTACAGGGGGCGTCGGAGCCCGCGGCGATGGAGATGCCCAGATCCCAGAAGGTACGCAGCGGATTGAGGGCCGATGCGCGGTCCTTGCCGAGGATCTGCTCCAGATATTCGTCCGGTTCCTGCTTCCAGTTGATGAAGGCGCTCTGCACAGGGAGCTGGATGCCGTAGTCCCGGCAGATCTCCAGGCCGGCCACGGTGGGCAGACAGGCATGGATGATGCCGTGACGGTGGTCCTTACGCGGGAAGTCATCCAGGGCGGCGCGCAACGCGCGGGTCGCCTGGTCAAAGGCACGGTCGCCGATGGCGTGCATCTCGATCTGCAGGCCGGCGCGGTTGGCCTTCTTGCAGAACTCAATCACCTTTTCATCGGAATAATAGAGTACGCCGTCTGTGCCGTCGTCAACATAGGGGGCGTTCATAGCCGCGTCATGGGAGCCAAAGCAGCCGTCCAGGGCGCAGGCAAAGCAGCCGCCGATGCGGGGCAGCTTCCGGCGCGTGGCAGCGCGAACGTCCAGAGACTGGGGGAAAACGCGGATCTGGAAGCCGTTTTTCAAGGAGCGGGCAAAGAGCTGCTCCAGGGTGATATCCAGGTTTGCCACGAAGCCGATGCCGCTGACCGTATGGACCATACCGATGCCCCGGGATGCCTCGAAGTCCACGGCGTTCTGCAGATTTTTCACCAGGTCCACCAGAGAAAGTGAGCCCGTGATGTAGTCAGAGACCTTGAAGAAAGCCTCCTGGTTCATCTCGCCCGTATCGGGGTGATAGCCGCGCAGAGGAGATAGCTTCTTTTCCAGCTTCTTGAGCAGAGGCGTATTGACAATGCAGGCGTGGCCGTCATACTTGACCATCATCATCTCGCGGTCGGGGCAGACGGCGTCCAGCTCGGCGCGAGAGAGCAGCTTGCCCTCCCGGACCGAATAAGGGGATGCGCCAAAGGCGATCAGGGTCTTGGCCGTGGAGCGGCGGACAAAGTCGCGGATCATATCCGAGATCTCGCGGTTGGAGGCCGCGTCCATGACATTCAGACCGGCATGGAAGGCGGAGAAGGATGCCAGGTGCTGGTGGGTGTCCACAAAGCTTGGGCAGAGGGCCTTTGCACCGAGCTCTACCTTCGGGGCAGCTTGGAATCGCTCCGGCAGCTCATTGCCGACGAAGATGATCTTGCCCTCATCTTCGACCAGCCAGCGGAACGTCTCATCCGAGGCGTTGACGGAAAGGATATCGCCGTGATAGCATTTCATACTCATACCTCCGATTTTGAAGAACGGTAGTTTTCGTAAGAGGGATCCAGCTCCACGAGCTCGAAGAAATTGTCGATCTCCATGATATCGGACTTGGCGCATGGGCGGATCTCCACGCGGTATCGGTCCCGATAGAGGACCAGGGGAATGAATTCCCAGAAGAGGTCCTTCCCTTCCGGCTCGGTCTCATAGGCGCGGCGGAAATCTGCGCGCAGCTTCGCACTGTCGGCCCGGTCCCAATAGGCAATTTCATACTGATTGAAGCAGTAGACGCCGCCCTTCTGATAGTGACCGGTGAAGCCGTTTTCGAAGGTGAAGCACCAGTCGTCGGTCTCCTCGGCATAGGAGGCCAGGTAGTTGGTCCGATAGTGGTACTTGTGGATGACCTTGGGATTCGTTACCAGCAGATCCCCGGCGCAGATATAGCAGTTGTCAATCTTCTCCCCTGCCGCCAGGGCCGAAGAAATGTTGTTTTCAGTCTCGTAGGCGTCGTTATCCCGGAACTGCAGGAAGGGATATTTTTCCAGCAGGACGTCAAAGTCCGCCTTGCGATAGCCGCGCACGATCGTGATATCCCGGATGTCTCTGGCGATCAGGGCGTCAAGAAGACGGTCGATGATGCGCACGCCGTTCACCCGAACCAAGGGCTTTGGCGTATCAAGCGTGACCGGGGCCATCCGCGATCCGAAGCCTGCGGCAAAGATGACGGCCCGCTCCACCCGATAGGGCTCCAGGGCCGCCAGCCCTGCGGCTGTGATGCGCAGCTCATCGCCGGATGCCTCCAGAAGTCCGCGCTCGGTCAACGAGGTGCGGACCCGGATGATCTGCGTGCCGGACAGAGCCAGGGCGTCGGTCAGACTTCGCCAAGGATACACGCCGGGGCCGTTTTCGGCCACATGCGCCAGCAGATCAAATTCATATCGAGAAAGCTCCATCCTGATCCCCTCTAAATCCTTGCGGTTTTAGTTGTTCTCTTGCGGCTGCTCCTGCTCCAATTCGCGCAGCTTCTCCATAAGATAGTCCGCAGCGCGGACGGCGCCTTCTCCGGGGTGCATCCAGACCTCCTCGCGGGCACGGTCGCGTGCCTTCTGATAGGCAGGATTGTCCCGCAGATCGTCGATGGACTCCTTGATCCGGTCCAACATCCCCTCATCCAGGCACTTGCCGATGCGGGGCAGGGTCTCCAGCGTCCAGAGCTCGTCCTTGAGCCAGTAGGAGTCGTAAGGGCCCTTGTCAAATTTGGCGTTGTGATAGATGACAGGCTTGTCAAAGACCAGCGCGTAATCGAAGATTACGCCTGAGAAGTCGGAGATCATCACGTCGGAGCTGCGCAGCACGTCGAAGTTGTCCGTGTCGCGGTTCCATGAGAAACGGTCGGTATCAGGAAATTGCTTCATCAGGCGGTCGATCATCTCCGTCTCTGACTGGAAGGACTGGGGATGCGGACGAACGACGACGCGGTAACCGGTGTCGATCAGCGCCTGGAGAATGCGCTCGCCGTAAAGGCTCAGGAGGGCACTCTTGCCCCAGGAGGGAGCGAGCAGGACCGTGAACTCGTGCTGCGGCAGGGCCGGAGCCTCGGCCAGCCGCTTGCGCATGACGTCCAGATAGGGAATGCCGACGTAGCAAACCTCCTTGGCCGGAAGATTTCGCTGGCCCTCCAGGTCCCGGAGCTGATCCTCCTGGAATTTGCCGGACAGGAGCAGGGCGTCGTAGTAGTCGACGCCGAACATCCGGTATCCGGCCAGGTTTCCGGCAGCATGGAGGATGTGGACGTACCAGCGCACGTCCTTGGAGCGCTTCCACTGATAGACGTCCAGGCCGGGCGTCGTGGAAAGCAGGATGTCGGTGTGCAGGACGTTGAGCACGGCAAAGGCCTTGTCCCCCTTGCCGATGAACTCGGCATGGACGTGCGGAAGGTCTGCCTTCAGGGCGGGGTCGTCCTCCGAGGCCGTCAGATAGGAGACGTCCTGGCCGCGGGCATTCAGCTCCCGGCAGATCGGGGAAAAGACGTTCCAGTAGCGCTTGTCATCCGAGAAGATCGTGAGCGCAGCCTTCTGCTCGGCCTTGGCCTTGCCGCCTGCAGCACGGAAGCGCAGCTTCATCCACAGGGCACGCGCAGCGTAGATGCCTGCGCCGAATACGCCCATCAGGACCGTAAACAGCATGCTGCCCGTGCCGGGATCGATATATAAAAACGTTGGATACATTTGTTTTTCTCCTTTGACGATCCGGCTTAGCGATAGCCGATGTATTCCCAGTTTTCTCCCACGCGGACGTCGTCGTGGACGGAGAACCACTTGCAGGGCAGGAAGGCAACGCCGTTGTTCTTTGCAACATTCCAGTTGTAGGAATAGGTCGCGTGCTGCTCCGGCGCGTACTTCATCTCATCGGTGATCGGCTTTCCGGTGAATGGGTTCACCGGGTTCTCGATCAGGCCGGAGAAGGCGATTGTCGGCGTGTCGGCGTTCGTCATGAAGCGCTCATCCACGGTAAAGCCCTTGCTGTTGAAGTCCTTTACCATCAGCATGCACTGGAGCATCATCATGTCCTCGACGTCCTTGTCGTCATCCACGTCATGCAGCAGGTCCCGGAAGAATTGCAGATACCAGCCGTGGTCGGAAACGATGATGATGCGCGTATTGTCGTAGAGATCGTTCTCGCGCAGATAGTCGAACCATTCTCCCAGCGCAAGGAAGGCCGCCATATTCGCATGATAGTGCGTTACCTGCATCTCGTTGCTCAGATAGAGGGTGCTGCCGTCGGCCGCGGTGCGGGGATTGTGCGCGGCTTCATAGTCGGTATCGTCCACATAGGCGGCGGGAACATAGTCCGGCTCCTGCAGGAGGACCGGGCGGTGCGGAAGCTCGTTGTCCATGGCGAAGAAGGTGTTGCCCGAGGATTCGATCCGCGTGATTGAAGGAAGGTTCTTGAGCACCATGTAATTGTTCATGAAGCCCTTGTCAAATCCGGAGGCCGTGTAATCGGAGAGCATCGTCTGAACGGAGGTATCCGCCTCCTCCTGGACGGCCGCGGCGTCGGCCCTGTTGTAGTTGCCGTTGTCATAGAGCGTCTTCTGCAGGATCAGAGGTGCCGACTTGAAGAGGCTGTAGCAGAAGAAGTTTCGGTTCAGGAGGAAGTCTGTATCCTCCTGGGATCTGGTGCCGCGGTTGAATCTGCCGTCCTTGGCAAAGTAGGTGTGCATCCCGGGGTAATCGTCAAAGATGCTGTAGTCGGAGGGCTTTTTGTAGCCGCAATAGGGCAGGTCGCAGATCGTGACCTCGTAGCCCGCATGGTAGAACAGGTCCGGCATCAGCTTCATCGACTCGTCGTGCTTTTCCTGGAGGAGCTGATCGGTTCTGGCGTTCATCTCTTCCGGCGTGTACTCATAGCCGCCGAAGACGCCGGTCACGCCGAAATTCGTGCATACGCCGTAGCTCATCGAGTTCGGGTAGTAGGTAAAGCCGTCAAAGGCTTCCTTGAGCTCCGGCTTTTCGTTCATCATGTAGGGGACCATGGAGGCAACTGCGCGATCCATCATCAGGACGACCACATTTTTGCCGGTCTTGCTCAGGCGGATCTGAAGCTGCTCATCCGTCCGTTCCATCTGCGTCCGGATGGCGGAATACTCTTTTTGGATCCCGAACACATTGGTAACCGACATTCCAAAGGCAGCAAAGCAGAGTGCGCCGACCAAAAGGCGTAGCATCGCCTGCTTTTTCTTCCAGATCACATAGAGCAGGGCGGTCAAGGCCAGAAGGACACCTGCATTGAGGAACATCTGACCGACGGTGTTCTTGGGATGGACGTCAAAGCGAAGCATCTCGGAGAGGTTGCCGTAGCCGGTGCCGAAGAAGAGATAGTCCACGGCAGCGCCAACAGCCAGGGCAGAGATTGCAAGGCCTAAGATGCGCTTGCCCCTGCCGTCTGCCAGGTGATAAAAAATCTCGAACCAGACCAGGAAGGTACCCGCCGCCAACAGCGCAGAATTCAGCAAATAATTCAGCGGAGAACGGGGCGCCAGATTGTCAACGAATTCCGAGGTGGAATCCCGGATGACGCCGGACGGGATCAGCAGGCCGGTCAGGATCATCAGGAGAAGGCAGCCCAGGAAGAAGCCAAAGCGTTCCGGCTTTTCGACCCGAACGGCGGGACGGGCAGCGCGGGTTTTGGCGCGGAGGGCCAGGAGCAGCGGCAGCTGCAGAGCCAGCAGGATCAGCGTCAGGAAGAACTTCATCCTCGCTGTCTCCACAGTGTGGAAGAAGAGGAAATAAACTGCCCCAAAAACGCTGACGGCAGAGAAGATAATTCCCAGCACCAGTCCGGGCCGCTTCATCTTGTAGAAGACGTTTTTCAGCAGGGAGAACAGGTTGTTGAGGGTCCAGTAGAAAACGAGACCTGCCGGGGAATTATAGAGCAGGACAAGGAACACCACGGCCAGGCCGTAGGTCTGGAGCTTGCTCTTGAGGGGGAAGCCCCGCATGTAGATGGACGCGGAGATATAGTTGATGGCCGTCATCAGAATGGGCAGAAGATTCAGCGTAAGGCCGAAGATCTTCAGCATTCCGTCCGGCGCGCCCATGTCGGCGATCGGTCCGAAGCTCATGCCGCGCAGCAGCTGGAGGCCGGAAAGGAACCGATAAGCCGCAGTGAAGAAGGGTACCTGTAAAAGCAGAGAGATCGAGCCCTTGAAGACATCCGTCTGCTTGTAGTCGTTCTGACGGTAGTAGGTCTGGAGCATCATGAAGCGCTCGTTGCCCTTGAAGGTCTTCTTGATATGGGCGACGCCATCCTGCATTTGCGCAGCCTTGTCGCGCTGTTCCCGCTGCAGGGCGTCTGCGCGGCGATAGAGCGGCAAAACCAGGAAATTGATGGCCAGGCTCAGAAAAATAATGGCAATTCCGTGGTTGCCGACCAGGCGGTCTGCAATTGCGAAGATTACCTCAAACATCAGCTCCAGCGGCCCAATCAGCAGCTTGTAGAGCGCGGTTCCGAGAGACAAGTGAATCATCCTTTGCTTTTCCCATAACGGGTGTTTTTTAGAATTAACCAATAATGTATCTTATAAAAAAATACCCCGCTTGTCAAGTCTGAAAACATGTTTGCGTGCCATTTCGCGTCAATGCTCTCTTGTTTTTTCATTTTTCCGGTTGAATCTCGTCGGCTGCCGTGATATAATCCAATCAATCTCTCTGCAGACGATTTCAATCATTATTCAGATACAGGTGAACGATATGCAAGCAGTTATCCTCGCCGCCGGTATGGGCAAACGCCTGAAGCATTTGACGGCAAACAATACCAAGTGTATGGTTAAGGTCAACGGGGTTCCGATGATCGATCGGATGCTCTCCCAGCTCGACAGCCACCATCTGTCCCGGATCATCCTGGTTGTCGGATATGAGGGAGAGAAGCTCAAGGACCACGTCCGCAGCCTCTCCATCGAGACTCCGATCATTTTTATCGACAATCCGGTCTATGACAGGACCAACAACATCTACTCCCTGGCGCTGGCCCGGGAGAACCTCTGCGCGGAGGACACCCTCCTGCTCGAATCCGATCTGATTTTTGAGGATTCGGTCCTGGATCTCCTTCTGGAGGATCCGCGTCCGAATCTGGCGCTGGTCGATAAGTATGAGAGCTGGATGGACGGAACCTGCGTCCTGCTGGACGAGGACGACGGAATCGACTCCTTTGTTCCCAAGCAGAGCTTCCGATACGACGAGATCGCCAGCTATTATAAGACCGTCAACATCTATAAGTTCAGTCGGGAGTTCTCTCAGAAGCAGTATGTGCCGTTCCTTGAGGCATACGTCAAGGCGCTGGGCGAAAACGAATACTATGAGCAGGTGCTGCGCGTGATCACCATGCTCAACCACACCTCCATCCGGGCCAGGCGCCTGTCCGGACAGCGCTGGTACGAGATCGATGACGTTCAGGACCTGGATATTGCTGAGTCCATCTTCACTGACAATATCTCTGCGCGCGCAGCCCGGCTCCAGGCTAGGTTCGGGGGCTACTGGCGTTACCCGGGGATGCTGGATTTCTGCTATCTGGTCAACCCATATTTCCCGCCCAAACGGATGAGCGACGAGATCAAAGCCAGCTTCGAAACCCTGCTGACCCAGTATCCCTCCGGCATGCACATCAATTCCCTTCTGGCAGCCAAGGATTTTGGCCTGGCGGAGCGGAGCATTCTGGTGGGAAACGGCGCGGCAGAGCTGATCAAGTCCTTTATGGAGCGGCTCACCGGCAAGGTCGGAATCATTCGTCCGAGCTTTGAGGAGTATGGTCATCGCTATGAGAATCAGGTCGAATACCGACCGGAGAATCCCGACTTCTCCTACACTGCCGACGATGTCATTCAGTTCTTTTCCGTGCATCCGGTCCAGAATCTGGTCCTGATCAATCCGGACAATCCAAGCGGAAACTATATCCCGAAGGAAGGAATACTCCGAATCGTCTCCTGGGCAAAGACGCAGACGATGACGCTTCTGGTGGACGAGAGCTTCGTGGACTTTGCCGACGAGGAGGACAGCAGTCTGCTCCATCAGACTCTGCTCGACCGGAATCCCCATCTGTTCGTAATGAAAAGTATCTCCAAGTCCTACGGCGTTCCCGGGCTGCGGCTCGGCATTTTGGCCTCCGGGGATGAAACTGCGATCGCGGAGATGAAAAAAGACGTCTCGATCTGGAACATCAATTCCTTCGCTGAATTCTATCTGCAGATCGAGGAAAAATATCAGTCTGATTACCGGGCCGGCCTGATTCGCTTCCGTGCAGAGCGCGCCAGATTCGCCGCGAAGCTGGCTGAAATTCCCGGTCTGCGGGTGATTCCCTCCCAGGCAAACTATCTGATGGTGGAACTGACCAAGCCGGAGCAGAAGGCCAAGGACCTCCTGGCCTCCCTCCTGGCAAACTACAACCTGCTGGTCAAGGAGCTGACCGCAAAAACGGGCGGCCAATATCTCCGTTTCGCCGTTCGGGATACCAACGATAACGACCGCCTGCTGGCGGCATTGCGGAAGGAGCTTGCAATATGAAAATCTGTGTGATCGGCGGCGGCAATATCGGTACGCTCTGCGCCTCAGAGCTGGCCGCCGGCGGCTGTGAGGTCGCCATGTACACCTCCCGCCCGGAAACCTGGTCGAGGATTCTTCGTGTTTACGATGCAGATGAAAACCTGCTCCTGGAGACCGACCGCGTAAGGGCGACGGACGATTTGGCCGAGGCCGTCTCCGGCGCGACCCAGATCTGGATCACGCATCCCGCGTTTCTGTTTGAAGCCCTGGCAAAGCAGCTGCTGCCTCATGTCAGGGCAGGCCAGATGCTGCTGGTCATCCCCGGCAGCGGCGGCGCGGAGTTCTCCTTTCAGCCTCTGCTGGAAAAAGGCTTGATCCTCTGCGGTCTGCAGCGTGTCCACTGCATCGCCCGGTTGAAGAAAAAAGGCGAGAGCGTCTACGCTCTCGGACGAAAGCCGTCTCTGGCCCTCGGTGCGATCCCGGCCGGAGCAGCTCCCCTCTGGGCCGCGGAGATCGCGCGTCTGCTCAGTATTCCCTGCGAGGCCCTGCCCAATTACCTGTCTGTCACGCTGACGCCCTCCAACCCCATCCTGCACACTTCCCGCCTGTATTCCATGTTCCGCGATTACGTCCCAGGAATGGTCTGGGATCACAACATCCGTTTCTATGAGGAATGGACGGACGAGGCCAGCCGGATCATGCTGGCCTGTGACGCAGAGCTCCAAGCACTCTGCGAGCTTCTGCCGCTCGACCTGCAGGACGTCAAGTCCCTGCGCGTACACTATGAGTCCGATACTGCTGAGAAGATGACCGCCAAGATCCGGGGGATCCGCGCCTTCCGCGGCATCACCAGTCCGATGAAGCAAACCGAGGCGGGATGGATCCCTGATTTTGAATCCCGGTACTTCACGGCCGACTTCCCCTTTGGGCTGAAGATTATCCGTGACATCGGCTCGCTGGCCGGTGTTCCGATGCCGAACATCAACTGCCTCTGGGAGTGGTATGAGAAGACCGCACGTCTGCCGGGCGGCGCCAGTTTTCAGCTGCGGGAAGCATCCGTGGAGGCCCTGGTCAGGCTGTACGCATGACCATCCGCTCCCGGTGACGTCAGTTCGCAGCCAAGACCACACATCACGACGACAAATAGACCCGCGGGTCCGGGAGGCGCATGGCGGTCTCCCCTTCCCGCGGGAAACAATTTCGGAAACGAATTTTGCGATCTCCGAAAAAAAGTCTTGATTTTTACAGATGGATGCTGTATAATACGCGCGTGTGGTCGGCAAACCCGATCCTTCATTCGGGCCTTTAGCTCAGTTGGTTAGAGCTCCCGGCTCATAACCGGTTGGTCCTGGGTTCGAGTCCCCGAAGGCCCACCATATAGGGGTATAGCTCAATTGGTAGAGCGGCGGTCTCCAAAACCGTAGGCTCAGGGTTCAAGTCCTTGTGCCCCTGCCATCAGGAAAACCTTGAAATCTCCGGATTTCAAGGTTTTTCTCTGCTTTTCGCCGTTTTTCAGCGAAATAGCCATCGGTTTTGGCGACCGCCGCGATTGTTTTCCCTTATGGTTTCCCTTACACAATCAGACTAACTATTAAAAGTCAAGCCCTAAAAGCAGAAAAGTTTTGAATT
>CAMHMK010000003.1 GCA_946186225.1 uncultured Clostridia bacterium
TTGAGTGCGCCACAGGTGCCTCGCTTTTCTTTGTTCAGCTCCCGCTGCTTTTTCTTCGAGAGCTTCTCGAATGGAATGAACTTTTCCATTTCGCATTCCTCTTGTATTTCAGATGTATGGGATCATATCACAAGAACACACATAATGCAAGCGATTGTCGCTTACTTCACCTTCGGATCATCTGTTCTGCCGGCAAGATAGTCCAGGGACACCTCATACAGATCCGCAATCCGCGCCAGGATCTCCAGCTTCGGCTCCCGGGTCATCAACTCATAGTTCTGATAGGCCTTCTCTGTGATATCACAGTAGACGGCAACCTGCATCTGGGTCAGACCGCGTTGCTTCCGGCATTCCTTCAAACGTCTTGCTAAGACCTCTTTCATGATAATCACCTACAATTGTTATTGACAGAACAATTGTAGGTGATTACAATTTCAGATATACTAACGTTCGTTGGTGTTTTGAGATTGGAGCGGTTCTATATGGTGGTTACATTTGTTGGACATCGGGAGATTTCGGAGGAGCCTAAGCTGCGCCGCTGGCTGGAGGAAACTGTTTCAGCGCTGGTCCATGAGGGTGCGGACACATTCTACCTGGGCGGATACGGCCAATTTGATCGTTTGGCAGCCAGTGTTGTCTGGTCAGAAAAGGCACGGATTCCGCAAATCTGCTCCTACCTGGTGATTCCCTACCCGGATCGCAGCTATGATACCGCCCAATATGATGGGACAGTTTATCCGCCCTTGGAGAGCGTTCCCCGGCGCTATGCCATTGCAAAGCGAAACGAATATATGATCCAATGGTCAGACGTCGTGGTCGCCTGTGTTTAATATCCCTTCGGCGGCGCTGCTGCGACGCTCCGTTATGCGAAGCAGAGGAATAAGCGGATTGTTCACTTCACATCGGCTGATTCGCTCCCAAATAGTATGCCATAATTATTTATGGTTAACCATTCTCTGCAATAACAAGGTGCCTGGGCGGAACAGATCCCCTGGGCACCTTGTTTTCCTCATTTCTCCACGTTCATTCCCATGGCGCGGAGCTGCCGGACCATTTCCTCCCGATCCAGATCACCGCTGGCAAACGCCTTCTGCATCCCAGGGCCAAAGCTGATCGAAGGCTTTCCCTGTGGCTTATAACGCTGCGCCAGCTCCACAGGCTTCCAGCCGCAGATGCACCAGTGTCTGGAATGGTTGTGGAATTCCATCATCAGCCGGGTCAACTCCTGCGCCTGCTGGAACGTCAGTTCCACGCCAACCTCCGACAACTCCTCTGTCACATGTTGAACGCTCTCCGCAGGGCTGAAATATCCGATATTGTCTTCCTCCCGCAGACGCCGGAGAAGCTTCTCCGCTTCCGTACCGGCGCAGTCCGCCAAAAAGGCGGCCTGCTGCTTTGGCCGCTTCTGCAGATATTCAACCTCGAAGCGTTCGTCCGAATTCAGAAAAGAGAATTCCCGCAGACGCTTGCCCTTGTGCTCACAGGGGTATTCTTGGCCATAGCGCGCTTTACCTTTGCTGGCCGTCACCTTGAGCCGACCCAGGAAGTTCAGAAGCTCCGTTTCCTCTTTTTCCGGCTTGGGTGACGCATAGCTTAAAAAGTCATCCGGGACGCAGGGAGGATAATTCACCGCCTGCTCCATGACCTTGTTCAGCCACATAAACTTGCCGTAACCGCCACGGACCAGCTCCTTGGAAACGATGAGCCTTGAAAGCTCGTTGTGCTTCTCCTCGGAATACACTTCCTCGGTCTCAAACACGTAATAGGGCTGCTCCTCCCGGCGGGTAATGGCGGAGAACGCAATCAGATCCTTCCGGCGCAGCTTGGGCTTATCTTCCGAAATCTGATGATAGACGTCCCATGCGTCCCGGAGCTCAATCGCGCCGTACAGGTTGGCACAGGCGGCAAAGAAATCGTGCAGGAACCCCTGCGCACGCTCATCCAGCCCACGTTCTTTGTAGAGCCTCTGCAGTGCTTTTTCAGATAACGGTTTCGGGTATGCCACGCTGAACCCCTCTTTCTTTTTGTAGACTCATTTTCTGATAAGCTCGATTGTCTTTTCCATTTCTTTGCCCACTTTTGCTGTCTGTATTGAATGGAAGGCTTGTATTATTTCTCTTTCAGAAGCTTTCGCGCCTGCTCATGCACAACGGCTTCGATCAGCTCCAAGCGCTGCTCGGGCAGGTTGTACAATCTGTGGCGTCTGAATCGGAAATCCAACAGCTTCCGCAGATTGTTCCTGTGTTCATGGGTGAGCAAAGGCTTCGCCTCTTCTATGAAATCGTCGTATACACAGGGCAGCTGCCCGGCGGCGTATTTCTTGATCCCTTTTTCGCTTGTCAGCGCCTCACCGGAAGCGAAATTCAGCAGTGAATTTCCATGGTCAAACAGCGGCGCCGGGGCGATGATCTGATTCGTTCTGCTGTCTACGAGAAAGCCGAAATTGCCATAGTGACGGTCTGTATTCAGAATCACAGCGTCGAAGACGATCATGTCGTTCAGCGCTTTTGTGAATGCCTCACCAAGCTGCTGATAATACGCCCGCACCGCTTTCATGCCGCCGCTGCGGACAATCCTTCCAACGGGAACGTAGGACTGCTCTTTGCTTGTGAAAAGGACACAAGTCGAGCACAGGGTGTTCTTCCACTTGGAGAGGCCATACGGAATCGCGTCAATCTCAAGGACCTGTGCAATCTGCGCGGCATAGAATTCCGAATAAGGCTCGTTCCCGGCATTGGAAGCGCCTTCGGTACCGCCCTTAAAGAGCCGGACGACGCCGTTTTCCCGCCGCCAGCATTTCCGGAGCATGCCGTTTGTGGTCAGCTCCGGGCTGGAGGTCAGCCTGGAGTGGCTGCTGCCGTAGCCGGTGAACGCAATTTCGCCCAGCGTGCGATTAAACCGATTGTCATACAGATTATACTTCTCAAAGGAGGCGTCAAAGCCTTCCTCGGTAACCCAGTAGCAATCGTTCAGCGACAAACCCTTGGAGACGCGGAGAATATCAAACGGGCGATTCATACTCAGCCCCATCGCATTAAGAATCGTATCAGCGTAAGCACGGTTTCTTGGAATCAAGCGGTGCCGCACCCATCTCTCGATTCCCTTTCCGGAAGCTTCTTCCAGATCAAGCGGGAATAGCTTCCGATTCGATTCATCTACCCAGAGAATCTTCACGTTCGGCTCTGCTCCGGAATCAGCAGAAAACCGGATAAGAGGCGTATCAAAATGTTTGAGGGTATAGAGCATAATGGACCTACTCAAGAGCAGAAGTCATACAGACACATAAAGTAAAATGTGTTTTCATTCATCAGTAGTATAGCATAGTTTCGAAAAAAACACCACAGATTCTTAGCGCCAGGATAAGGAAAAGTTCTCCTTAATTCTTTGGATCAAAGACACACTCGGATCAATCTTCATAGTCTTCGCGATTCCCGCATCGACGCAGATAGTCTGTCAAATCTTCACTCTTTGGGAATGCCGCTTTGAATTGATCGACAATCTCCTTGTGTTTACTAAGCACAAGAACCAATGAACTGTCCCACGGAACAATCTCGACTTCCGCCAAAGGGTGCTGTATCGTCAATGGTTTCTCCCAAAAGCCTTTATAGCCATCTGCGTATGGTAATGGATGTGACAGGATTTGATCCAGTGGGACATTCTTCTCAATGCCAGATAAGACACCCCAAATCCACTGCGCATGCTCTGCGTGAATAATCTCTTGCAGTTCTTCTCCAGGTAGAAATACATACTCCCGGCAAGGAATTCTGACGAATGCATCTTCCTTTTTGATGTAATACGGTTTCGTATTAAATTTTTCAAATTTGGAATCTTGCGAATAAACCTCACTGTCTGTAATCAACCAGTTATATTTACAGATCGTATCTCCAATTCCACCAAACACTTTTCCTAAGTCTGTATACCACTTGGCAGATTCTTGATCAATTGCACCATACACCATGTTGATAGCCTCTTTGCAGCACAGCCTATTTCAAGATCTTAATCCGATTTGCGCTCCGTGATAGATACAGTCGGCTCACATTGGCACTGCCGGCCGTTTCTGCCAAATTTTCTAAATCTGTTTTCACATAATTGGACGGTAATTTCAACTCTCCAGCAAGCTCGTCCATTGCTTCTTCCGCAAGCACATGGTCTGCGTTGATGACTTCACGAAATGCGGTCAGGTCGGGAATGATACTCAGCCAACCTTCTTCATGCTCCAAAGATAATCCCATCTCCTGAGCCATAAATCCTGTAGCAGCTTGCGCAGGCTCTTCATCCTCCGGATTATAAACGATCAAGCCCAATACATCGGAATCGAAACAGCCAATATCCAGGACGCGGAGCTTTTCGGACTGAGAAAGCCAACAACCAAGTGCTTCCCGATCCTGCGGGTCTTCAAAGAAATCCGAATAAACAGAAATCCATGCGGAATCGTCCGCATCCAGAATCGCAAGACTGAGTTCTGCATTCTCTTCTCCGCAAACTCCATAGCCAAATTGAGCGTAGTAGTCCTGAACCATTTGAATGACTGCATCCGCATTGGCCTTTGAATCTTTCTGAACATGGAGATTTCCAAACGTCCAGCCCATGTGACAAACGCCTCCTGTCGTAAGATTGTAGAAAAAAGCCGCAAAACATTTCTGCTTTGCGGCTTGCGCGGTCTGATTGCCGCGTTGGCGGAGCGGGTGGGATTCGAACCCACGGTACCATTGCTGGTACACCTGATTTCGAGTCAGGGCCGTTATAACCACTTCGATACCGCTCCGTATGGAATTTGGGGGTATTATATCAGCTATCCGGCAAAAAATCAAGAACTTCCGGAAAAATAATGTTGATTAGTGCCGGATTAATTATTTTTGCTTAGAGAGATTAATCTGATTGATCAAACTGGGGAGGATGCGTGTGGGTTCATCGTGTCGTGGGCCAGGCGGGCGGCTTCGAGGGAGACGGTGCATTCCAGAGAATACAGGGGAACCGTGCGGAAGCAGGCGTCCATGAGGGCAAGCTGGGCGGCAAGATGAGCCGGTTCCTTCGGCAGATAAACCTGCTTCATCAAAAACTGCAGCGCCTCGCCCGGCTCGATGGGGCGGATTCGGTTTTCAGGGCCGCGGTTAAGCAGGCAGATCCCGGCGATTCTCTTGATCTGGTTCCCTCCGAATCGCTCTTTGCCGCGCCAGGGCGTGCCGCAGGCATAGAAGTTGTCGCCGAGGCGGCGAATGATCGGCTTGTCGCCGTTGAGGATCTCGCACGTCTCCCCGTAGAGGGACCGCCAGAGCTTGCAGTGGGTGGTCTTGCCGGTCCCGCTCGGAGCCGTGAACACAAAGCACAGGTCGTTCTTGCAGATGGCCGCGCCATGGAACAGGAACGCGTGGTATTCCGGCAGCCGCTCGGCAATCTTTCGATTGGTGCAGACGAATTCCAAATAAGCGGGCGTATTCGGGGCAATGCTTCCCTCCTTCTCGATCTCCTCAGGGGTCACATGAACCGTAAAATCCGGGGCGGCGTCCGTCACAAAATCCTGCAGATACGGGAGAATATCATATTGATTCTCGATTCCGATGTTCAGACCGGCGACTGTGATGGTAATCATAAATAATCCTTTACCTTTCCTTCCCATTCGGATTCCGGTATGCCGCGAAGGACCACCCGGCGGATGAAGCGGTAGAGCACGGCTTCCCCGCGGTCGCGGAGGAGGGTCAACAGGAACACGAGCTGGCGGAGCGTGTCCGGATGCATGTGCAGACGCTCCGGGACCCGGAGCAGATACTCCAGGGCATCGCCGTCACGATAGTCCTTGCCCTTGTAGATTTTGCAGGCAGCGATCCGGTCCATGACGGATTCCACCATGTACCGCGTCGGCATCGGTACGGCCTCATAATCGGTCTTGCCCGGCCGGATATCGGTCCAATACTCATAGTGATGCTTATTGCGGCCCTTATGGTGCATCCAGGCTGTGGACCAACCCTCCACCTCGCGAGCGCGGGCGTTCGGGCTGCGGCTGCCCTGATAATACTTTGCGCCCTGCCAGAACTCTGTCGGGGAATACTTGCTCAGATCATGGGCAAGACCCTGGCGGATCAGGCCCACGCGGAAGCATTCCGCCATAACCTTGTGCCGGTGCCTGGTGATCGTAATGAAGTGCTTGATCGGGTGCATGACAGGCTCCGGGTTCAGTCCGCGCGGGCGATGCGCTTCTTCATCACGCGAAGCTCCTTGAGCATCCGGAAGGTGTCGCGGACCACGTTGACCTTCGATTCGCGGTGGTTGACAATTTTGACCGGCATCTCCACGGTGGAATAGCCGAGCTTCTGTGCCCAGAGCAGGGTTTCAAAGTCGAAAGCGAAGCCCTTCGTCTCCACGCGGGAGAAGATCTCGTGGGCCGCCGGACCGCGATAGGCCTTGCAGCCGCACTGTGAGTCGGAGAGTTTAAAGCCACCGGCGACGTTCAAAACCTTGATATAGGTTTTAGAGGCCAGCTTTCGGATGAAGGTATAGCCGGCATAGCCCTCGGGGTGGAGTGGGCGGGAGCCAATGACCAGATTCGCCTCAGGGTGTTCTTCCATGAGCTTTGCCGCACGTTCAATGACCTCGGTTCCGTAGGCGATATCCGCATCAAGGAACATCGCCACGTCACCGGTTGAGGCCAACATACCGGTTTTAACTGCGTTGCCCTTGCCCTGGTTGGGCTGATAGGAGATCACGCGGGTATTCGGTGCGTGGACGGCCTCCACAGCGGCGGCAGAGCCGTCGTTGGAGCCGTCGTCTACAAAGATCAGCTCCCAATCAGAGAAGGTCTTGCCAAGGTAGTCGGCATAGACGTGGACTGTATTCTCGATAATGCTGATTTCATTGTACATAGGTACGATCAGGGACAGTTTCATAGAATTCCTCTTTCCGGGACGCCGGTTAAATCTTAGCGGTGTTTCCCATGTAAGTAAAGCGTTTTACGATCCTTCCGTCGCGTTCCACAAGTTCGTTCCACATGGACGCCGGGCGGACCCAAAGGCCGCGCTCTCCGTAGAGTGCGCGGTAGACGACCAGCTCCTCCAGAGTCTCGCTGTGGCGGGCGGTGCCGATCACCTGGTAGAAATTACCCTTGAAGTGGCGGTAAAGGCCGGGCTTGACGGCGCTCATACAGCAACCTTCTCCAATTTGCGGTCGATGGCGAAGCGGGCGTCGTCCTCAGGCAGATAGTCCACCTCGGCGGAGGCCGGGAGCTCCAGCAGTTCCGGATGGGCAAGCAGGTGCTTGACCAGCTTCATGGTCTTGGAATAATAATAGCCGTCTGCGATCCGCTCGTCAAGGGTGACGCCGAGATTCAGGACCGGTCTGGTGGTGACTGTGCCGTTCGGATGGCACTCCGGGGCCAGGTGGCGCTTACCGATCACGACGAAGCAGGAGCAGGTGCCCCAGTTGGAGAGGTGATGGTAGCCGGAGTTCAGGTCGATGGAGCCGAGATTCGTCAGGAAGATGGACGAGTAGTTGGGGTCGTCCTTGATCAGATCGTAGGGAACCTTGCCCTTCTTGTCCAGACGGAACAGGACGCGCATGATCAAGCGAAGGACCCAGCGCGGCAGCTTGAGCAGCTTATCCATGAAGTAGGTGGAGTTGTCCACGGTGCCTTCCTTGCGCTGGGTGTGAATCTCCTCGCACAGATCGTCGTGCAGCTTGTCGATGTTGGCGTCCCCATCGAACTTGCGGAAGGCCAGGCCCTCCTCGCTGCGGTCGGAGAACTTCTTCTTGACCACAAAGGCGACGGAGAGGTATTTGCGCTGGTACATGCGATTGCCGGAGATGAAGCGGTTCATCTTGGGGCGGAGCGTAAATGCCTTGACCACGGCGGAGCAGATAATATGGAAATAGGTGTATTTGTCCGTCGTGCGACCCTCGTTTTTCTTCGCAAGATACGCTTCAATGGGGCGCAGATCGATCTCCTCGTTGATATAGGCCTCGTTATCTGCGCGGTTGGGATAGAGATATGCCATGAACTGATTCAAGGCTGGCTCTTTGTTCAGCCAGACGCCGTCAAAACGGTCGCCGCGTTTGATTTTCTCTTTCGTAGCTTTTGGCACAATCGGTCAGCTCTTTTCTATTTATTTAAAATGGAATTATAGCTGCGAGGAGATCAGCATCATCAAAAGGCCGACGATCGGCAGATGTATGATGAAGATGTACAGGGAGTTTCTGCCGCAGAAGCAGAAAAAGCGGACAATGGGATTTGCAGTTGAAACGCCGGGCAGACGGGTTGTCTTCTCGCGGTAGAGCAGTCTGCCGAGGACGATGCCGAGGCAGAACCAGCCGAGATGGGGGACGATCGGGAAATAATCCCCCGAGGAAAAGCCGGGATAGCGCAGGCCGAGGGGAAAGAGCAGGCGGGTCTCCACCAGGGCCGGCTGGGCCTCCAGCCAGTAGCCGACGACCACGACTGCCAAACCGAACACGCACAGCAGCCAACTTGGCAGCTTTTTGAGCAGCGGAGCGATCATCATGGCGAAGCCGAGCAGATGCAGGACGCCGAAGCGGATGATCATATCGTCACTCAGCCAGCCGAGAAGGACGCCTGCATAGGAGCCCACCGTCAACACCATGCCGCCGGCAAAGACGAACAGGCCGCGGCGGAAGCTGTTGGAGCCCAGCGTGGAGGAAAGGCCGGAGAGAATGACGAACAGGGCGCCGCCGTACTGCATCACGTAACCGACAAGCGGCGGAATGCGGAACAGGCCAAGAATGTTGGCGGTATAATACAGCGTATGCGATATGATGACGCAGAGGATCAGGAAGCCGCGTATGGTGTCGATTTCCCAAATACGTTCCTTTTTCATACTTCCACCTGGGCGTTCGCCTCTTCCTCCAGGACGCGGTAGGCAACCTTGCCGACCAGCGTCTTGGGCAGTTCGGAGCGGAATTCGATCTCATAGGGCATCGCGTACTTCGCAATATGCTTCCGGCAGTGCTCGAACAGCTCCTGACGGACCTCCTCCGTCGGTTCAATGCCGGGACGGAGAACGACGAAGGCCTTGACCTTCTGCATCTTGTACTTGTCCTTGACACCGACCACGCAGGAGAGCAGGACCTTCTCATGGCCGTCGATGATATTCTCCAGCTGGCTGGGATAAACGTTGTAGCCGGAGGTGATGATCATGCGCTTGATCCGCTGGCGGAAGTAGATGAAGCCGTCGGTATCCATCGCGCCGAGATCGCCGGTGTGGAGCCAGATGCGGCCGTCGGCGTGACGGCGGAGGGTCTGGGCGGTTTCCTCGGGATTGTCTACATAGCACATCATGACCGAGGGGCCGGAGACGCAGATCTCGCCCTCGATGTTGGGGTCGACCTCCTCCAGGGTGCCGGGCTTGACGATCTTGTAGTAGGTATCCGGGAAGGGCACGCCGATGGAGCCGGAGCGGGCATAGTCCCGCGGCGTCAGGCAGGAGGCCGTGACGCACTCGGTCGTGCCGTAGCCCTCGCGGATCTGAATCTTCGCGTGATGGGCCTTCAGGAAGTCGTCCACCTTGTGCTTGAGCTCCACGGAGAGTGAGTCGCCGCCGGAGAACATTCCGTCGAGGAAGCTCAGATCGGCATCCTCGAGCAGGTCGGTCCGCAGCAGGGCCTCAAAGAGCGTCGGAACGCCGGGGACGAAATTGGGCTTCTTCTTGAGCAGGAGCTTGGCATAGGTCTTGACGTTGAACTGCGGGACCAGAATGCAGGTCGCCCCGCCGACCAGGGCCGTGTGGATGCCGATGCCGAGGCCGAAGCCGTGGAAGATGGGCATGACGGAGAGCATCCGTTTCCCGTGAATGTCCTTCAGGCCGGAGGCGGCAATCGTCTGCAGAGCCGTGGCATTGAAGTTGGCGGACGAAAGGAGAATGCCCTTCGTGGTGCCGGTGGTGCCGCCGGAATAGAGGATGGACGCACCTTCGGTATAGTCGATGGGATGCTCGGGCAGGGCCCCGGTCTTTTTGCCGCCGCGGAGGAAGTCATTCCAGCGGATGTAATCGCCGCCGGCCGGGAGCTTGGGGATCTTGCGGGCTGCCTTCGTCATCGGATAAAGCAGGTTCAGCGGCGCGGGCAGCTCATCCTTGATCTGCGCGATGACGAGCTTCGTGGGCTGCTGAAGGTCACCCCGGATCTGATCGATCTTGCCGTAGAACTGGTCCAGGGTCAGGATGGCCTTAGAGTGGGAGAAGTTCAGATAGAAGGCGATCTCGCTGGGGGCAGAGAGCGGGTGGATCATATTGGATACCGCACCGATCCGATTGAGGGCGTAGAAGGTATCCAGTGCCTGCGGGCAATTGGGCATGCAGATCGTGAAGCGGTCCCCTTTCCCGATGCCCAGCGTAATCAGGGCTTTGGCGACGCGGTCGATACGCGCCATGAACTGTGCATAGGTGACGTTCTTGCCCATGAATTCATAGGCGACGTCGTTCGGATATTTCACCGCAGCCGCGCGAACGAGCTCATAGATCGTCTTTGCGGGATAATTCAGCGTACGGGGCATGTCTCCGTAGAAATTGAACCAGGGTGCGCTTGCAGAAAGACCCATTTCTTAACTTCCCTTCTGAACGATTGTTTCTAAGCAAATATTATACAATATAGTATGCAGAAATGCAAGAAAAATTGAAAAAGAAGTCGAAAGCTTCACCCGTGGACTAAGAGTCGGGCAAGGGCCGGTCTGCGAACCTGCATGGCGCCCTTCGGACAGAACTCCTGGCAGCAGAAGCAGCGGATGCAGGCGCTTCGGTCGATCTTCGGCTTGCCCGCTGCCATGCGGATTGCCTTGGCCGGGCAGACCTGCTCGCACTTCCGGCAGCCGACGCATGCGCTCTTCTCCACGCCGGGACGGGCGGCAATGTAGCGCTGCAGGAAGCCGCTGAACAGCTGGCCGGCCTTGCCATGGAACATATTCTGAAACTGGAGTCCGTTGCGCTCCGTGATGGTTCTAAAATCAGGACAGATAAAGTCCCGCCAAGCGCCGGAGATCTCCAACGCATCCGGATCGTCCGCGCAGAGGCCTCTGGCCTGCGCCGCGCAGAGTGTCGGGACCGTAGCCGGATCGAGACCGATCAACTTTGCGCAGACCAGGTCGATGCTGTGAGGATTTCTCCCACCAAGGACCAGGCCGACCGGCTTTGGGTCCCCTGCGGTGGGTCCGTTGCCTTCCATGGCGACCACGGCGTCCACCAAGTGCAGCTGCGGCTTCCAGAACTCATCCAGATCGACCAGCATATTTGCAAAGTCCTCCGGATTCGGGTAGCGGAAATGATACTCCGGCTTCATCGTGCCCGGAATCGTGCCGAAGAGGTTCTTGGCTGCTGCAGACAGACCCATCATTCCGTGGGACTTGAGCTTGCAGAAGTTGATGATCCCATCGCAGTGCAGGAGCCATTCGGTCACGGTGGCAGTCTTCGCAAGCTTCGCCTCGGGCAGCTCCACTTCTTTGGTCCCGAAGTTGGAATTGAGGACCGCGCCGACGGTATCCATTCCGGTGGCGTGGTAGATGCGGTTGACGTAGACCGCGGTATAGAGGCCGCCTGGGCTGTCGCCGATGACAGGCTCCGCACCGCGGGCCTTGACCATCTCCACAAGGGCCCGCAGCAGCTCCGGATGGGTGGTCGCGGCAGCATCGGGCTTCATGCCGGCGACCAGATTCGCTTTGATGCCGATTCGCATGCCCGGACGGACCCAGTCGAGACCGCCGAACGCCTCCACGACCTGTTCCAGGGCCGCCCTGCAGTCTGCCGGATCATAGGACGGGCAGCGGGCAAGGACAACGTCCGGGGCTTTTGCTTTGTTCACGTTCATCATACAGACTCCTACTCTCTGTCATTTCCGCCGCAGCTGCTGCGCGGACGGAATCAAGCTGATTTTTGTTCATTGTACTATGGCAGAATCCGAAAAGCAAGAGTGGATCTCCGCACGGCAGAAAATCCCTGCGGCGGGAGTCGTGTTTTTGCCGGATCAGCCGTCGCATTCTGTTTGTCGGTCGGGCCGGATGCAGCAAAACCGACTGAAGCAGACGTTTTGCCTTGCCTCAGTCGGTTTCGGATTCGTTGGAGCGCCCGGCATAGACCGGACCGATTCTGTTTCAGACCTCGATTCCGAGGGACTTCATGTATTCACGGAGGATGGATCTCCGGGTGACAATTCCGATAAAGGTGCCGCGGTCATCGACCACGGGAACAAAGTTCTGCACCAGAACCTTCTTCATGAGCTCGTTTCCTTCGGTGGAGATGGAGACAGGGGTATTATCCCTGCTGTGCGCGATCTCCATAATATTGTGCGTCTCAGCCTCCTTTAAATCCATGTTGCAGAGATTCTTCATGGCCCAGAGCAGATCGCCCTCAGTCAAAGTCCCACGGTACTGGCCGTTCTCCTTGTTGATGATCGGCAGGGCGGAGAAACCGGAAATCTCCAGCCGTTCCAGCGCCTCACGAATGGATTCGTCATCATAGAGGAGTTCGCAGTTGGCCTTGGGGGTCAAATAAAACAGGATGTTCAAGCAGTCGCCCCCTTCTGGATCTTTATTTGGTATTCCCATGATGATTCTTCATGGAGGATCACCGTGCTTCGCATCCTTTTCCGCTTCTATCATACCACGAACTTATTACAGTAATGTGAATTTTTCAAAAAGACGCCTGAAAAAATTCAGGCGTCTTTTTTGGCTATTTTACACAAAGTTATTCGATGGCAGTCGCAGTTTCAACAATCTGAATCAATTTTTCCGGAACCAGAGAGGCGCCGCCGATCAAACCGCCGTCGATATCGGGCTGCATCAACAGCTCCCGGGCGTTTTTTTCGTTCATGCTGCCGCCGTAAAGAATGACGGTCGCGCGCGCCGTGCGGGCGTCGTACAGCTTGCGAATCAGCGTGCGGATGTGGGCGCAGACGGCCTCCGCCTGCTCGGGCGTGGCGGTCCTGCCGGTTCCGATCGCCCAGATCGGCTCGTAGGCGATGACCAGCTTGCGCACAGAACGGTCGTCCAGGCCCTGAAGGGCATATTTCAGTTGCATGGAAATCCATTCCTCGGTCACACCGACCTCACGCTGCTCCAGGCTCTCGCCGCAGCAGACAATGGGGGTCATGCCCGCATCCAGGACCGCCTGGAGCTTATTGCGAACGTCCCGATCCGTCTCGCCCATGGCGCGGCGCTCGGAATGGCCCAGAATGACGTATTTGCAGCTTGCATCCACCAGCATGGAGGCAGAGATCTCACCGGTATAGGCCCCGGCGGGATTGGCGTTACAGTTCTCCGCACCGATGCAGACGCGGGTCTCGCGAAGGGTCCGTACTGCCGCAGGAATGCAGACTGCGGGAAGGCAAATGGCGACGTCGCAGCCCCGCCCCTTGGGAAGAAGCTCCCGGAGCCGGGTCATATAGGCCCGCGTCTCGGAGGGCGTTTTGTTCATCTTCCAATTGCCGGCAATCAGCGGTCTGCGGTATTTTCTGTTCATGCGGTTTATTTATCCTCCAGGCAGGCAATGCCGGGCAGCTCCAGGCCCTCCAGGAATTCCAGGGAAGCGCCGCCGCCGGTGGAGATGTGCGTGATCTTGTCGGCAAAGCCGAGCTGCTCGCAGGCAGCGGCCGAGTCGCCGCCGCCAACGATGGTGACAGCCTCAGAGTCCGCCAGCGCCTGGGCAACAGCGATGGTGCCCTTGGCCAGGGTCGGGTTCTCAAACACGCCCATGGGGCCGTTCCAGACAACGGTCTTGGCGCTCTTGACGGCGTCGGCAAAGAGCTCGCGGGTCTTCTCGCCGATATCCAGACCCATCACGTCGTCGCCGATCTCTTCGGCGGCCACGGTGCAGACCTCAACTGGCCCGTCGATGGGGTCGGGGAAGGACTTGGCAACCACGGTGTCGACCGGAAGCAGGAGCTTGACGCCCTTTTCTTCGGCCTTCTTCATCATGTCACGGCAGTAGTCGAGCTTCTCGGCATCCAGCAGGGACTTGCCGACCTTGCAGCCCTTGGCGGCCAGGAAGGTATAGGCCATGCCGCCGCCGATGATCAGGGTGTCGACCTTCTCCAGAAGGTTGTTGATAACGTTCAGCTTGTCGGAGACCTTGGCGCCGCCCAGGATGGCGACGAAGGGACGCTCGGGATCGGCCAGAGCCTTGCCCATGATGCCGACTTCCTTGGCGATCAGATATCCGCAGTAGGCGGGCAGATAATCGGCCACGCCGGCTGTGGAGGAATGGGCTCTGTGGGCAGTGCCGAAGGCGTCGTTGACAAAGATGTCGGCCAGTTCGGCCAACTTCTTGCTGAGCTCGGGGTCGTTCTTGGTCTCGCCCTTCTCGAAGCGGGTGTTCTCAAGCAGCATGACGTCGCCGTCCTGAAGCTCGGAAGCCAGACGGTGGGCGTCTTCGCCGGCCACGTCCTTGGCCATACGGACCTTGACGCCGAGCAGCTCGCTCAGGCGATCGGCGACAACCTTCAGGCTCAGCTCAGGCTTGTATTCACCCTTGGGCTTGCCCATGTGGGAGCAGAGGATGACGCGGGCGCCGTGCTCGCGCAGATAGTTGATCGTGGGCAGGGCGGCAACAATACGCTTGTCAGAGGTAATCTTGCCTTCCTTCGTCGGAACATTGAAATCGCAGCGGCACAGGACCCGCTTGCCGCGGACTTCCACATCTTCAACGGATTTCTTGTTGTAGTTCATCGATGACCCTCCAAAATAGTAAATTAAGTAGTTATGGATTATGCGATCCACCGTCCGGTGGGAGCTTACGATCTTTCATGCTTCCCCAGCCCTGAAGACCCGGGAAGGCTTGCTGCCGCAGGGCCTCATAGACCGTTACGGCAACGGAATTTGCAAGATTGAGGGACCGCGCGTCGGCGATCATCGGAATCTTGACGCAGGCTTCGCGATGGGCATAGAGGAAGTCCTCGGGCAGGCCACGGGTTTCCGGACCGAAAAAGAGGTAGCAATCTGCCGCAAACTCGGCCTCGGTATAGGTCCGCGGCGCCTTGGTGGATAGAAGCCACATCTGTCCGACGCGGTTTCGGGCGAAGAAATCATCTATGTTTTCGTAGACCCGGACGTCCACCAGATGCCAGTAGTCCAGACCGGCACGCTTGACCTGGCGGTCAGAGATATCGAAGCCCAAGGGCTTGATCAGGTGCAGGCGGCTGCCGGTAGCCGCGCAGGTGCGGGCGATATTACCGGTATTCTGGGGAATCTCCGGTTGGTAAAGTACAACGTTCAGCATACGGACCTCGGGGAAGGACTTTTTGGTATTTTACCCGTTTTATCCGCGAAAAGCAACACAAATCTGAAATTTCGGCGGAATGAAAGGGTTTTTACAGCGGCAGGGGTTTCGTATTGGTATATTCCACAAAACGGAAGGGCGTCCGGCCCTCCACCTGGGTCGGCTGGATGGAAGACACGAACCAGTGATCCAGGTGGTTCAGGTTCGGGAAGAACTTGTCCGCCTTGAGCTCGGAGTAGTTGAAGGTCACATAGGCTTTCTCGCAGTGGGGAACGAGAAGCTGATAGACGCTCTCGCCGCCGATGACCCAGAGGTTCTCGCTGTAGCGGTCGCGGAGCAGGGATTTCAGCTCGTCCACGCTGTGGCAGACGATGGCACCTTCCACAGTGAGATTCGTATCGTGCGTCAGGATGATGTTTTCCCGCTCGGGCAGGGGGCGGGCGTTCGGGAAGGTTTCAAGGGTCTTGCGTCCGTAGATGACGGTCTTGTGGATGGTCAGCTCGCGGAATCGATGAAGGTCGGTGGGGATGGAGACGAGCAGCTTGCCGTTCTTGCCGATGCCCCAGTGTGAGGTGACGTTAACAATGGCATTCATGGATGATTATCTCTCCTAAATCGCGACTGGTATTTTCCCCTCGAAGGGATGATATTGATAGTTCTCCACCGAAAAGCTTTCTTTGGTGAAGGCATAGAAGTCTGTGACGGTCGGGTCCAGACGGACCGTCGGGGCCGGGAAGGGCTCCAGGGCTAGCATCTGTTCCACCATCGGGATGTGGCGGTCGTAGATGTGGCAGTCGGCGATGACATGGACCAGCTCACCCGGGATCAGGCCGGAGACCTGTGCAAACATGCACACGAGGGCGGCATATTGGACGACGTTCCAATTGTTCGCGGTCAGCATGTCCTGGGAGCGCTGGTTCAGGATCGCATTGAGCCGGTTCCCGCTGACGTTGAAGGTCATGGAGTAGGCGCAGGGATAGAGGCCCATTTCATGCAGGTCCGCGAAGTTGTACATACTGGTAAGGATGCGGCGGCTCTGAGGATTGTGCTTCAGATCGTAGAGGACCCGGTCCACCTGGTCGAAGTCGCCCTCAGGGTAATGGTGCTTCTGGGCGAGCTGATAGCCATAGGCCTTGCCGATGGTGCCATTCTCATCCGCCCAGCTGTCCCAGATGTGACTGGAGAGCAGGCGGACATCATTGGATTTTTTCTGCCAGATCCAAAGAAGCTCGTCGATCGCGGATTTCCAGTAGGTGCGGCGGAGCGTCATCAGCGGGAATTCTTTTTGCAGGTCGTAGCGGTTGACCACGCCAAAGAGCTTGATCGTGTGGGCGGGGGTCCCGTCCTCCCAGTGGGGCCGTACGGGCAGGTCGTCATCCCGGACGCCGCGAGCCAGAATGCTCCGGCAGGTTTCCAGGTAGACCTGATCGGCATAACTCATGGAGCTTCCCTCCTGTCTGTGTGAAAGAATCAGGGTTCTGTGGACGCGGTCTCCGCCGGCTCGGTCTCCTGGGCCGTCAGGATCTCATAGGAGGTGCTGGCGTCGGAGAGGGTCCGGCCGCCGGAGAGGTGGAAGACGTTGTCCACCGCCGGCTGGAGGCTGGATATCGCGCCGCGGTTTGCCATGACCGCATAGGATTTGAAGAGCAGCGGGCAGAAATACCCCTGCTCCATGACGTTTCGGTAGAGGTCGTAGCAGTTGCCGGAGTTTTCCAGGGCCGCAGCGCAGAGCTCCGTCATTGCCCCGCTCTGGATGCCACCGTAGCTGAGCGCACCGTATGGCTTGAAGAACTCGCTCAGATCGAAGCTGGCGGAAAGGCGGGTCTCGCCGATGAAGCAGTCAAACTGGCCGGCAAGCAGGCGATACTGATAGGTCTCATAGTCCACAGAGCTGACCTCGATGCGGACACCGGCCTCGGAGAGCATCTCGGCAATGCGGTGGGCCGTCTCGACCCGTTTGGGGTCCGCCGAGCAGACCAGAAGGGTCCCCACATAGTCCGGCGAGATATTTGCCTTTGCCTTTGCGGCAGAAAAAGCGATGCGGTCGTATTGGTAGGCCTCGGCAAGATTCTGATCATAGAGCCTGCTCTCCGGAGAACAGGGCAGGCAGGCCGCCTTGGCAAAGCCCTTGAAGATCGAGGTCGTGATGGCGGAGCGGTCGATGATGTGGGTGACGCCGGCGCGGAATTCCCGGTTGACGAACATTCCGGCGGCGCAGTTAAAGCCAATGTACTGCATCGTCGTGGTGGGGCAGTCCCAGAGCTCGAAATCGCACCGGTAGCCCACTGCCGTGGGCGAGTTCAGATCGGCACAGACCAAACTGGTTGCGCCAAACTCGAAGCTGTCGCGGATCTCGGTGGGGTTTCTGGCCGCAGAGAGCGTGATGCGGCTGTACTCGACCGGTGCAGACCGGTCTTGCCACCAGGATCTGCTGCGCACGAGCGCATCTGAGGCAAACACGTAGGGCCCAGAGCCGATGGGGCGGTTTTCCTGGACCGTCGACGCCTGCACGATCGGGACGTCCAGCAGCAGGGGAAGGTTTTCGTAAGGGGAATAAAGCGTGATCAGCAGGGTCTTTTGATCCTTCGCCTCGATGGCGGCCACTCTGGAAAATCGGGTGCCGTAATAGGCGCTGTCCCGGGCCGCTTCCAGGGACGCCGCCGCATCCGCAGCGGTCACGGGACTTCCGTCAGAGAATACGGCGTCGGCACAGATTGTGAACACATAGTGCTTTCCGTCCTCGCTGACGGCGAAGCTGTCACACAGAACGGGCTCGGCCTCAAACTGGCCGCTCAGAACAAAGAGCCCCTCGTAGACCAGGGACAGGACGGGGCGGTTGGTGATGCAGGTGCAGGAATAGGGATTGAAGCCATAGGCGGGAACATAGACAAGGCCGAAATCCTTCGGCTTCTCCAGGTTACTGCTCGGCTCGGTCACGGCAATGACCTCGTTTTCGGCGGCAGTCGTCGTTTCGGGCTCTGCGGCGCCGGTTTCGGTTTTGGCCGGACCCGTCCCGCAGGCGCTGAGCAGGAGCGTCAACGAGAGCAGCAGACAGAACATACGTTTCATGCATCGCCCTCCCTTCCGTGCAGGACGATCACAGCGGCCTGAGAGCCGCGGGCGTTGCCGGTAAGCCGGTGGGACCAGAAGCGGTCCGGCTGGCAACGGGTGCAATCGCAGCTCAGGTCGATATTCCGGACGCCGCAGCGGCGGAGCCACAGGGCGTTGAGCCGCTTGAGATCCGGGAAGTACTTCTCCCCTGCCGGACGGATCAGAGGCTCAGCCTCCGGGCCGAGTCCGGCGACGATGGCCTCGGGCACGTTGGCGTCGGTCTCGAAGCAGCAGGGGCCGATGCATGGGCCGATGGCAGCCTCCAGGTCGGCAGGCTCGGTGCCGAAGTCGCGGTGCATGGCTTCCACGCAGCGCATGGCGATGCCGCGTGCCGTTCCGCGCCAGCCAGCATGGACCGCAGCCACGACGTGACGGACCGGATCGTGCAGGAGGATCGGCGTGCAGTCCGCGGCAAAGCAGACCAGGGCGACCCCCAGCTCGTCGGTATAGATGCCGTCGCGCTCGGGCTCGACCTCTCGGAACAGTCCCCAGCCGCGGTCGGCTGCGCCAACGCGGGCGACGATGTCCGTGTGCGTCTGGTGGGTAAAGACGGTCTGCTCGGGTGTAAATCCGACGGCCTGACCCAGACGGCGGTAGTTTTCATAGACGTTGTTCCAGTCGTCTCCGCGGTGGACGCCCAGGTTCAGGGAGGACAGATGACCCACGGAAACGCCGCCGCGGCGGGTCGTAAAGCAGTGACTCACGCCGGCGGAGAAGACGTCGGAGGTCAGGTATTCCGGTTGAAGATGGATGGTAAACAAGGCTCCCTCTCCCCTGTCAGTTGCTTCTTGGCGCAAGGCCCAGATCCTTATCCCGGCAGCACTTTTTATATTTTTTGCCGCTTCCGCAGGGGCACGGATCGTTCGGCCCGATCTTGACCTTCTTGACCACAGGCTGGCGCTTGACGGTCTTGTCCGTCGCACCGCCGGTGGCGGTCACGGTGGCAACCTTCTTGCGCTCCATGTCACGGTCGCTGCGGATGCGGAACGCAAAGAGGCGGCGGACGGTTTCCTCCTTGATGGCATTGATCATGCCCTCAAAGAGCTCATAGCCCTCGCGCTTGTACTCGACCACCGGGTCCACCTGGCCGTAGGAGCGCAGGCCGATGCCCTGACGCAGGTCGGTCATAGCGTCGATGTTGTCCATCCAGTATTCGTCCACGACCCGGAGCAGAATGACCCGCTCCATCTCGCGCATAATGGGGCTGGTGTAGCTTGCCTCTTTTTCTGCGTAGGCCGCCTTCATCAGAGACAGCAGCTTGTCCTTGACGTCCTGCTTCTCCATGCGGTTGATCTCGTCCAGGGTCGGAACCCAAGCGCCGGCTGCAAAGTATTTGTTCTCAAACTGGGCGATCAGCTGCTGCATCTGAGCGGCGTCTTCCACGTACTTGTTCTGGCCGAAGCTGTTTTCGACCTCGGAATCCACCACATAGGCCATCATCGATTCGATGTTCCGGCTCAGATCGTCGCCGTTGAGCACCTGCTCGCGCTGCTCGTAGATCGTCTTACGCTGGACATTCATGACGTTGTCGTATTCCAGCACGTTTTTACGGGTCTGATAGTTGCGGCTTTCGACGGTCTTCTGGGCGTTTTCAATTGCGCCGGAGAGGATCTTCGCGTCGATCGGAGTGTCCTCGTCGATGCCTAAGCTGTTCATCATGTTCATGATCCGCTCGGAGCCGAACAGACGCATGACATCGTCCTCAAGAGAGAGGTAGAAGCGGCTGGCGCCGGGGTCGCCCTGTCGGCCGGAACGACCGCGGAGCTGATTGTCGATTCGTCTGGATTCGTGGCGCTCGGTGCCCACGATGAACAGGCCGCCCACCGCGCGGACCTTTTCGGCCTCGGCGTCGGTGGTCTTTTTATAGTTAAGATAAAGCTCCTTGAAGTCCGCCCGGACAGCCAGGATGGTCGGGTCCGTGGTCTCGGAGTAGGCGTTCGCCTCCTGGAGCAGCTCCTCAGTCATGTCCTCGCGCTTGCGGAGGTCGGCCAAGGCCATATACTCCGGGTTGCCGCCGAGCACGATGTCGGTGCCGCGGCCGGCCATGTTGGTGGCGATGGTGACGGCCCCGAATTTACCGGCCTGGGCGACGATCTCCGCCTCCTTTTCGTGGAACTTGGCGTTCAGAACGACGTGCTGGATGCCCTCGCGCTTGAGCATGCGGGACAGAAGCTCGGACTTTTCAATCGAGATGGTACCGACCAGGACCGGCTGGCCCTTCTCGTGGCATTCCTTGATCTGCCGGATGACCGCGCGAAGCTTGCCGGCCTCAGTCTTGTAGACGACGTCGGGGAAGTCCTTGCGGATGACGGGCTTGTTCGTGGGGATCTCCACCACGTCCAGGGCGTAGATGCCGTTGAATTCCTCCTGCTCGGTCATGGCCGTACCGGTCATGCCGGAGAGCTTCGCATACAGGCGGAAGAAGTTCTGGAAGGTGATGGTGGCGAGGGTCTTGCTCTCCTTGGCGACCTCGACGCCCTCCTTGGCCTCGATGGCCTGGTGCAGGCCCTCATTGTAGCGTCGGCCGTACATCAGGCGGCCGGTGGCCTCGTCGACGATGATGACCTCGCCGTCCTTGACCACGTAGTCCACATCCCGCTTCATGATGCCGCGGGCGCGCATGGCCTGGTTAATGTGGTGGGTAAGGGTTGCGTTTTCCACGTCCGCCAGATTCTCCACGCCGAAGTATTGCTCGGCCTTTTTGATGCCGCTGGCGGTGAGCTGGACGGAACGGTCCTTCTCATCGACGTAGTAGTCGCAGTCGTCGTCATCGTGGCTCTGCTTGTCGTCCGTGGTCGCATAGACCTTGCGGCGCAGGCGGGAGACGAAGGCGTCGGCCATCGTGTAGAGGTTGGAGCTGTCGTCGCCCTGGCCGGAGATAATCAGCGGGGTCCGGGCCTCGTCGATCAGGATGGAGTCCACCTCGTCGACGATGGCAAAGCTGTGGCCGCGCTGGACCTGGTCACGCTTGTAGATGGCCATGTTGTCCCGCAGATAGTCGAAGCCCAGCTCATTGTTCGTGCAGTAGGTGACGTCCGCAAGATAGGCCTCCCGGCGTTCGTCGGAAGACTTGTCGTGAAGGATCAGGCCCACCTTGAGCCCCATAAAGCGATAGACCTTGCCCATCCACTCGGAGTCGCGCTTGGCCAGATAGTCGTTGACCGTGACGATGTGGACGCCATTGCCGGTCAGAGCGTTCAGATAGGCGGGAAGAATCGCAACCAGGGTCTTGCCTTCGCCGGTCTTCATTTCGGCGATCCGGCCCTGGTGGAGGATGATGCCGCCGATGAGCTGAACCCGGTAGGGCTTCATGCCCAAAACGCGCCAGGCTGCCTCACGGACGGCTGCAAAGGCTTCGGGCAGAATATCGTCGAGCGTCTTTCCCGCGGCCAGTTGACGGCGGAATTCCTCGGTCTTGCCGCGAAGCTGCTCGTCAGAGAGCGCGGCATAGGTGCTCTCCAGCGCTTCGATTTTATCAACAATGGGCTTCAGGCGCTTGACCTCCCGTTCGGAGCTCGTGCCGAAAAGCTTGGTAATCAGTCCCATAGCATGTCCTTTCTGTGCGGGGCGATGCGCCCCGTCGGCTTCTTTGTCAGAAATCTGATTTATTATATCACACTGTTCTGCATAAAAAAAGTCTTTTTTCTTGATTTTCCGAACTTTCACCGAAGCTGCGCTTCCATCAGCCGGGACAGATCCTCGAACCGGCTCCTTGCAGCGCGCTCCATCCGGGAAAAGGTATCGGCCCATTCGGAGAATTCACGTTCCAGGGCGGCAAACGACTTGGCCGCCTGCTGCTGGCGCAGGCAGGCCTGACGCAGCGCCTCCGGAAGGTCCCGCGGCAGCGGCTCGATCTTCGGCATGAGGCGCAGGCGCCGCCCGGTCAGCAGATAATGAAGGGCCGTCAGTTCCCGAGCGCCGGCGTCATTCTGCGCTGCCATGCGGGAGAGTCTGCCTCCGTCCCGGCCGCCGAATCTACGGGAGAGTTGCCGCAGCTCCGCCGCATTCTGCTTCTGGTCGAGGATCGCCTGCTCCAGCCGTTCCGGCAGAAGTGCCTGCTCCGCGTTGAGCAGACCGGGACCCCGGACCCGGTTCCAGATCTCCAGCTCTGTTTCACGGTTCATACAACGCACCACCTTTCATGGCAGTCTATGCAGAACCCGCTCCGGCTGTGATTCGTCAGAAAACCGGCGCGCCCGGAGGGGTGCGCCGGTGCAGAGCTGCGCGCTAGGCTTGGTTCACGGAAATTCTTGCGTAATAGTACACGCCGCTGCGGTAGATCGTCAATACGACGTGACCGGTCGGAACGGCTTCGGCCAGGGCTTTCTCATACTCGTCTATGGTCGAAACCGCGGTGCCGTTGACCTCGGTAATCACGTCGTTGACCGCGAGATATCCGTAGGCCGGAGAGCCTGGGCTGATCTGGGTGATCCACAGCCTGCCGGGGAAGCGGTAGTAGCTGATCATGCCGGAGGAGATCTCCTCCACGCGAAGACCGATCCCGTCGTAGGCGTCGGCATGCAGGGTCAGGGCGTCCACCTCGCGCTGGAGATCTGCCGAGCTGAGGGCGAAGCAGGGGTCTGTTTTACCGCTGAGCAGCCACTGCGAGATCGGCGTTGTCAGGCCGGTGAGCCTGCCCTTTTCGTCAAAGACGGGAATGCCTCCGCCCTCACTCTGGCGGGGCGAGGAGGTCAAAAGGAGACGGTAGCTCTCCCCTTCCAGTTCGCTGGTCTGGACGGCGGAGATCATGCCCTCGCTCAGGACGTTTGGCATGGTGCTGCCATAGGGATTGCTGATCAGATAGACCCGCTGGCCGACGCTGACGTCGTCAGTGGAGAAGGTTACCGGAGTCAGCCCGCTGGCCTCCGCCTTGAGCAGCGTCAATCCGGTGACCCGGTCGCTGTCCACACGGCGGGCGAGGCAGGTGCTGCCGTCGGAGAAGACGGCGGAGAATTCCGAGATGCCGCCGAGTTCAGAGACCGCCGTGAGCAGATAGCCGTCCTCAGAGAGGACAATTCCGGTCAGGCTGTAGGTTCCGTAATAGGTGGAGACCTCCAGACAGACCACGGAGCGGGAGATGTTCCGATAGAGCTCGGTCGCAGTATCTGCCGAGGCAGCGGCGTCTCCCTGTGCCAGATGCAGGCGGATGGGATTCTCCGGGGATTGGGCCGTCTGGGCCGCCGAATCCACGCCGTTGGAAACCGGCAGATCGCGGACGGTATCTGTGCCGGAGATGTGCTTTTGCTCCTGCAGATGGAGACTCCAGCCCCCCTCATTGTGCTCCAAGCGAATGTTCAGGACCGTGGCCGCAACAGCGACCGAGCAGATGGCGATCACCGCCAGCCCGAACAGGACCCACAGCCAGACGTAGCTGCGCTTGGGTCTCGGGCGCACGGCGGTCCCGTAGCTGTCCTCCGGTGCGGAGCGAGTCTCCGCCTCAGGCATCTCGAGGACCTCCGCCTCCATCGGCGTTCTTTTGTCATTCAATTGGATTCACCACACTTTGTCTGTGTCTTTCGTCAGGGTTGGCCGTTTTCGGCATCGTGAATGAGAATTCCGTCACGCCGTCGCGGCTCGTCACATAGATATCCTCCTCGTGGCCGAGGATGATGGTTTTTACGATATAAAGTCCCAGTCCCCAGCCGTCGCGGTCCACGGAGCGGCTCTTGTCCGTCTTGTGGAAGCGGTCAAAGACCAGGGGAAGCTCCTCGGCCGGGATCGTCGGCCCGGTATTGGAGACGGAGACCAGGTATTTTCCGCCCTTCGCCTCCTTGACGCACAGCCCCAGCGTACCGCCCGTGGGGCAGAACTTAACCGCGTTGTCGATCAGGTTATAGACCACCTGCGTGATGGCGTCCGGGTCGGCCAGGGAGAGCGCGCCGGCGTCGGGCAAGTTGGTTTCGACGTTGAGACCCTTGCCGTTGATCTTCTGCTCGAAGCTCAGCAGGACCTCGCCCACGACCTGACAGAGGTCAAAGGTCCGCTTGCGCGAAGCCGGAATGCCCTTATCCTGGATGCGAGAGATCTCGAGCATGCTTCGCACCAGGCGGGACAGGCGCTTGACCTCGCCGGAGATGAGCTCCATATATTTTCGGTGCTGCTCCGTCGGGATCGTCCCGTCGAGCATGCCGTCCATATAGCCGGAGATCGTGGTCATCGGTGTTTTGAGTTCGTGGCTGACATTCGCCACAAATTCCTCGCGCTTGCGCTCGGACTGGGCCAGGGCACGGGACATGTTGTTAAAGGCAACGGCCAGCTCGTTGAGCTCCTCGGTATCGGTCTCACTGGTCGGGATGCGGACGTCCATCTGCCCGTGCGCCATCCGGCGGGCGGCGGCTGTCATCAGCTTGATGGGCTTGGTCTGCCGCCGGACGAGCCACCAGACGATCGGGATGGACAGGAGCATGACCATGAGCATTACGATCAGATTAAGCCGGAAGCTCCCGCTCATGCGGTTGAGAATTCGCGCGGTGGAGACCGAGGCGATCACATAGCCGGGATTGCCGCCGCTGTCGGTCACGAGCTTCACGGCCGCCATGCGCGTATCGTCGTAGCATTCCAGGCGGACCTTCGCCGCAAAGCCGATTTCGGAGGACTTGGCCAGGTCCAGGAAGGAGATTGGAAGCTGACTGCCCAGGTGCTCGCAGGTCTGCAGCCCGCAGGAGCAGGCGGTGACGACGCCGTTTTCATCGCAGACGATCGTATCCTTGCCGGTGGCGCGGGTCGTGTAGTTGAGCTGGATGCGAATCTGCTGACGATTCTGGACATTGGACGCAGGCAGAAAGCTCAAAACGCCGGACTCAGCCTCCACCACGTTTGCAAGCTCGCTCCGCGTCAGATCCAGGGACGCGCGGTAGTAGATGAACTGCGTGGCGGCGGAGAGTATGAGGATGGTCAGGAAGATGAGACAAAGCGTCAGAACGATCTGGCTCGAAAAGCTCCGCTTCACGGCCTATACCACCTCGAATTTATAGCCCACGCCCCAGACGGTCTTGAGCGACCACTGGTCGGAAACGCCCTCCAGCTTCTCGCGGAGGCGCTTGATGTGGACGTCCACGGTGCGGGTATCGCCGAAGTAGTCGAAGCCCCAGACCTCGTCAAGCAGCTTGTTGCGCTGGTAGACCCGGTTCGGCGTGGAGGCCAGGTGGTAGAGCAGCTCCATTTCCTTCGGGGGGGTGGGGATCTTCTTGCCATCCACGGTCAGTTCAAAGGAATCCATGTCGATGATGAGCTTGTCGAAGACCAGTCGCTTATTCTCCTTTTCCGGCGCTGCGCCGCTGCGGCGCAGGACCGCCTCGATGCGGGCCAGAACCTCGCGCATCTCAAAGGGCTTCGTGATGTAGTCGTCCGCGCCCTGCTTGAGCCCGGTCACCTTGTCGTCGAGCTCTCCCTTGGCGGTGAGCATGATCACCGGGGTCTTGGACTCGGAGCGGATGGTCCGGCAGACAGCCCAGCCGTCCATCACGGGCAGCATCAGGTCCAGCAGGACCAGGTCAGGCCGGAATCGGCGGAACTGCTCCACGCCCTGCCCTCCGTCGGAGGCGATTTGCACCTCGTATTTCTCTTTTTCCAGATAGAGCCGAAGCAGATCGGCAATATTGGCGTCGTCTTCCACGATCAGAATTTTGGTTGCCACAGTCATTACTCCCTTCGATTCCGATTATTTCTTTGTTTATTATAGCGCGTCTTTTCCCAAATCGGTGAATATTTTGTAAAAGTTGCCGTGAAAAATCATGAACGAACGGTATTGCTTGCATTTTTTCGGCGGCTACGATATAATAGAACCGAAAGGCTGGTGAAACTATGAGTTTTCGGGTTATGGCCGTGGGGGACGTCTGCGGCGATGCCGGCGTAAACCTGGTTCAGAAGGCGCTGCGGCGGCTCAAGCGGGAGCACGCGGTCGATTTTTGCGTGGTCAACGGTGAAAACGCCGCCACGGTGGGCATTCTGCCCCGCCAGGCCGACGCCATCCTGGACGCTGGCGCGGACGTCATCACCCTGGGAAACCACAGCTACAACCGCAGGGAAATCGTTCCCTATCTGGACGACAGCCGCTACATTCTGCGGCCTGCCAACGACTCTCCCCTCTTCCCCGGGCGGGGGCTCGGAGTCTACGATACGAAGATCGGGCCGATTACGGTGCTGAATCTGATTGGCCGCTGCAACATGGCCTTTGGGCCGGACAACCCCTTTTTGCTGGTGGAAAAGCTGCTCAAGCAGATCGACACGAAAATTACCCTGGTGGATTTCCATGCCGAGGCAAGCTCCGAGAAGCTGGCCATGGGCTGGCATCTGGACGGAAAGGTCTCGGCGGTCTGGGGCACGCATACCCATGTGCCGACGGCAGACGACATGGTCCTGCCCAAGGGGACCGGTTATGTGAGCGATCTGGGCATGACCGGGCCAATTTACTCGATCCTCGGCATCCGACCGGAGCAGTCAGTGGCGACCTTCCGCGGCGGGCTGAGCGGCCGATATGAGAACGCCCCGGGGCCCTGCAAACTGGAGGGCGTAATCTTCACCCTGGATTCCGCCACCGGACACTGCACCGGTACAGAAAGGATTATCTATCATGATACGAATTCTTCACGCGGCTGACCTCCATCTGGACAGCCCATTCGCGGTCATGCCGCCGGAGAAGGCGGCAAAACGTCGCGAAGAGCAGCGCGAGGTTCTGACCCGGCTGGTCCGGGAATGCGCGGCACGAAGCTGCGACCTTCTGCTGCTCTCCGGCGACCTCTTCGATTCGGACGAAGTCTACCGCGACACGACGGATCTGCTCTGCAGGCTGCTGGGTCAATGCCCGGCCAAGGTCTTCATTGCGCCGGGAAACCATGATTTCTGGTCGCCTGCCTCGGTCTATGCGACCGTCCGCTGGCCGGAGAACGTCCACATCTTCCAAAGTGAAGAGATCACGGCGGTGCATCTGGACCAGGTGACCGTCTACGGCGCGGCCTTCACCGGACCGCATGCCTCCGGCCTGCTGCACGGCTTCCGCGCCGCACAGGACGGATTGCCCTCGGTCATGGTCATCCACGGCGAGCTCTCCGACCGGGAGGGTCTGTACAACTCGATCTCCGTGGCGGACGTCGCCGCCTCCCGGCTGGATTATCTTGCCTTGGGCCACATTCATGAGGACAGTCTGCGCAGCGTGGGCGGGACCACCGTCGGCATCCCCGGCTGCGCGATGGGACGCGGCTTTGACGAGACAGGCGAAAAAGGTGCCTTCTATGTGGAGCTGGACAGCGCCGGCTGCCGGGTCCAGCCCGTCGCCCTTGGCGCAAAGCAGTATCTGCGCATGCAGGTGGAGGTCCACGGCGACCCGATGGCTGACATTGCGGCGTCCATCCCAGCCGACGCCAAGCAGCTGATCTGCCGCCTGACGCTGACGGGCGACTGTCCCACGCCGGACCTGGAGGCCCTGCACCGGTCCTTCGACGGCAGCTTTGACACCCTGCAGATCGTGGATCACACCCTCCCGCCCAGAGAACTCTGGGAGGGGGCCGGCGAGGACAGCCTGAAGGGTCTGTTCCTGCAGCGTCTTCAGGCCATTTACGACCGGTCCGACGACGAGGACAAACGCACAGTCGCGCTGGCAGCCAGGCTTGGCCGGGACCTGATGGAAGGACGGGAGGTGCGGGCGGAATGAAGCTCAAATCCATGCAGGCGACCTTTGGCCGTCTGGACAGCAAGCGTCTGGAGCTGCAGCCTGGTCTGAACATCATCAGCGGCGGCAACGAGAGCGGCAAGTCAACCTGGACGGAGTTTCTGACCGCCATGCTCTACGGCGTGGACACCCGCGCCCGCGGAAAAGGCGTGGAGCTCCCGGTCAGGACAAAATACGACCCCTGGAACGGTAAACCGATGGCAGGCCGGCTGGAGCTCGAATGGCAGGGACGGCACATTGCCCTGGAGCGGACCTCTGAGTTGAGCCCACTGGGCAGTCTGCGCGCAATCGACGCCGACACCGGTCTGAGCGTACCCGAGCTGAGTGACGCGCACTGCGGCGAGGCGCTCACCGGCGTGGAGGAGAGCGTGTTTCAGCGCAGCGCCCTGCTGCGTCAGCACGGCGCATTCGTCTCCGCAGCCCCCGAGCTGGAAAAGCGGCTGAGCGGCCTGGTCACCGCCGGAAGCGAGGACTACGCCTACGGAGAGGTGGAGGGTAAGCTCAAAAAGCTGCAAAACGCCCTGCAATACAATCAGAGCGGCACAATTCCCCGGCTGCGGAGCGAGATTGAGGAGATCGAAAAGACGCTCAACGAGTCGTCTGAACTGCGCAGGCGGCAAAACAATCTGCTCTCAGAGCTGCAGGCCCGTCAGGCGGAGGAGGCGGAGCTGGCGCGGATCCATTCCGCTCTGGAGCTTCGGGAACGCCGCCGCCTGCGCCGCGCCGCGGCGGACAGCCGTCAGCGGCTTGCGGAGGCCCAGGCAGAACGCCAAGCCCTGACCGATGCCTGTCAGGCCCTCCCGGATACAGAAACGATTGAATCTCTTCTGGCCCAGGTGCGCGCGCTGAAAAAGGCTGTGCAGACCGCGGAGATGGACGATGCGATTGCCCCCATCGAACAGCCGGAGGAACCGAAGGACAACCCCTTCCGGGCCTACATCGACCTGCCCGCAGATGAGATTGCGGTAGAAGACAAGCTCTTTGCGGAATCCGTCCGTCAGGTTCGGGAGGCTGAGCTGCTGCCGAAGCCCTGGAAGCTGACACTGTGGCTGGTCGCCGGTCTGCTGATCGGCTTCCTCCTGCTGGCAGGCAGCTATCTGTATCGCGACCGCCTTGGCGACTTTGTCTGGGCGCTCGGCGGAATCGGATGCCTGGTCATCCTCCTGACTCTGATTTTGCACGTCCGCTCACGGAAGCGGATCGGCCAGGCACGCAGCACTGCGGCCGAGACTCTGCGCCGCTACGGAAGCGCGGACGCCGACCAGCTCCGGAGCCGGGCGGCGGAGCAGCGCCGGGAGATCGATGCCTACCGCGCCGCAAAGGCCCTGGCGGATGCAGCACTCGCAGCGCGGAAGACCCGCGACGATCAGCTCCAGCAGCAGTCCCGCACACTGCTGCAGACGCTTGCCGGGCACGGCGCGGACTGCTCCGGTCTGGATGACGCCGAGGCCTGGCTGCGGGATGGTCTGCAAACCCACCAGAGGCTGGAAAGCGCCACCCGTGCCGAGCGCCAGCGCGCCGACCAATATGCGCTGCTGAAGGAGCACGAGGGTGAGGAAGCGCCCAACGAGGCAGACCCGGCGGAGGACCTCTCCGCATACGATCCCGCAATTATACGCGACCGGCTGAGTCGGAGCCGCGCAGCCCTGATTCCGCTTCGCTCCGAGGCAGACCGGCTGGCCGGTTCCCTCGAGCAGCTTGGCGACCCGCTCCTGCTCGAGGCTCAAAAGGCCGAAAAGCAGGCCGAGCTCCGGCGTCTGGAGCGTCGCTATATCGCTCTGCAGCTGGCACGGAAGGAGCTTGGGCGGGCCGATGAGACCCTGCGGGAGCGCTTCGCGCCCCTGCTGTGCAAGAAGGCCGGCGCACTGTTCCAGCAGTTGACCGATGGCAAATACGACCGCGTGAGCCTGGATCGGGACATGCGGGTGACGGTTCATCCCACCGGAAGCCCGACGGACCGCTCCCTGAACTACCTCAGCGGCGGCACTGTGGATCAGCTCTATCTGGCCCTGCGGCTGGCGATCTGCGACCTGCTTCTCCCCGACTGCCCGATCATCCTGGACGATGCCCTGGTATATTATGACGACGAGCGGCTGAAAACCGCCCTGCAGGTCCTGCGCGACCTTGCGAAGCAGCGTCAGATCCTCCTGTTCACCTGCACAGACCGCGAGAAGCGAATCCTGGACGCACGCGCATAGCGTAAAGCCCGCGAAAAGCGGACGGTTTCTGCCATTTCTGACAGAAAACCGTCCGTTTTTGTTTACGCCGTCTTGTCGAGCGCCTGACGCAGACGGTCAAGCAGGGCCTCGCCGGGTGGGGTCAGGGGCAACCGGCACAGGCCAACGTCCTGGCCGGATAAGCAGAGAGCCGCCTTGATGGGGATCGGGCTGACCTCCGAGAACAGGGCTCGGATCAGGTCCGCCTGCTCCATCTGCAGGCCAAGGGCGCGCGCATATTCGCCGCGCAGGGCGGCGTCCACCAGGGCCTTGACCGCGGCCGGGCGCAGATTGCTCAGAACGGAGACCGCGCCGATGGCCCCACAGACCATGAAGGGCAGGATCCGGTCGTCGTTTCCGCAGTAGATCGGGAAGTCCGGCCCGCAGAGCCCGCGAATCCGGATCAGGCGGCTGACGTCCGGGTTGGCCTCCTTGATGCCGGCCACTGTTGGCAGCTCTGCGAGCCTGGCGACGGTCTCCGGAGCAATATCCACGCAGGTCCGGGTCGGGACGTTGTAGAGCAGGACCGGCAGGCGCGTGGCCGCGGCGATGGCACCGTAATGGGCAAGCAGCCCCTCTTGGGTGCAGCGGTTGTAGTAGGGCGTGACACTGAGCAGACCGTCCGCGCCGAGGGCGGCCGCTGCTTGGGCCGTCTCCACGGCCTTTGCAGTGTTGTTTCCGCCGGTTCCGGCGATCAGCTTGGTTTTGCCGCCGCAATATCGGACGCAGTGGGCGATGATCGCCAGGGTCTCCTGCTGACTGAGGGTTGCGGCCTCTCCGGTCGTGCCGCAGATCACCAGCGCCTCCACACCGGCGGCGAGCTGGCTGTCGAGCAGGCGGTCCATGGCCTCGTAGTCGATTCCTCCGTCCCGGAAGGGCGTGACAAGAGCTGTGCAGGTGCCTCGGAATACAGGCGTTTTCATGATGGCATTACCTCCGTTTCCGGGACACTTTATTCCGGGAAACCGTCCATTATGCCTGTTGACGAAACGCCGGGTTTCATGTATAATAGATTGAATTAAACAAAAGCGGCTAAGCCGCTGAAAGAGGAACCGGATTGAAAACCCATGATTTTTTCTATGAGCTCCCCCCGGAGCTGATTGCGCAGACCCCGCTGCAGCAGCGGGACAGCTCCCGCCTGCTGGTACTCGGCCGTGAGAGCGGAAGCATTGAGCATCGGCATTTCCACGATGTGATCGAATATCTCAGGCCAGGCGACACTCTGGTTCTGAACGATTCCCGCGTCCTGCCCGCCCGTCTGATGGGACACCGGGTACCCGGCGGCGGCGCCGTAGAGGTCCTGCTGCTCAAGGATACCGGAAACGACGTCTGGGAATGCCTGACCCGTCCCGGCCGGAAGACCCCGGTGGGGACCCCTCTCCGCTTCGGCGACGGCCAACTCACCGCAGAGGTCGTTGATGCCTTGGATGACGGAAAGAAGAAGGTCCGCTTCCACTATGAGGGCATCTTCCTGGAGGTGCTCGAGCAGCTGGGCAAAATGCCTCTGCCGCCCTACATCAAGGAGGAGCTCCAGGACCAGGAGCGCTATCAGACCGTCTATTCCCGGGTCAATGGCTCCGCTGCCGCCCCCACCGCCGGACTGCACTTCACCCCGGAACTCCTGCAGGCCATCCGGGACAAGGGTGTGAATCTGGCCTGGGTGACCCTGCACGTGGGTCTGGGCACCTTCCGCCCGGTCAAGGCCGAAGAGATCACGGACCACCAGATGCATTCCGAGTTCTGCATGCTCTCGCAGGAGACTGCGGACCTGCTCAACCGCACCCGGCAAGCGGGCGGCCGCATCATTTGCGTCGGAACCACCTCCTGCCGCACGATCGAGTCCTTTGCCGCCGACGACGGCAGCTTCACCGAGCGCTCCGGCTGGACGAATATCTTCATCTACCCGGGCTACCGCTTCAAGGCGATGGACGCCCTGATCACAAACTTCCACCTGCCCGAGAGCACCCTGATCATGCTGGTCTCCGCCTTCGCCGGCCGGGAAAACGTCCTGCACGCCTACGAAGTCGCCGTCAAGGAGCGTTATCGGTTCTTCTCCTTCGGCGACGCGATGTTCATTCAGTAAAGGAATCAAATTATGTTTCAGATACTTAAAACGGAAGGGCTTGCCCGGCGCGGAGTGTTCACCTGTGCGCATGGTACTGTCCAGACGCCGGTGTTTATGAACGTCGGCACACAGGCTGCGATCAAAGGCGGTCTGAGCGCAAAGGATCTGGCTGAGATCGGCTGCCAGGTGGAGCTTTCGAACACCTACCACCTGCATCTGCGGCCCGGCGACCGGCTGATCCACGACCTGGGCGGCCTGCACCGCTTCATGACCTGGGAAAGGCCCATTCTGACCGACTCCGGCGGATTCCAGGTTTTTTCCCTTGCAAGTCTGCGCAAGATCAAGGAGGAGGGCGTCTACTTTGCCTCCCACATTGACGGGCGGAAGATTTTCATGGGACCGGAGGAGAGCATGCAGATCCAGTCCAACCTGGGCTCCGATATCTGCATGGCTTTTGACGAGTGCGTGGAGAATCCCTCTCCCTACGAATACGTGAAGCAGTCGATGCAGCGCACCTACCGCTGGCTGGTCCGCTGTAAGGCTGAAAACGCCCGTCTGAACGCCCTGCCGGACACTGTGAACCCCCAGCAGATGCTCTGGGGGATCAACCAGGGAGGCGCTTACCGTGACCTTCGCATCGAGCACGCCAAAATTGTTGCCGACCTGGATCTGCCCGGCTACGCGATCGGCGGTCTGGCCGTGGGCGAGCCGACCGAGGTGATGTACGAGATGATCGAGGCAGTCGAGCCCTGGCTCCCGGCAGACCGCACCCGCTATCTGATGGGCGTAGGGACCCCCTCGAACATCATCGAGGCCGTGGCGCGGGGCGTGGACTTCTTTGACTGCGTGATGCCGGCCCGCAACGCCCGCCACGCCCGTCTGTTCACCTGGGAGGGAGCGATCAATCTCAAGAACGCCAAGTACGAGCGCGACGAGAGCCCCATCGACCCCGTCTGCGACTGCCCGGTCTGCCGCCGCTATTCCAGGGCTTATCTGCACCATCTGTTCAAGGCAGAAGAAATCCTGGCCCTGCGGCTGAGCGTGATGCACAACCTGTATTTCTACAACAAGCTGATGGAACGTATCCGCCTGGCGCTCGACGACGGTCGGTTCGCCGCCTTCCGTGCGGAATTCAGCGAAAAACTGAGCAGAAGGATATAGAATTCAAAAAAACTGCTTGCATTCCCAACAAAACCCTTGTATAATCAATCAGACGAAACTTTGGAGGTACAACTATGTTCAACTTCTTAAACGCAGCCGCGCCGTCCGGAGGCTTATTCGGCGGCTCCAGCTCCATGATCATCATGCTGGTGGCCTTTGTTGCCGTTTTCTACTTCATGATCCTCCGTCCGGAGAACAAGAAGAAGAAGGAAGCCGAGCAGCTTCGTGCTTCTCTGCATAAGGGCGACCAGATCACCACAATCGGCGGCATCGAGGGCAAGATCGTCAACATCAAGGACGATAAGATCGTCATTGAGTCCGGCGAGGATCAGGTCCGCATGGAGCTCCAGAAGTGGGCTGTCATGACCAACCACACCGCTGAAAAGGATAAGCAAAGACGCGCCGCTGAGGCCAAAGAGGCCGCGCAGAAGGCGAAGGAAGAGCGCGCCAAGGCCAAGAAAGAGCGCAAGGAAAACGAGGGCGTCCGCTAATCCCGGTTCCGGACCCGGAGGCCGCGCAGAGCATACCATGCTTTGCGCGGCCTCCGGGTTTCTCTTCTGTAAATTGGGGCAGTTTGGACACAAGCCCACAAAATATTGAGGGCTGACAAAATTCCGCATCGTTTTTTGTCGGTTCTTCTACTCTTCGGGCGCTTGTTCGCGAAAAGTGTTTGTGCTATAATAAAAAGTAATCACGATTCGGAGGCCACGTTATGTCGGAAGTCATCCTCACAACTGAAACCATTCGCAAGCTGCTCGCTGCCGGGAACGGAGACAGCGCTCTGCTGTATCTCTGCCGCGCCGCCGGGCTGAGCGAGGTTGTGACCGGCTTTTCCGAGGCGAGGCTCGAGACCGCCTCCGTCCTGCTGCGGCAGCTCGGTCTGGACGACAGCCGCAATCCTCGCTTCCTTCAGCCGACCCAGCCGCCGGAATACACAGACGAGGACGTGCGCAGGCAGATGGAGCTGCCGCGCTCCGGCTTCCGCAAGCTGGTGGGCGAGGTTCAGCGCTGTCTGGGCAAGGTGCTCAATGTGGACGAGCTGAAGATCCTGCTCTCCATGGAAGAATACCTGGGTCTGCCCGGCGAGGTGGTGAACATCCTGGTTCACTACTGCGTGGAGCGAAACCGTCTGCGCGGAACGGGCCGGATGCCCTCCCTGCGCACGGTGGAAAAGGAGGCCTATCACTGGGCCGACGAACAGATCGACTCTGTGGAGAAAGCTGCAGCCTTTATGCAGAGCGAAACCAGGCGCGGCCAGCGGCTGAGCGGTCTTTGCAAGCTGCTGGGCATCACGGGTCGGCGGCTGACCCCGCCGGAGGAGCGCTATCTGCTCACCTGGGTGGACATGGGCTTCCCCGATGAGGCGATCTCCCTTGCCTACGAAAAGACCTGTGAAAACACAGGCGCACTGACCTGGAAATACATGAACAAGATTATAGAGAGCTGGCAGAGCCAGGGACTTTTCACTCTGGAGCAGATCCAGGCCTCTGACCGTAAGCCGGCCCAGAGCGGTCGAAACACCTATCAGCGGCACGGGGATAGCCTGAGCCCGCTGATGCAGGATGCGGTCAACCGGATGCTCTCGGACCAGGAGGATTGAGATGAGCTATACGCGTGCGGTCCTCTCCCGCGCCAGACAGCGCCTGGAGGAGGACAACCGAAAAAAGGAGGCAGAGGCTGCCGAAAACCTGGCGAAGGCCTATGCCAGATTGCCCCGCCTGCGCGCGATCGATCGGGAGCTGCGGACGACCTCTGCCGCCGTTGTTGCCGCCTGCTTTGACCAAGGGCGGGATCCGGCCCAGGCGGTTCAGCAGATTCGCGCCAGAAACAAAGAGTTGCAGGCCGAGCGCCAGTGGATCCTGGACGACGCGGAAATCTCCGAGGAATCTCTGGACAACAGCCCCCTTTGCAATCTCTGCGGCGGAAGCGGCTACAAGGACGGAAGCATGTGCGAATGTCTGCAAGAGCTCTGCCGTCAGGAGCAGCGCCACGCCCTGTCTCCCCTTCTGGCGACCGGCAGGGAGCGGTTTGAGAACTTCTCGCTGGACGTCTACCCGGAGCGCTACTATCCCTCCATTGGAACCACGCCCCGGAAGTTGATGCAGCGGAATCTGAGCTATTGCAGGAAGTATGCCGCCCAATTCCAGCCTGGGGCCGGAAATCTGCTCTTCTCGGGTGCAACGGGACTCGGAAAAACCTTTCTCTCGGCCTGCATCGCCAGGCAGGTGACGGACCGGGGCTACGGCGTGGTCTACGCCTCCGCTGCCAAGCTCTTTGCTGACTACGAGGGCGTGAAGTTTGACCGTCTGGACGCAAGTGCGGTCGAGGGCTATTCGGTATGCGACCTGCTGATCCTGGACGACCTCGGGACGGAGATGACGACGCCTCTGGCTGTGTCCTCCCTCTATCAGCTGGTCAACAACCGGATGCTGGACCGGAAAGCCACGCTGATCTCCACAAACCTGCGGCCCGAGGATCTGGAGCCCCGCTACGGCGGACAGATTGCCTCTCGTCTGCTGGGAACCTATGAGCTGATCGTCTTCGAGGGCGAGGACGTGCGGCGGCTGCGAAACAAATAAATCGGCAGAGCAAAACGGCGCGACCGGACGGTCGCGCCGTTTTGCTGCACCGAAGGGTGCCTTATTCGCTTTGCTGCTCCGCCGGGACGACGGCGGCAGTCAGGACTTCGTCGATGTCGGGATAGTCCCTGTGCAGGGAGATCGGGCGGCCCTGCATATTGGTGAAGCAATGCATGGAGGCGCCGGTGGAGACGAGCTCTCCGCTTGCGTCGTTGTACATCTGGTACTCCACACGCAGACGGACGCCGGTGTATTCCCGGATCTCCACATGGACGCGGATGCGCTCGTCAAAGTGCGTCGGGCGGCGGTAGCGGCACTCCACGCCAACGACAGGCGAGAGAATGCCCCGGGCCTCCATGGTCACAAAGCCGATGCCAAGCCGATCGAGGAATTCCACGCGGGCCTCCTCCATCCAGCGGATATAGTTCGAGTGGTGGACAACCGCCATCTGGTCGGTCTCGTAGTATTGGACACGGTGGATATAGTCATTCATTGTATGCTTCCCTTTCCTGTGAAAGCCGGGGCTTACGGCGCAACGACCTCGAGCGTCGTCTGCGGAAGCACGCGGTTGACCTTCTGTTTGGTCCCGGCGAAGGTACCAACATAGTAGACCTCAACCGCGTTCTGCCCTGGCGCAACAACGAAGCTATCCTTGCCGCCCTGCTTGGAGTCCACGCCGGTCAGCTCTGCCTCCTGCAGCAGACCGAGCTTCCGGTCCTTCTGGAACGTACCGACCAGCTTGACGGTCTTGGCTTCCGAATAGGTGTTCACAATCACATAATTGCACTTGATGATGACCTTCTCGCCTTCGACCTGGAATTCCGCATAGTTGGAGCGGGAGTAATCAATTTCGACGACCTCCTTCACCTTGCCCTGGCCGGGCTGGATGGAGGAGGACTCTTTCTCGGAGGAGCAGGCGGCAAAGGTGAATAGCAGCGCAAGCGCGAGCAGGACGGGGATGATTCTGGTTTTGAGGGTTGCTTTAACGTTCATTTTGGTTTCTCCTGTTGGTTGGTCGGCGGACCTGCGAAGATGCACAGGATCGGCCGGGAATTGACGCAAGGGATTCGGGGCGGAAGGAAATCTCCGTTCCGCGTGCTACCGCCCGCGGCGGTAGAGACGGGCCAGGCCGCCCTCGCTGGTCTCGCGGAAGGCCTTGGCGATGTTGATGCCGGTCTGATACATAGTCTTGACGACCATGTCGAAGCTGATCGAGCGCGTGTCATAGAGGAAAAAGGCCAGGTTGAAGCTGTTCATCGCGCGCATGGCGGCCACCGCGTTGCGCTCAATGCAGGGGATCTGCACCAGACCGCAGATTGGATCGCAGGTCAGGCCGAGATGGTGCTCCATGGCAACCTCGGCGGCGTACTCGATCTGGGCCAGATTCAGGCCCTTGAGTTCGGACAAGGCGGCGGCAGCCATGGAGCAGGCCGCTCCGATCTCCGCCTGGCAGCCGCACTCGGCGCCGGAGATGGAGGCGTTGTGCTTGATCAGGTTGCCGATGATGCCCGCCGTGGCAAGGGCGTGGAGGATTTCGACGTCGGGGTACTTATACTGCTCCTGCATATAGCGCAGGACAGAGGGCACGACGCCGCAGCTTCCGCAGGTGGGGGCCGTGACGACGGTGCCGTTATCGGCGTTCTGCTCGCTGACCGCAAAGGCGTAGGCGCAGATCGTCCGCAGCTCCTTGAGTTGGACGATCTGATTCTGGGTGGCCTGCTCATAAAGGTACTTTGCCTTGCGCTCCAGATGCAGGCCGCCGGGAAGCGTGCCGTCCACGTGCAGACCGTCGGCAATGGCCCAGCGCATGGTCTTCCAGACCTGGGCCAGGAAGGTCCAGATCTCCGGTCCCTCGCAGAGCTCCACGTACTCCCAGATGCGGATGTGCCGCCAGTTGCAAAACTGGGCGATCTCGGCGAAGGAGTTTTCAGGGTAGACGTCATCGCGGGTATCGTTGTCCACCGGACGGCCCTCGATCACAATGTCGCCGCCGCCAACGGACTGGACGCGCATGGGGCCGACCTCCTGACCGTTTTCCACGGCGAAGAAATCCAAGGTGTTCGGATGCTTGAGATCGGCAGGGTCTTCCTTGGCAAATACGACCTCAGTGGGGATGGGCGCAAGGGTCTCGCGCAGGACGCGGTCGGTGCCGTGGCCGACGCCGGTCTTGGCCAGGGAATCATAGAGGACCACGCGGATGGACTCCGCATCAGGGTGCTCCTCTTTGAAGATCTGAGCCGCGCGCTGCGGCCCCATGGTATGAGAGGAAGAAGGGCCTTTTCCGATTTTATAGAGATCGCGAATGGAATTCATATTGCCTGCTCCTTTCCGCATATCAAGGATCGTATGCCCGGACTGAATTATTACGATCACTCATCAGCTTATTATAACAGAAACAGCTCAGAAATCAATCCACAAATGTTAAAAAAATGATTCTGCGGCCAAATGTCTTGCCGCAAACCGTCAAATGTGGTAGAATAGAGGCATTCCATCCGAAGGAGGTATAACGTATGCGTTTTCTCCATCTGGCGGACCTGCACTTTGGCAAGTCTCTGCACGGGCGGTCTCTGCTCGCGGAGGATCAGACGGTCTGGGCTGAGCGATTTTTGGAATTATCCGCATCTCTCCGGCCCGACGCCGTGGTGATCGCGGGCGACGTCTATGACCGCGGCGCACCTGCGGCGGAGGCCGTGGATCTGCTCAGCCGCTTCCTGACCGGGCTCTGCGATCTGAAAATCCCGGTGCTGCTGATCCCCGGCAACCATGACTCTGCCCAGCGGCTGGCCTTCGGCCGGAACCTGCTCTCACGGCAGGGGCTCCACATTGCCGGGCCGCTGACCGCCCCGGGACGGTTGGACCGCGTGACGCTGACCGACGAGCACGGCCCGGTAACCTTCTGGATGATGCCTTACGTCTTCCCTGCCCTGATTGCAAACGTACTCGGAGACGAGAGCCTACGGGATTACGACGGCGCGGTCCGTGCCCTGCTGAATGCGCAGGGGGTGGACTTTACCGCGCGGAATGTGCTGATCGCCCACCAGAATGTGACCGCCGGCGGCCTGGAGGTCGAACGCGGCGGGTCCGAGACGATGGTCGGCGGCGTCGGGCAGATCGACTACACGGCCTTTGACGGCTTCGACTATGCCGCCCTGGGCCACATCCACGCGGGCTACTGGGTGGGGCGGAAGGCGGTCCGGTACGCCGGTTCCCCGCTCTGCTACCACTTTAATGAGGCGAAGCAGGCCGAGAAGGGTCCTGTGCTGGTAACGCTCGGCGCAAAAGGTGAGCGCGTCCAAACGGAGGTTCTGCAGATCCCGCCCCTGCACCCCCTGAAGCCCTGGAAAGGGACCTGGGCGGAGATTCGCGCTCTGGCTGAGCAAGCGGAGCCGAACTGCTTCGTCAGCGCCACGCTGACAGACCGGCGGCTCACCCCCGAGATCTGCGATGAGCTGAGCACCCTGCTGGAACAGCGGGATTGCGTGCTGTTGGAGCGGAACTCCGTTTATCGGCAGTTTACGGCCGCAAACGGTCAGCTCTCCGCCGGGGAGGCGCGGGAGCGCTCCCTGCCGGAGCTCTTTACCGATTTCTATCGCGGAAAACGCGACGGCGCAGATCCATCCGACGAGGAACGCGCCCTGATCGAATACGCGGCGGAGCTGATTGCGGGCTCCGACGGACCGGAGGCGGACGCGGCGCTTGCGGAGCGTCTGCTGCGGCGGGCAAAGGAGGTGGGAAGATGAAACCGCTTGTACTGGAACTGACGGCCTTTGGCTCCTATGCCGAGAAAACCGTGATCCGATTTGACGGCTTCCCCCAGGGCCTTTATCTGATCACCGGCGACACAGGTGCCGGCAAAACCACGATATTTGACGGCATCGTCTTCGCGCTCTACGGCAAGGCCAGCGGCTCCGACCGCAGTCCGGACATGATGCACTGCGATCTGGTGGACAGGGCAACGGACACAGAGGTCGCGCTGACCTTCCGCCAGGACGGGCGCGAGTATACGGTCCGGCGCTCCCTGCACTTTGCAAAGATCCGCGGCACGGACGAATACCGCGAGGGCAAGCCCTCTGCCACCCTGACCGGGGACGGGCTCACACCGGTCTCCGGCGCAAGCAACGTTACCGACAAATGCACGGAACTGATCGGTCTGAATGCGGAGCAGTTCCGCCGGATCGTCATGCTGGCGCAGGGCGAATTCCGCCGCTTCCTGACGGCGGACAGCGCGGAGAAGAACGCGATCCTCGGACGGCTCTTTGACAGCGCGCCCTACGTGCGCTATCAGAATCTGCTGGAGACGGCGCGAAAGCAGTTGGAGGACGAGCGAAGCGGCCACAGGGTCCGACTGAACGACGCTCTGGGGCGGCTGGAGCCGGAGTATCAAACCGAACAGACAGCAGTCGGAGACCCGGCGCTGTTGGACACGCTGAACGGGCTCGTGGAAGCTGACGAAGCGGACTGCGCGGCGCACAAGGCCGCTTACGCAGCCCATCAGACGGAGGAAAACAATTTACACAAGCAATACGGCGAGGCAGAGACCGTCAACCGGAACCTGACGGAACTGGAACGTGCCCGGGCAGAAATGGACCGGCTCAACCTGCTCCGGCCGGAGATGGAGCGTCGGAACGAGGCACTGACGCGGGCGGAAACCGCCCTGCACATCGTTGTTCCCAGCCTGAACGCGGAGGCGCTTGCGGAGACCCGCCTAAGTGCCGCAAAGCAGGAACTGCCCCTGGCGCAAGCGGAGGCGGAGTCCGCTTCAGCGGCCCTTCAGACTGCCAGGAAGACCGCGGAGGACGATCCGAAGCTGCGAAGCGAGCTGGAAGCCCTGAACCACCGGATTGCCACGCTGCAGGAGCAGCTTGATCTCTACCCGGACTTCCGGGCTCTGCAGCAAAAATGCGCAGCCTCGGAGCAGGAATGCGCCAGGCAGCTTCGCCTACAGCAGAGGGCGGAAACGAAGCTGGAAGCGCTGCGCGGGGAAAAGACAGCCTTGGAGCAGAAGCTGGCCGCTCTCGACCAGGTGGACGTCCGCCTTGCCCGCTGCGAACAGCGGCTTGCGGAGGCGACGCGCGCAACAGCTGCCTGGTGCGGCGAGGGCGGCATCGTCCAGAGCAGGACGGAGCTGAATCGGAAAGAGGCCGATCTGCTTGCCGCGGAGGCCCGGCTCATGGCGCTGACGCAGAACGCCATTGAGGCAAACAACGACGCCGTGGCACAAAAAAACCGTTTCCTGGCCGGACAGGCCGGGCTGATGGCCGAGGCGGTTCGCGAAGAGATCCATCGAACGGGCGTGGCTGCCTGTCCGGTCTGCGGCACCAGACTGGGCCGGGACGGACTTTCGCATCTGGCGCGCTTGGGCAACGAGATCCCAACCCAAGCAGAAGTCGAGGCCGCCGAGCAGCGCGCAGCGCAGGCGTATCAGAGCCAGCAGGATCAGCATTTGGCTGTGGAAACCGGACGGAGCGAGCTGCGGGCAGCAAAGGAGGAGCTGATTCGAAGAGCGCAGGCGCTTTCCGAAGACTGCACCGACTGGACGATTCTGGACGCGCCGGGCTATTGCGAGCGCATGACAAACGACTTCCGGAGGGCGGAGACAGACGCGGCTCAAGTGCTGAAAACCGCGGAGGCGGATGTCGCCGCGCGGAATCTTGCGCGGGAAGCCCTGAAGCAAACAGAGGATTCTCTGGCAAGCGGGACCGAGTATCTGAATCAGGTTCGCGAAGCCATCTCCATGGCCAGCGGCGATCTGCGGGAATCGCAGGCGAAGCTGGTCAGCCTGCAATCGCAGCTCCCCTATCCCACTGAGGCCGAGGCACAGACCGAGCTTGCGGTGATGACGAACCGCCAGTCTTCTCTTAAGGCCGATCTGGAGGCCCACGAGGCCGCGCTGGACCAGGCCGCTTCCCGTGTGACGGAAGCGGAAGCAAACCGGGCTTCCCGGGAGGCGGCGATCCGGGACCGCGAGAACGAGAGCGCGGATGCTGCCGTGCAGGTCGAGGCGGCCCTCCGACGGTCCGGTTTTTCGGACCGCAGCGCTGTCACAGCTGCCCTTCTTCCCTGCCGGAACGAGCCGGATCCCGAGAAGTGGGTGGAGGGCGAACGCAGAGCGATCACGGATTACCGAACCGGACTGCAAGCCCAGGGCGAACGCATTCGCCTGCTGCGTGATCAGACCGCCGGCAGGTCCATGACCGATCTGGCCCAGCTTCAGGCGGAGATCGACCGAGTCAACCGCGCCGCAGGCGAGGAAAACCGTCTCTGGGGCGAGGCATCTCGGAAATTGGCCTTCCACCGTGAGATCCTCGATGCTGTCCTGGCAGAAAAGAAAGCCCTGTCCGAGACGGACGGGGCCTGGGAAAAGCTGGAAAACCTCGGCCGGATGGCGATCGGGACCACCGGGCAGGGCGGCAAGCTGAGCTTTGACCGCTACGTGATGGGCGCAGTCTTCCGCGAGATTCTGGAGATGGCGAACCTCCGCCTGGACCGGATGAGCGGCGGGCGCTACGAGCTGGTCCACAAGGCCACGTCGGATCGCAGCAATGCCCAGGCCGGTCTGGACCTCGAGGTGAACGACCACACGACCGGGATCAAGCGGGCTTCCGCTTCCCTCTCGGGCGGCGAATCCTTCTATACCTCGCTGGCCCTGGCTCTTGGGCTTTCGGACGTGGTGCAAAATCACGCCGGCGGCAAAAAGCTGGATGCCCTGTTCATCGACGAGGGATTCGGTACCCTGAGCGATGATATGCTCTCCAACGCTCTGGAGGTCCTTGGCGGTCTGACCGAGGGCGACCGTCTGGTCGGCATCATCTCCCACGTGGAGAAGCTGAGCGCGAGTATCCCCCAGCAGATTCAGGTCCGGAGCAGCGGGAAAGGCAGCTCGGTACAGATCGTCATCTGAGGACCTGGATGGTCCCTGTGCCGGAGGCGCCCGGTCGGAGACCGCAGCGCCGGGGCGGATCGGAGGCGGCACAGCCCCTGGCGGCGATGGCCTCCAGGGACAGCTCCCCGGCCAGCTTGAACAGACTGTCAGCCAGGACCTGCTCCAGGCTGCGCTCCGCAAGCGCAGCAACCCTGGCGTAGAATTCCGCTGTTTTCTCGTCGAGTAAGACGGTCGTTGGGATCATAATTACCTCCTGCCGCACAGGCAAGCGATTTGCAAAAAACAAGCATGAAATCATTGCAAATCATCCTATGCGGCCTCTTGACAAATGTGTTACAATAGATATCAGCAATTTAATCAGCAGCCCGAGGCTGCGGAAGGATGGATATTATGGCGAAAGATAAAAAGGTAGAACAGATCACCGATATGGAGGTAGACTTTGCCCAGTGGTTCACCGACGTCTGCAAAAAGGCGGAACTGATCGACTACTCCTCCATCAAGGGCATGTTCATCTATCGTCCCTATGGCTATGCCATTTGGGAAAACATTCAGCACATCATGGACGCCGAGTTCAAGAAGTGCGGCGTAGAAAACGTTTATATGCCGATGCTGATCCCGGAATCCCTGCTCCAGAAGGAGAAGGATCATGTGGAGGGCTTTGCCCCCGAATGCGCCTGGGTCACCATGGGCGGTACGGAGAAGCTGGAGGAGCGCTACTGCATTCGCCCCACCTCCGAAACCCTGTTCTGCGAGCACTATAAGAACGTGATCCAGTCTCACCGCGACCTTCCGAAGCTCTACAATCAGTGGTGCTCTGTCCTGCGCTGGGAAAAGACCAGCCGCCCCTTCCTCCGCCACCGCGAATTCCTCTGGCAGGAGGGCCACACGATGCACGCCACCGCCGAGGAAGCCGAGGAGTTCACCCAGCGGATGCTGAACGTCTATGCAGACTTCTGTGAACAGGTCCTGGCCATGCCCGTCATCCGCGGACGCAAGACCGACAAGGAGAAGTTCAACGGTGCCGAGGCCACCTATACCATCGAATGTATGATGCACGACCGCAAGGCTCTGCAGGCCGGCACCTCCCACTATTTCGGCGACGGCTTTGCGAAAGCCTTTGACATTGCCTTCACCAGCAAGGACAACCAGCGCGTGAACCCGTTCCAGACCTCCTGGGGCGTCTCCACCCGTCTGATCGGCGGCATCATCATGACCCACGGCGATAACAACGGTCTGGTCCTGCCCCCGAAGATCGCTCCGGTGCAGGTCATCGTGGTCCCCGTGGCCCAGCACAAGCCCGGCGTGGTCGAGGGTGCGACCGCCGCGATGGACCGTTTGCGTGCCGCAGGCGTCCGCGCGAAGATCGACCTTTCTGACAACAGCCTCGGCTGGAAGTGCGCCGAGTATGAGATGAAGGGCGTGCCCCTGCGCCTGGAGATCGGCCCCCGCGACCTGGAAAACGGCTCCTGCGTCCTGGTCCGCCGCGACAGCGGCGAGAAGACCGTGGTACGGCTCGACGAGCTGGAAACCAAGGCGGCGGAGCTTCTGCAGGCCGTTCACGACGGTCTGTTCGAGAAGGCCAAGAAGAATCTGGACGACCACATCTACGAGGCCCACTCTCTGGAAGAAGCCAAGGCCCTGCAGGAGCAGAACGGCGGCTTCATCAAGACCATGTGGTGCGGGGACGAGGCCTGCGAGCTCAAGATGAAGGATGTCGCGGGCATGTCCTCCCGCTGCATGCCCTTTGCCCAGGAGCATCTGGACGACGTCTGCCCCGTCTGCGGGCGCAAGGCCGTCAAGAGCATCCTCTGGGGTGTGGCCTACTAATCGGAACGCTTTTCACAAACCCGACGGAACGGTTTCGTTCCGCCGGGTTTTTCTGTCCGGATGAACAGGCGCGTGGCAGAAAAAACGGTCGAAAGGGTCTTGCATTTCCCTGGACGCAGTGTTATAATGTTCAGCGAAGCATGTTCATTTTAAATATTTGTTTGGCGCGTGCCGGTTCGACCTGCTGTTTGGAACGCAGGCCGTTTTCTGCGTATTTTTCGTGATTTTGCCCGGTTTTCTTGTTCCAGGAGTATCAGATGATGCTTGATGCTTGAACGCGGCGGCGTGCTCAAACGGAATGAAGGAGGCTCCCATGGAAGCTGTCAAACGAAATATCCTACTTAACCCCGGTCCGTCCACCACGACGGACACTGTGAAATACGCCCAGGTCGTGCCCGATATCTGCCCACGCGAGGCAGAGTTCGCCGGACTGATGAAGGGCCTGCGAGAGGATCTGGTGAAGATTGTCCACGGAGATCCGGCGATCTATACCGCCGTCCTTTTCTGCGGCAGCGGCACGATGAACATTGACGTCTGCCTCAATTCCCTCCTGCCTGCGGACCGGACGGTTCTGGTCGTGAACAACGGTGCGTATTCGACCCGCGCCGTGGAGATCTGCCGGGCCTACGGCCTGCCCCACATCGACCTCCGCTTCCCGGTGGACGAGCAGCCGGATCTGGCCCTGGTCGAGCAAACGCTCCGGGAGCATCCGGAGATTGCCCTGGTCCACACAACCCACAATGAGACCGGAACAGGGCTTCTGAACCCGATCCGCGAGCTCGGCGCGTTGGCGCACCGGTACGGGGCCGTCTTCACCGTGGACACGACCTCGACCTACGCAATGCGTCCGATTGACGTGAATCGCGACAATATCGACTTCTGCATGGCCAGCGCCCAAAAGGGTCTGATGTCCTTCACCGGCCTGAGCTTCGTGGTCGGACGGCGCGAGCTGATTGAGCAAAGCGCCGCCTACCCGATGCGCTCGTATTACTGCAACCTCTTTTTGCAGTACGACAACTTTGAAAAGACCGGCGAGATGCACTTCACCCCGCCCGTCCAGACGATCTACGCGACCCTGCAGGCCCTGCGGGAATACTGGGCCGAGGGCGAGGCCGGCAAGTGGGCCAGGCATACCCGGGTCTTTGAGGCCATCTGCCAAGGACTGGACGAGCTGGGCTTCCGCCAGGTCATCCGCCCCGAATGGCGGGCGGGCCTTGTGGCCTCGGTGCGCTATCCGAGCGACCCCAACTGGAGCTTTCAGGCCGTCCACGACGGCTGCTACCGCCGCGGCTTTACGATCTACCCCGGCAAGATCAGCGGGGCGGACACCTTCCGTCTGTGTGCCCTCGGGGCCATCGACGTGCCGGATATCGAGGCCTTCTTCCGCGCTCTGCGTGAGGTGCTGGATGAGCTTGGCGTGAAGGTCCCCGTACAATACTGAGTGATTGGAGCATCGCATGAAAACCGTATATACCTGCTTTTGCACCGACGTGATCCACGAGGGTCACCTGAACATCATCGAGGAAGCCCACAAGCGCGGCAAGGTCGTGGTCGGCGCTCTCTCCGACCGCAACCTGATCCGCTACAACAAATTTCCCACTCTCTCCCAGGAGGAGCGGATCAAGCTCTATGCGTCCATCGACGGAGTCGAGGAGGTCGTGGTCCAGGAGGATATGCTCTATGACGATGTGATCGAGCGCCTGCACCCCGACTTCGTGGTCCACGGCGACAACTGGACCGAGGGGCCGGAGTCCGCGATCCGGAATCACGTGGAGGCCCTGGTCACCGCCTACGGCGGCCAGGTCGTGGACATCCCCTACACCTACAACGAGACCGTCCGCAAGATCGACCTGATCACCCGCGAGCGTCTGGCGATGCCGGAATACCGCCGCAGGCGTCTGCGCCAGCTCATCGACATGACGCCCGTGGTCAAGGTCATGGAGGCCCACTCCGGGCTGACCGGCCTGATCGTGGAGAAGACCGTGGTGGAGCGTGAAGGCCGCTTAGACCAGTTTGACGCGATGTGGGTCTCCTCTCTCTGCGACAGCACAGCTAAGGGCAAGCCCGACATCGAGCTGGTGGACATGACCTCCCGCTTCCGCACGATCGACGACATCATGGAGGTCACGACCAAGCCCATCATCTTTGACGGCGATACCGGCGGCCTGGCCGAGCACTTCGTCTACACGGTCCGCTCCCTGGAGCGCATGGGCGTGAGCGCCGTCATCATTGAGGACAAGAAGGGTCTGAAAAAGAACTCCCTCTTCGGCACTGAGGTCCACCAGACCCAGGCGACCATCGAGGAATTCAGCGCCAAGATCACCGCAGCCAAGAAGGCACAGCTCACCGAAGATTTCATGATCATCGCCCGCATTGAGTCTTTGATCCTCGAGCAGGGCATGGAGGACGCCCTGGCCCGCGCCGCGGCCTATGTCGCCGCCGGTGCGGATGGGATCATGATTCACAGCCGGAAGAAGGATCCCGCCGAGATCCTGGAATTCTGCGACCGCTTCCGCGCCACCGACGCGAAGACGCCCATCGTCGTGGTGCCGAGCAGCTTCAACACAATCACCGAGGAAGAGCTCTCCGCCCACGGCGTCAACATCGTGATCTACGCCAACCAGCTCACCCGCGCAGCCTTCCCTGCCATGCAGAAGACCGCCGAGGATATTCTGCGCTTCCACCGGGCCAAGGAGGTCGACGACCGCCTGCTGCCCATCAAGCAGATTATTACACTGATCGACGAGATATAGGAGAGAACTCATGCAGGTTGAAACGCTATTGAAGGTTCTGAACGCCGACTTCTATACCGGCGTACCCGATTCCCAGCTCAAGGCCCTTTGCAGCTGTCTGATCGCACGCTACGGGACCGATCCGAAGCACCACATCATCGCCGCCAACGAGGGCAACGCCGCCGCAATTGCCGCGGGCTACCATTTAGCCACCGGCAAGGTCCCGGTAGTCTACATGCAGAACTCCGGCGAGGGAAACATTGTCAACCCCGCCGCTTCCCTGCTGCACCGGAAGGTCTACGGCATCCCTGTGATCTTCGTGATCGGCTGGCGCGGTGAGCCCGGCGTCCACGATGAGCCTCAACACGTCTGGCAGGGCGAGATCACCCGCAGCTTACTCGACGAGCTGGAGATCCCCAGCTTCGTGATCGGCACCTACACCACCGAGGAGGAGCTGCACGCGGCCATGGACGAATTCCGCCCCCTGCTGGCCGAGGGCCGGGACGTGGCCATCGTCGTGCGCAAGGGCGCGCTGAGCTGGGATGGCAAGGTCGCCTATCACAACGACTGGACCATGCGGCGCGAAGAGATCATCCGCCACATTACCAAGATCAGCGGCGACGACCCCATCATCTCCACGACGGGCAAGGCCTCGCGGGAGCTTTTTGAACTCCGAACCGCAGCCGGACTGGACCACGGGCGGGACTTCCTGACCGTCGGCTCCATGGGCCACAGCAGCTCCATTGCCCTGGGCGTGGCCCTGAATCAGCCGGAGCGCCGCGTCTGGTGCATCGACGGAGACGGCGCGGCTCTGATGCACCTTGGCGCGATGGCCGTGATCGGCGCGATCCGCCCCAGGAATCTGATCCACGTTGTGATCAACAACGAGGCCCATGAGACCGTGGGCGGCATGCCGACCGTGGCGGGCAAAACCGATCTGGTGGCCGCAGCGACGGCCTTCGGCTATCCGAAGGCCGTCCGCGTGGAAACCTTTGCTGCGCTGGACGCCGCCCTGCAAGCAGCACGCGAAGGCCGCGAGCTGACCCTGATCGAGGCGATGGCGGCCATCGGCGCCCGCGCTGACCTCGGCCGACCGACCACCACCGCGGCGGAAAACAAGGCGGCCTTCATGGCCTTTTTGCAAGACTGACCGCTGAACCGAATCACAAAAGCGCCCTGCCGGCTTTCGTCGGCAGGGCGCTTACTATGGCTTTAGAAATTACATCAGCTTGCGGAACATGGCCTCGAAGTCCTCGAGGGTCGCGTGGCGGGGATTGCCGGGCGCGCAGGCGTCAGCGGCGGCGGACTGGCAGAGGAAGGGCAAGTCTTCTTCCTTGAGCGCAGCAAGCTTGGTGGGGATACCGACGTCTACGGAGAGCTGCTTGACTGCGTCGATCGCGGCCTTGCGATACTCGGCCTGGCTCATGCCGTTGGTGTCCACGCCGAAGGCCTCGGCGATCTTCTTGAACTTCTCGCCGGTAGTCTCCTGGTTGAACTCCATGACGATGGGCAGCATCATCGCGCAGGCGACGCCGTGCGGGGTGTCGTAGACCGCACCGAGGGTGTGGGCCATCGAGTGGGCGATTCCAAGACCAACGTTGGAGTAGGCCATCGCGGTAACGTACTGGGCCAGGGCCATGCCCTCGCGGCCGTCGGGGTCGTTCTGAACGGCCTTGCGGAGGTTCTTCGCAATGAGCTGAATCGCCTCGAGGTTGAGGACGTCGGCGAGCTCCCATGCAGCGGCGGTGGTGTAGCCCTCGATGGCGTGGGTCAGGGCGTCCATACCGGTGGAGGCCGTCAGGCCCTTGGGCATAGAGGACATCATATCCGGGTCGACAACGGCGACGTCCGGGATGTCGTTGGGGTCGACGCAGACGAACTTGCGCCGCTTCTCAACGTCGGTGATGACGTAGTTGATCGTGGACTCCGCGCCGGTACCGCCGGTGGTGGGGACAGCGATCGTGAAGACCGTGCGGTTCTTGGTGGGGGCGACGCCCTCGAGGGAGCGAACGTCGTAGTATTCGGGGTTGTTAACGATGATGCCGATGCCCTTGCCGGTGTCCATGGAGGAGCCGCCGCCGATGGTGATCATGAAGTCGGCGCCGCTGGCGCGGTAGGCGTCCACGCCGTGCTGGACGTTCTCAATGGTGGGATTGGGCTTGATGTCGGAATAGAGCTCGAAGGCGATGCCATTCTGCTCGAGCAGATCGGTGACCTTCTTGGTGACGCCGAACTTGACCAGATCGGGATCAGAGGCGACAAAGGCCTTCTTGAGGCCCTTTCCCTTTACGATACCGGGGATCTCCTGGATGGCGCCATGGCCGTGGTAGGAAATGCCGTTCAGAACAAAACGATTGACAGACATATTGGAACTCCTTTCAAAATATGAGCAGAGACGATCCGGCCAGCGCGGCAGGCAAACCACGGGAAGCCGCGCAGCAAGAACCTTATGCTTCTATGGGAGATTTTACCAATTTCTGCGCAGCCTGTCAACGGTCCGAGCGAAATTTACGATTTGTTCACATGAGAGGACCTTTTATTTTTCGTTATTACCCGATCACGCAGCGAAAAGTCTGCGTGATAGAAGCCAATTTAAGCCGCGCTTTTGATCGGATATATCTCAACAATCCGATCATATTCCGTGATACTCTCATGCAGCAGGTTCAGGAAATCCTGCTCCGCATACATACCGTCGGCGTTGGGGGTGATCCCGGCAAAGCGAATGGGAACAATGGCAGGATGCAGCTCCAGATCCAGGAGCGGCGCTGCGCGGAGCTGATCGACCGTCTCATAAACCATATCAACCGTGCAATAGCTGTTTCCGTCCGGGCCACTCCACCGGCAGAAGACCAGCTTGCAGCCGATGGGCGTCTTTTCGATCGCGCCGGGCAGCTCGTAGTCCTCCGCGCCGAGGGCGGCAAGGACGCTGCCCACGTTGGAGTCGTGGCCACAGAGGAAGGAGAAGGTTCTTCCGTCTTTCGTAAGTTCTGCTTCGATTTCCTGCAAGAGCGGATGGGCGACATTCGCCGCGATCAGCGGGGCGGTAAAGAGCACATCGCCGTAAACGTCCTTGACCTCGGAGATCTGCTTCCATTGCTCGAAGCTCAGCTCGTGACCGAAGGCAGCTTTGAG
>CAMHMK010000004.1 GCA_946186225.1 uncultured Clostridia bacterium
GCATGAGACGGCTTTCCAGCACGATGTGCTGGAAAGGCTGCGCGAAGCGCAGCGAACTTCAATGAACCTTTTCATTGAAGTTTTGTATCAGAAAACTGCTCAGGGCTCGCTCGGGTCCGTTGGGTCGGCGGGAGCCGAGGGATCGGGTTCCGGTTCCGGTTCCGGGGCAGGACGACACTGGTCGGCCCGATAGAGGAAGGTCACCACCTGGGCGCGGGTGCAGGTCTCCTTCGGCGCGAAGGTCGTCTTAGTCGTGCCCTGCGTGATCCCGTTTGCAACCGCCCAGAGGACGGCGCTGCGGAAATAATCCTTTTCCCGCACGTCGGTGAAAGGGACCGTGCCGTCCACGACGGGACTGCCCATGGCCCGGTAGAGGAAGCTCACGACCTGGGCGCGGGTGCAGACCTCGTTCGGGCTGAACTTCGTGGCGCTCGTGCCCTTGGTGACGCCCTGCTCCACGGCCCAGAGCACGGCATGGTAGTAATAATCGTGCTTGTCCACGTCGGTGAAGGGATTCTCCGACGTCTCGGGTGCCGGGCAGCCGGCAGCGCGCCAGAGGAAGCTCACCACCTGGGCGCGGGTGCAGTCGCCGTGGGGCGTGAACAGATAGGGGGATGTCCCCGTGGTGATCCCATGCTCCGCCGCCCAGTTGACCGGCGCTTCGTAATACTTGCCGGGCAGAACGTCCCGGAAGTAGGGCTCATAATCCACAGCCTCCCGGACCGGGATGCTGCAGCCGGGCGCGCCGGGAGCGGTCAGCTCGGCGGGGGTCAGGCCGGTGTTGAGATCGAGCAGCCAGACCTGGACCGCCAGGGTATGGCCCTCAAGCGCAGAGGTGTCCAGCTCGAACAGCAGCTCCTTGTTCAGAACCGTATCTGCAGGCGTGAAGGGCTTGCTCTCGCGGACAAGCTCACTGCCGTCTGCATTCAGCAGCGGCGCGCCGGTCTGGGCATCCGCCACACGGGCACGGATGCGGTAGCTGTGATCCGGGAAGAGGTTTTCGCAGTGCAGCCGCGCCAGAAGGGCGGCATCCGTCCGGGCGGACAGATAGCTGCCGCCGGTCCGCGCATTCATCAGGGAGACAGAGATCTTCTCGGGCTCGTGGAGGCGGAAGCTGACCAGATTCTCGCCGTAGGAAACCTTGTCGCGCTTCACGGTATCCGCGCCGATACAGGTCACGCCGTCGGCGGTGTGCAGCCGGACCGTCACAGAGGCGTTTTCCCGGATGTAGCCCATCGGGAGGATGTATTCGCCGTAGGCTGCGCCGCGGCGATCGGTTTTGGCGGCTGCCTGGACCGTTCTGGTCTGGGGTGCAGCGCCGGGATTCGTGTAGGTGATCTCGAGGCTGACGTGATCGAGCAGCGCAGGTGTGCCGTCGACCTTCACGCGCAGGAAGGGAGGCGGCTCCACAACCGTGGTGAGCAGGGTCGAACTGCTCTCCGGGATCATTGGGTCCATCGTCTGAAGCTCCGGGCCGCGGTGGCAGTTGATGTGGAGGATCCAGTACCGCCCGTTGACGCAGCCGAGATAGATCGCCGCGTGGGCGAGGGTGCCCTCGGTGCTGAAGCTGCCGTTCGGGTTGATGGAACCGTGCTTATAGAAGAAGATCGCGCCGGGGCTGGCAGTGTTCAGCGCCGCGCTGATGCCGGCCTTGGTGGAGACCGTGGAGATCGAGGTATACGGGCTCCAGGAGGCGTTGGACAGGGCATTGTAGAGAACGTCGCAGTTGTTATAAGCAACCACCTTGCCGGAGCCCCAATAGCCGTAGGGCAGGGCCAGGCCGCCGAGGGTGTAGGGGACCCCGGAAACGCTTCTGGTATGCCAGTAGTTGCCCACGTCCAGCTTGGACCAGCCGAGAACTTCGGGCAGGAAGTTGAAGTAGACATAGTTGGGGACCGAGATGCAGACCAGGCCCCGCTGAACGGTATTGCCCTGTACGGTCGTCTGCTGGGCCTTCTTCCAGTCAGCCTGGGTCTCCGTCACGGCGTAGGACCCGCTCTTGTAGGCGACGCCTGCGCCGAGGGCCTTGCTGCCGTAGGTCACGGTGGAGGGGGAATAGCCCTTATAATAACGGCCGTCCATTCCGCCCGCGGAGCCGACGGAAGCCATGTGGACGTAGCTGCCGGTCACGTTCTTCTTTGCCCAGGCGGAGACCGCCTGGGCATAGTTGGTGGGATAGTGGCCGGTGTAGCGCCAGGTGGACTCATTGAGGCCGTAACCGATCCACTCCTCATAGACGTAATTGGAATACCAGCCGGTCTTGTTCGCGTTGAACAGGAGGCCCAGATCCGCCAGACGCTGCACCGGGTAGCCGGTGTGCTCCAGGGCCTGGAGCCAGACGCTGTTTTCCATGGCCCAGACGTGCTCGGCAGAATCCGGCGCGCGCATGGCCGGGACCTCCAACAGGCTGTCATGGTAGGCAGAATCGTCCTCCACATATTCTCCGAACTCGGTCAGATAGGAAACGACCTGCTCCGGCTCTGCCGCTGGCTCCGCATCTGCCCGTGCGGCGGGAACCATTCCGACCGCAAGCACGGCGATCAGCAGCAGGGCGAGCATTCGACGAACATTCAATGTAATACACTCCTCTCTCCCGTCGACAAATTGCAGGCGGGTTTCCTTTGCATCCAAACACATAGACGCAATTCGCGCAGGATTTGTTGCAGGGATTGAAATATTTCAAAAAATAGTATAACGCAGTCGAGGGGTGTTGTCAATCTTGGGGAGGAAAAAAGCCTCTCTTGCATTCGCAAAAGAGGCTTTTTGTGGAGGTGACGGCCAGATTTGAACTGGCGAATCAGGGTTTTGCAGACCCTTGCCTTACCACTTGGCCACGTCACCATATAAAATAAGGAACTGCATCCAGTTCCTTATTTGTTTGGAGCGGGTGACGAGGCTCGAACTCGCTACCTCGACCTTGGCAAGGTCGCGCTCTACCAGATGAGCTACACCCGCAGATGGTGCCTCAGGCCAGAGTTGAACTGGCGACACGCGGATTTTCAGTCCGCTGCTCTACCTACTGAGCTACCGAGGCATTTGGTTGGAAAGAGCCAAGCCAACGGCTTGGCTCTTTCATTGGCGACCCGGAACAGACTCGAACTGTCGACCTCCAGCGTGACAGGCTGGCGTGCTAACCGACTGCACCACCGGGCCAAATTCTATGGTGGAAAGTACAGGGCTCGAACCTGTGACCCCTTGCTTGTAAGGCAAGTGCTCTCCCAGCTGAGCTAACCTTCCGACTCAGTCCGCCGAACTCTCCAGCGGACGAATGTGATTATACAGGACAAAGGCAGTTTTGTCAAGCATTATTTTGGGGTTTTTCAAAAAATCTTTCCGCACCTGCCGGAGGCCTCCGGCGCGGGGCGCTGCGCCGGGTCGGCAAGAGAATCACGGATTTTTCCCGATTGACTTTCCGCTTCCGCCGTGTTAGAATGAACCGGAATGGAATCACTATCCCGAAAGGAGCTCCACAATGGCAAACATGGATCTTGAATCCCAAGTCCGAGAGCAGGTCTTTGCCGACCCGACGCAGGAGAATTACGTCTGCACCGCCGGTCAGGCCAGCCTGAAGCAATATCTCCACAGCGGCAAGCTCGATAAGGGCTTCGCCGTTCTATCCGACTTTTCCATCTACTGCAAGGGAAAGTGCCTGGTCCAGAAAAAGGGCGAATCCCCCCGCAAGCGGCTGGTGGAATACCGGATCGACGTGCCGGACATCGCCGGCGTCAAGTATGTCCGCCGCAACCCGAGCTGGCTGCTCAGCCTCTGTTATTTCTTCCTGATCCTGGCCCCCGTGGTCCTGATCCTGGAGCTGCTGACCCATTTCAGCGAAAGCACCTCCCTGACGCCGATCATCGACGTGGTGGTCTGCCTGCTGCTCTCGGCCTGCTTTGGTCTGATCTATCTGCTGCACCGGAAGAACTATCTGCAGATCACCTACTCCCGCGGCGCCATCAGCCTGAATGCGAACGACCTCCCCGACACGGAGGAACGGCTCTTTGTCAAGAACCTCCGCGCCCTGCTTTCCGCCTGGGACGCCTATGTGGAACAGCAGAACTACCAGAGCACCTATAACCAGGCCTATGATCAGGCCTATTCCCAGGGCTATCAGTCCGGCTACAACCAGGCCTACGCCCCCGGATACGTCCAGGGCTACAATTCCGGCTACGCCCAGTCTCAGCAGAACGAGAACCGCCAATAAGCCCCGGCCCTGAACGCGCCGCTCCGTCCGTCGACGGGGCGGCGCGTTTCGCCGTACGTACAGCAGGGGCAAATGGTAAACAGATTGTGAATAATTGGAAATGATGCTTGCTTTTTGCGTTTCGCCTGCTATAATAGCATTAGCACTCTGATAGATTGAGTGCCAAAACTGACGAAAAAGAGTGAATGACGATGGCAAAGAAACAGTTCAAGGCGGAATCCAAGCGACTGCTGGATTTGATGATCAATTCAATCTATACCCATCAGGAAATCTTCCTGCGTGAGCTTATCTCCAACGCCAGCGATGCAATCGACAAGCTGGCCTATCTTGCGCTCACCGACCAGAAGGTCGGCATGAACCGCGAGGATTTTGCAATCGACATCCGGGTGGACAAGAAGCTCGGCCTGCTGACCGTCTCGGACAACGGCATCGGCATGAGCCAGGAGGAGATGGAGCAGAATCTTGGCACCATCGCCAAGAGCGGCTCCTACCAGTTCAAGAAGGAGCTGGACAAGGACCAGACCGACGTGGACATCATCGGCCAGTTCGGCGTGGGCTTCTACTCGGCCTTCATGGTGGCTGACACCGTGACCGTTCTGTCCAGAAAATACGGCGAGGACGAGGCGCACATGTGGCAATCCTCCGGCACCGACGGCTACACCGTCACTCCCTGCGAGAAGACCACCGTGGGCACCGACGTGATTCTGAAGCTCAAGGCCGACACCGACGACGAGAAGTATTCCCGCTTCCTGGAGCAGTTCGAGCTGCAGAACCTGGTGAAGAAATACTCCGACTACATCCGCTACCCCATCCGCATGGAGATGGAGAAATCCCGCCGCAAGCCCACGCCCGAGGGCGAGGAGGAAGACAAGGACAAGGCCCCCGAATACGAGACCTACACCGAGATCGAGACTCTGAACTCCATGGTCCCCGTCTGGCAGAAGCCCAAGAAGGACGTGACCGACGAGGAATACGAGCGCTTCTACCGCGACAAGTTCTACGACTTTGAGAAGCCCCTGGCCCACATCGCGATCAGCGTAGAGGGCGCGGTGACCTACAAGGCCCTGCTCTATATCCCGGCCAAAGCCCCCTATGACTTCTACACCAAGGACTTCAAGAAGGGCCTGCAGCTCTACTCCTCCGGCGTGATGATCATGGACCGCTGCGAGGATCTGATCCCCGACCACTTCCGCTTCGTCCGCGGCGTGGTGGACACCGCCGATCTGAGTCTGAACATCAGCCGTGAGATGCTCCAGCACAACCGCCAGCTGACCATCATCTCCAACAACCTGGAAAAGAAGATCAAGGCCGAGCTGCTGGAGATGCAGAAGGACAGACGGAAAGACTATGAAACCTTCTTCGCCGCCTTCGGCCGGCAGATCAAGTTCGGCATCGCCTCCGACTACGGCATGCACAAGGACCTGCTCCAGGATCTTCTGCTGTTCTACTCCGCCAAGGAGAAGAAGCAGATCACGCTGAAGGAATACGTGGACGCAATGCCCGAGGCCCAGAAGCATATCTACTACGCCGCCGGCGAGTCCGTGGGCCGGCTGGAGCAGCTGCCCCAGTACCAGCGTCTGTCCGACAAGGGCTTCGACGTGCTGTTTATGACCGAGGACGTGGACGAGTTCATCCCCCGCACCCTGATGACCTACGCCGAGAAGGACTTCCGCAATCTGGCCACCGACGATCTGGACCTGTCCAGCGACGAGGAGAAGAAGGCCGCCGAGGCGGCTGCCGCCGAATGGAAGGACGGACTGGAATTCCTCAAGACCAGTCTCGACGGCAGGATCGTCCGCGCGGAGGTCTCTCCCGATCTGGGCTCCCATCCGGTCTGCCTGATCCCCGAGGGCGGGATGAGCTTCGAGATGGAGAAGTACTTCCAGCGGGTCAACCCCGAGATGGCCATGAAGGTGGACAAGGTCCTGCAGATCAACCCCGAGCACCCGGTGCTGAAAAAGCTCCGGACCCTGATCACCGAGGACCCCGACCAGGCCAAGCGCTACGCCCAAATCCTCTACGCCCAGGCCCTGATCCTGGCTGACCTCCCCATCGAGGACGCCAGCGCCTACACAGACCTGATCTGCGGCATGATGGCATAACCAAGCGGCTGCGCCGCGCAAAGAACCGCCCGGCGGGCGGTGGGAAGCTCTCTTCTCACCGTCCGCCGGGCGGATTTGTTTGTTTTGTCCTCTTGATATAAGTATCACTTCCCCTGCAGGAAGCTCGTAAAGGCCGCCTTGACGGCGTCGTTGTCGTCAGAGATCAGCAGGACGGCGAAGGCGCCGGAGGTGAAGACCTGGCCGTCTTCGATCTTCTCGCTCTGGGTCGGGTCGTAGGTGGCGTAGAGGCTGGCGCGCTGCTTCAGATGGGCCTTGAGACTGGCCTCGGCAGCGACCACGTCGGCTTCGTCCCTGACCCGGATGACAGCAATCTCGTCGGCGTTGCCCGCGCCGTCGGCGGCGTAGGCCAGGAAATACTGGTCGACCTTCTCATAGTCCAGATCCGAAAGATAGGCGAAGTCCGCGGCTGCGCTCTCGTCCACACTGGAGACGTAGCTCATCTCCCGGAAGGCAGCTGCGCCGAGCATGGCGCGGCTGAGATCATACATGCTGAGTTCCGCTTCCGGCGCGGCCGTGGTCTCAGGCGTCGCGTCGGTCCCCGGTGCGGCGGTGGTCTCTGCCGTCTGGGGGGTTCCGCTGCAGGCGCACAGACCCAGGCAGAGCAGAACGGCCAGCAGAAGGGCTATCGTCTGTTTCATCATCCCATTGCTCCTCCGTTATCCTCATAGTCATTGTAGGTGACCTCACCGAAGACGTCTGTAATGGCCTCGTTGATCTTGTCCCAGTCCACATCGGCGTCGTCGGGATCGATGGGCTTGTCTTCCCGGTAGACCGAAACGTAGATCGCCAGCAGATAGTCTCCGTTCTCGTCCAGGCTCCACTGGTAGTTGAAGTTGTTGAGATTGAATTCGCTTGTGTTCCAGATGGTTTCGCTGAGCCGGTCCATCATGGCGGAAGCGGTGGCTTCGGTCTGCGCGTCAATCTTCTGCTTGAAGGTGCAGCTTGCCGCAGTCACGTTGTCCTCGATCATATCGCGGACGAAGGCGGGGATCGCATAGACGTCGTCGATCGTGGTGCGGTTCATCAGCGCGGGCGAATACTTGACGCCGTTGGCCGCCGGGAAGAAGTCGGTGTTCCACTCGTGGCCGGCAGAGGAGCAGGCGGCATCGTTCATGTTGAAGTTGGCGTAGGAGCCATTGTCGGAGTCCATGTAGCAGTCCACGTGGTACCAGTCGCCGTCCAGGTTGACCAGATCCCAGGAGTGAATCCGGTCGGAGGAGTGGATCACCTTGCACTCGATGCCCATCATCTGCATGAACAGGCGGAAGGTGGTGGCGTAGCCCACGCAGACGGCTTGGCGGTTCTTGAGCACGCCGTAGGGATTGTCCACACCGTCGCCGGAGGTGGGGATGACGGTCAGCAGGCCGGTGTCGTTGGTCAGCTTCGTGGTGAGCCATTTGTAGACGGCCTCTTCCTTCTCATAGTCGGTCATGCCGTCGGTGATCACCTTGCTGAGCACGTTCTTGGCCATATCCAGCGTCTCCTTGTCGCGGTCGGAGAGCTGGGAGGTATCGCCGGAGCGGTAGGCGTCGGAGATCTGCGTGGTGGAGCGGATCGTGTATTCGCCGGCGATGACCACGTCGTCCTCGGCGGCGATATCCTCGGTGGAAGTGCTGACCAGCTTATCCAGCAAGGTATTGAGGTTTTCATTCTGCTTCTGCAGCTCGGCGAGGATGGCGGAGGAGTCCGCCAGCTTCTCCTGCAGGGCGCTCTGCGCCGCCTTCTGTTCCGCGTTCTGCCTCTGGACCTGGCCCAGCAGATCAGTGACCCGCCAGCCTAAAAAGCCCATCCCGCCCGCGCTGACCAGGATGGCAAGTACCAGCAGGGCCACGATCAGGCCGCTTCCGCGGGAACGTTTCGTTTTTTCTTCTGACATAATGATTCCTTCTTTCTGAGCATTCGAGGGGTTAGCCCTTGCTTATGACGTTGGACTCCATCAAAGGTTCCGAAATTTTTCTAGATGATCGGAAAAACGCCGTAGCAGACCACGCCAAGGGCAGCCGCGATTCCGATGACCGCCGGGATGGAGCATTTTTTGGTGCGGAGCAGGACGAAGCAGAGCACGGCGATTCCCAGGGCGAAGAGGTCGATCCCCGCCGCCGGAAGGATGTTGCTCCGGAACAGGGTGACAAGCACGCCCAGGATCATGGCGACGCAGATCGGCTTGACCACACGCAGGATCCCCTGCATGACCGGGCTCTTTTTGAATTTCGTGAAGAAAATCGCCACCGCCAGGGTCAGAGTCAGGGCGGGGCTCAAAACGCCCAGAACCGCCACCAGCCCGCCGAAGAAGCCCGCCGTCTGGTTGCCGGCAAAGGTCGCGCAGTTCACGCCCAGTGAACCCGGCGTCATCTCCGCAATGGCGATCAGATTGGAGATGTCCTCGGCTGTCATCCAGCCGTGGCTTCCCATTTCCTCCATGATCACGGGGACCATCGACATTCCGCCGAAGCTGGTGAAGCCGATTTTGACGAAAGAGATGAAGAGCTGGAGATAGATCATGACCGGCCTCCCTTCCGCTCCGTCAGAGCCTTAGCGCCCATCCACAGCAGGGCCAGGAGGACGCCGCAGATGATCATCAGGATGTTGCTCACATCCGTGAACATGCAGAGCAGAAATGCCGCGCCGCAGATCAGAACGGCGATCTTATCCTTCAGGGCGTCCTTGCCCATGTTCCAGACCGTGCTGGCAATGATCGCCACGACCGCCGCGTTGACGCCGCGCATGGCGCAGGCGAACCAGACGTTAGACTTGATGGCCGAATAGAAATAGGTGACCAGGCTCAGGATGAACACCGCCGGCAGGGTCAGGCCAAAGACAGCCAGGATCCCGCCGGGGATGCCGGCCAGCTGGTAGCCCACCAGCATGCTGACATTCGTGATCATCACGCCGGGAACAGATTTTCCGACTGTAGTCAGCTCCAGCACGTCCTCGGAGGTCAGAAGCTTGCGCTTGTCCACGTACTCCTCCTCCAGCTGGAGCAGAATGCTCAGTCCGCTGCCAAAGGTGAAGCAGCCCATTTTGAAAAAGGTTCCGAATATCTGAAGCAGCATCCGCCAGCGCGGCGATGCCGCCTGCGGCGTCTTCTCTCTCTTTGCGCGGGATCTCATGGCATTCTCTCCTCTGTTCCGCTGCATTTCCGCCATATTATAAAGACGAAAGGCGCCCCTGTCAAGCGGAAAGCCGTGCGATCCGGAGATCTGCGCGAAAAATGCCCCGACCCGGGCGGGTCGGGGCATCGGAATTGCTTGGATTCTGCCGCAGACAGAGGGAAAACAGCTTAGCCGGATTTGCCCTCCATGGCCGGGATGAGCTGGGCAATGAAGTAGGCAAGAGCGCCGCGGCTCATGCCGGTGGTGATCTCCTCGCCGTTCTTTGCAGCCTCGGCGATGGTGCGATCCATGGCCTCCCGGGTAAAGGTCTCGGGATCCTTCACGCCGACGTAGGCAGCCGCACGGCGCATCATCTCCATGATGTCCTCCAGGGTGAAGGTTCTGCCGAGCTTGAATTTCTCGGAGCCATCGATCAGGCCGGCGGCCCAGGCGGCGGAGGCGCATTTGCCCATGGTGGAGTTGGGCTTGATATCCGTAAAGGGAGCGTTGGACACGGGCTGCAGCTTCAGAAGACGGGCAAGCATGGCGACCTCGTTGTTGTAGAGGGCCGGGTCCTCGCCGTAGAAGCAGCCGGTGCTCATGCCGGTGATCGCGCCGTGGATGGTCAGCTCATTGACCGCGGCCTCGTACCACTTGCCGGCGGTGTCGAGATACATGGCATGGGTGACGTTGGAGGATTCGGTATCCGCCAGGTTGAGGGTGCCGAAGGCGAAGCGATAGTAGTCGTTCTCCTCGACGGCCGCGCCGACCGTGAAGCAATTGTTAACCGCGCCCATGATATCTTCCAGGTACTCCTCGGAGCGTTCTTCCTCGGGGACGAACCAGGTCACAGTCTCGCGCTTGCTGTTGTAGCGGACCTTCTCGTTGACAAAGCTGCCGTTTTCAATGACAGCCACGTGCTCGGAGTCCGAGAAAATGTCGGTGCCGGTGAGCAGACGGGAGTCGAAGTCCAGGCCGAGGAGGTTCAGCATGGTGGGCAGGATGTCCTGCGTGCAGCAGTAGGAGTCCACCTCGATGGGCTCCATGCCGCCCTTCCACATCGTGCAGAAGCTGTGATATCTCCAGAAGGGATCCGCATTCACTGCTTCCGGACCCGCCAGGACGGCGAGCTCGTCGGCGCTCAGGCTGTAGGGGTAGTGGTCAGGGGTCAGGATGATGACGGTCTTATCCAGGATGCCTTCCTCTTCCAGTCGCTGCACGATGTAGGCCACGGCCTTCTCCAGCTCGAGCTGGCCGGCCATGAAGGCCTTCACGGACTCATTGCCCTTGACGTTGACGACCAGGTCGCGGTTTTTCTCGGCAATGGGGTTCTCAGCGAAGATGTAGGGAGAGTGGCCGGAGAAGCTCATATAGTGGGCGACGAAGCGATCCTCGTGGATGTACTCGTCCATCGTCTTCTCCATCATTTCCAGGTCAGAGGTCGGCTTGGTCTGCACCATGTCGAGACCGCAGCCGATGGCCTTGAAGCTGTAGCCGAAGTTGGAGAACACGTTGACGCGGTTGTAGAAGGTGCCCACGTTGTTGTGGTAGGCAAAGGCCTGTGCGTTGGTCTGATCGGGCATGATTCTGCCCAGGACATAGGGATAATATTTATCCATCGAGGCGGCAAGGCTCAGCGAGGCGCGGCTGGGCATCAGGCCGGAGACCATGCAGTATTCGCCGTTTGAGGTGATGGCGGGGAAGCAGGTGTAGAAGTTCTTGAGGATGATGCCCTCGTGGGTCAGGCGGTAGAGGGTCGGCGTCAGCTCGGGGTCGATCATATACATGCTGGCGCTCTCGCAGCAGATGTCGATCACGTTGCAGCCCTCGAACAGGCCGGTATACTCGTTCTTGTTGGTCGGATACTTCTTGGCAAAGTAGTTGCTCAGATCCTTCCGCTCCTCGGTGTCGGCGGACTTGACCAGCGTGTCGAAGTCCATGCCGGGGATCACGTTCAGCTCGGTTCCCTCCGGATGCGGACCGGTAAACTGGGCGTTGGCGTCCACCAGAACGGCGGGATGGAAGTAGAAATCGTGCAGGTCGATGGCTTGGGCCGTGACAAGGCCAAAGTAGGAGGTCCGGCGGACCATGCCGGTGGAGCTGCTCGTCATGGAGCGCTTGGCGCCGGGGTTGATCATCATTGGGACGATGGAGCCGGCGGCAAACACGGCAATCAGGGGCAGAAGCAGCACATTGCGCTTCCAGCCCTGTCCAAAGCTGAGCCATCTGGCGCGCTTGCGGATCAGGTAGAAGGCGGGGATCGGCAGGAAGTAGAGGATGATCATCGGCAGGCACTTCACGATGGCATGCATCATGACGTTGAAGAAGCCGTTGATCGCCTCGCCGCCCATAGAAACCACGGAGGCGGGCATCAGATCATCAAAAATCTTGTAGTAGACGGTTTGCACGCTGAAATGCAGACCCATGAAGGCCAGCAGAATTGTCGTCACGATCGCATTTGCGCGGGAGCTATGGGTGAGTTGGGTCAGCAGCGTCATCAGAGCCGCCACGGCCAGCGTAAAGCCGATGGCAAACACGATCTGGACGGTAAACCCGAAGACAAACAGATGTAAGGCAAACTCACAAACCGACAGGGCAACCGCGAAAAACAAAAAGCGAAGGACGGTCTGGCGAACTGTTCCCGGCGTAAACGGTCCGGAGGATTCGCGAATGTTCTCTTTCTTGGATTTCAATGGTTCGTCTCCTATTCTGCGAGGCAGCCGGCAGGGCAGCCTCTAAAATCTATTAAAATGACTTATATATTTTAATCGCAATTGAAGGAGTTGTCAAGCGCTAATCGACGGAAAACATAGAATCTCTATGGAAAATAATCCTCAATATCCAAGATTTTTCCGGTTCCGGGCAGGATCGGCACGGCTTTTGACGAAAGAATGCTTGCAAAAAAGCCGGCGGACGGTTATACTGTTGGCGGCGGGATCTCCCGCGGAAGGAGCGGATCTCATGCGAATCGAACAGTTTGTAATGGCCTATCAGGTCGAGCAGGACCGGCTGACGGCCATGGTTCCGGAGGGCTTCACAGTGCTGCGCCCCGTGCTCCGCGTCAACGCCGAGCTGCGCAATCACCGCCGGCCCTATCTGGAATTCAACCTCCCGGCGGAGGGCTTCGGCAAGCGGGGCTGGCTGAACATCGGCAGGTGGACGGAGCCGGAGCTGGGCTTTGAGCGGGACGGGAAGACGGTGATCTTCCGGTCTGCGTTTCTGGAATATGTCTTTACCCCCAACGGCGGTCCGGGCGGCTGCCCGGCAAGCCGCGACAACGACGGCTGCTTCTATGCAGACGAAGCGGGCTGGCGCTTTGTTCCCGCGGAGCCCATCGGAAGCCGGATGGAATTCTGCGACCTCCTCTTTGCCTGGAAGTTCGCTCCCGGCGACGCCAGCGGGGTCAGCGTGGGCGGCAAGACCGTTCCGGCCTATCCATCCCTGAAAAAGAAGGAATATGAACCAATCCCCCTCACGCCGCAGAACGCGGCCCATCTGCCCTGCGAGAAAATGCTCGGGCAGTACAGGGTTGTATTTGACCGGTAATCATACGATCTTTTGATAAAAAGGTTACTTTTTATCAATGATCGCATGAGACGACTTTCCAGCACGATGTGCTGGAAAGTCTGCGCGAAGCGCAGCATAATTCAATGAACCATTTCATTGAATTTTAGTATCGAGGGTTCAAACGGGACGTGCCGCAGGTTATGCGGCACGTCCCGTTTGGTATTCGCATCAAGGAAGGGCGGCCAGGATCTCCTCCAGGCTGCAGCCCCGTTCGCGGGCAAGGCGGATCAGATCGTCCGCCTCGTATTTCTCGCGCGTGACGCCCCAGCCGGTCGAGCATTTCCGGCGGACCGGACCGAGCTGGGTCTGGACGGTCTGAACGCATCTGGCGAGGGTGTGGCGGCGGAGCAGCTGCTCCCGGACGCCGATCGTGGCGGTATGGCGGAAGAGGGCGCGGACCAGGGTCTCGCGGTCCTCAGGTTTACATAAGAGCTGAAGCAGGACGCCGGGGCGGTTCTTCTTCATCCCTGCGGGGAGGGTCCAGACCTCCAGCGCGCCGGCTTCGTAGAGGGCCTCCATGGCAAAGCCGACGGCCTCGGGGGTCATATCGTCGAGATTGCAGGAAAGCTCCAGGACGGAATCCCCGGTCTGGGCAGTCCGGCCCAGCATGGCGCGGACGCAGTTGGCCGCCGGGAAGTCCTTTTTGCCCATGCCGTAGCCGACGGCATCCACCGTCATAGCGGGCATGGGGCCGTATTCCGCAGCAAACTGGCGCAGCAGGGCCGCGCCGGTCGGGGTGCAGAGCTCGCCCTTGAGATCTCCGGCATAGATCGGCACGCCCTGGAGAATCTGGGCCGTGGCCGGGGCCGGGACCGGGAGGATGCCGTGGGCGCAGCGAACCTGGCCGCTGCCCACGCAGATCGGCGAGACAACGACCCGCTCCGGGGCGAGCCGCTCCATCAACAGGCAGACCGCGGTCACGTCTGCGATGGCGTCCATCGTGCCGACCTCGTGGAAATGGATCTCCTCCACCGGGACGCCGTGGACCCGGCTCTCGGCCTCGGCGATCCGGCGATAGACGGCCAGAACGTTGGCGCGGACTGTCTCGGAGACCGGCAGGTCCGCGACGATGTGGGACACGTCGTGCAGACTGCTGTGGTGATGATGATGTTCGGAATGGTGGTCGTGGTCGTGCTCGTGATGATGCTCGTGGTCGTGCTCGTGATGATGCTCGTGCGCGTGGTCGTGCAGGTGCTCGTCCTCCTCCGCGCCGTTCACGGTCACGGTCACGTGGGTGCCGGTGATGCCGCATTTCACGGCGGGCGCAGCGTGGTATTCCACGCCGGGGATGCCGAGTGCGTTCAGCGCCGCGAGGGCGGCATCGCGATCCGGACAGAGCTCCAGCAGGGCGGCAGTCAGCATATCGCCCGCCGCACCCATGGCGCAGTCGAGATACAGGGTCTTCATGGTTTTGCCTCCATGTGATTGATTCGGTTGGCCAGGAACCCCGCGCCGAAGCCGTTATCGATGTTGACCACGGAGACGCCGGAGGCGCAGGAATTGAGCATGGACAGAAGGGCCGAGAGTCCGTTCAGCGAGGCCCCGTAGCCCACGCTGGTGGGCACGGCGATCACCGGGCAGTCCACCAGACCGCCGATCACGCTGGCCAGCGCCCCCTCCATACCCGCGATGGCGATCACGACGGAGGCGTTCATCAGCACGTCGAGATGGGACATCAGCCGGTGCAAGCCGGCCACGCCCACGTCATAAAGGCGTACCACGGCGCTGCCCTCGACCTCGGCGGTCAAGGCGGCTTCCTCCGCCACCGGGATATCGCTGGTGCCGCCGGTGGCGACGACGATCTTCCCCAGCCCGGAGGGCTTGGGGATCGGCCCCAAAATGCCGACCCGCGCCTCCGGGCGGTAGTCGATGGGATGGACGGCGGAGACGGCCCGGGCGGTCTCCGCGCTGAGGCGGGTGATCAGCACCGTCTTCTGCCCGTTTGCCAGCATGGCGTCCAGGATGCCGATGATCTGCACGGCGGTCTTTCCTGCGCCGTAGATGACCTCGGCCGAGCCGGTGCGCAGCTTGCGGTGGAGATCGACCTTCGCAAAGCCGAGATCGGCAAAGGGGGCCGCCTTCAGGCGAAGGGCGGCCTCGTCCACGCTGACCGTGCCTTCGGCGACAGCGCGGAGCAGGTCCTTGAGTTCGTTCATTTCCGTACCTCCAGATCCAGGGTGACGGCAGAATAATATGGCTTTAAGCCCGCCAGAACTTCTTCGCGGCGGTCCATCAGCCGGGACAGGTCCTCCACCCGAAGCTGGAGCTTCGCGGCGGTCCCGTCCATGCGGACGCGGAAGTCCCGGAAGCCGAGGGCAGCCAGGAAGGTCTCTGCCCGCTCGGTGGTTTCCAGGGCTTGGGCGGTGATGGGCTGTCCCGCAGGGACACGGGTGGCCAGGCAGGCATAGGCGGGCTTGTCCCAGGTGAACAGTCCGGCCTCCCGTGAGCGGCGGCGGATCTCCTCCTTCGTCAGCCCGCATTCCCGCAGGGGCGAACGGACCGCAAGCTCCTGCAGAGCCCGGAAGCCGGGCCGGTCGGACACGTCATCCGAGGCATTGGTCCCGTCGAGCAGGAGGTCATAGCCGTCGGCAAGGGCGGCGGACCGGATCGCGGCGAAGATGCGCCGCTTGCAGTGATAGCAGCGGTCCGGCGGGTTGGAAGCAATCGCGGGGTCCGCCAGGACGTCCAGGGGGAGAACCGTCAGCTGCGCGCCGAGCGCATCCGCCAGGCGGCGGGCGTCGTCCAGCTCGAACCGGGGCTGGAAGGGCGAGCGGACGTAATAGGCCCGCACGTCGGCCCCACACCGCAGGGCGGCGCAGAGCAGATAGGCGGAATCCACGCCCCCGGAGAAGCCGAGGGCCGCCCGGGGGTGTGCATGGAAGAATTCGGATAAGGTCATCGCAGTTCCTCTACTCAGTCCGGGACGGCTGGCCGAGGATCGGACGCAGGGCATCCGGGGAATCGGCCAGGAAGGTCGCCCCGCTCTCGACGAGCTCCGCCCGGGTGCCGCAGCCGTAGGTCACGCCGACGGAATCACAGCCGGCCTTCACCGCGCCAAGGATATCGAAGCGGGTGTCGCCCACCATGATCGCCTCATCCGGGGTCAGACCGAGTCGCTCCAGGGCCTGGCGGATCAGCACGGATTTGTCGCTGCTGTGGTCTGAGGGGCTGGGAGCCGTGACGACGGAAAAATACTTGCGGGTGTCGAAGTGGTCCAGGATACGGTCGACCATCCCGGTCGGCTTGGAGGTCACGAGGGCGGCGCGGAGGCCGAAGCGGGGCAGGTCGGCCAGGAGCTCAAGCATGCCGTCGTAGATTTTCAGGTTGAAGAGATCTCCCCCGCCGTAGCATTCGCGGAAGAGCGCGATCGCCCGCTCGGCAGTCTCATCGTCCAGGCCGGCGTAGTTGGTAAAGGAGAAATAGAGGCTCGGGCCGACGAAGCGGCGCAGCTCCGGCTCCGTCATCGGCGGGCAGCCAAGGCGGTCCAGGGCAAAGCGAACCGAGTTGGTGATGCCGGGGCTGGAATCGTTGATGGTGCCGTCCAGGTCGAAGAGAACGGCCTTGTAAGCGTTTGGCATGGGTTCCTCCTTGCGTTCCGGCGGCGCAGGGCTCAGGCCCTGCGGTCCGCCGGAAGGGCGTCGCGGCATTTTTCGTTCATCAGTCGCCAGAAGTCTGCCTCCGTTCCGTCCTCAAATCGCTTGGGGTCCAGCAGGATCAACTGCTTTTGCACGGTGATCAGGAGGATCAGACCGGTCGGCTCGGCAATGCGGGACAGAACGGAATAAGGAACGGCGACGCGCTCCTGACCATTGGGACCGCAGAAGCCGATGCCGTCCGGGCGGAACAGCGCAGTGTAGCTCAGACCGTCGCTCGTCTCCCGAAGCCTCGCTGCCTGCTTTTTTGCAAGCCGTGCGGGCATAAAGCGGATCAGATAGACCAGGGCAGCAGCGAACACAAGCGAAGCCGCGCTGAGGACGAGATACAGGCTGTCGTGAAACTTGAACCAGGCGACGATGCAGTAGGCAAGCAGCAGGGCAATGCAGATGGCAAGGACAGTGTTTTGCTTTTTGCGCTGGCCCCGGAGCTGCTCGCCGAGGGCTGCAGTCAGATGGGTTTCGTCATAGTCGCAGCGGTTGGTCAGCAGAACGGTCTGTTCGGCATTTTCCATGGGGCGGCTCCTTTATTCGGTGATGGTCTCGATCACGGCGGCGCAGCGGGGGCAGAGGCCCTCGGCGTTGGCCTTGGTGGTCTGCATCCAGCAGCGGGGGCACTTGGTCCCGGGGGCCTCGCTGACGTGGATCAGCATGCCGGGATAGTTGTCGCCGGAGCCGGTAACGCAGTCGGCAGCCACGGAGCCGTGCATCAGATCGGTGCCGCCGGTACAGTCGGAAACGATGAAGAGCTCGGCCAGGTTCATCCGGCGGATCTCATTCAGAGCGGCGCGGGACGCGTCGTCCTGAGCCAGGAGGAAGACCTTGGCTTCCAGGGCCTTGCCGATGCGCTTGTCGGCGCGGGCCTGCTCCAGGACGCCGTTGACGTCGGCGCGGACGCGGATCAGGGTGTCCCACTTGGCCATCGTCGCCTCGTCCAGGGCGTAGTCGGTGAAGGGCTTGTTCATATCGTTGAAGAGGATGTTGCGGGTATCGTCGCCGGCGCGGTGCGGCATGGACTGCCAGATCTCATCACAGGTGAAGGCCAGAATCGGGGAGAAGAGCTTGGCCAGAGTATCGAGGATCAGATAGAGGGCGGTCTGGGCCGAGCGGCGCTTGAGACCATCGCGGGCCTCGCAGTAGAGGCGGTCCTTGAGGATGTCCAGATAGAACTGGCTCAGCTCGACCACGCAGAAGTCGTTGATCGCGTGGGTCAGGACGTGGAACTCATAGTTATCGTAGGCGCGGAAGCCGTTTTCGATCAGCTTGTTGAGGCGGGTCATGGCCCAGCGGTCCAGCTCCAGCATCTCCTCCGGCGGGACCAGGTGATCGGCGTCGAAGCCGTCGAGGTTGCCGAGGCAGTAACGGGCAGTGTTGCGGAACTTCAGATAATTCTGGCTGAGCTGCTTGAAGATCTCCTTGGAGCAGCGAACGTCGGCGTGGTAGTCGGCGGAGGCGGCCCAGAGGCGGAGCAGGTCCGCGCCGAAGTCCTTGACGATGTCGGCGGGGTCCACACCGTTGCCGAGACTCTTGTGCATCGCCCGGCCCTCGCCGTCCACGGTCCAGCCATGGGTGATGCAGGTCTTGAAGGGAGAGCCCTTCCCCGTTGCGCCAACGGAGATCAACAGGCTGGACTGGAACCAGCCGCGGTACTGGTCTGCGCCTTCAATGTAGACGTCGGCGGGCCAGTTTTCGGGATTGTCCCGCTTGAGGAAGGAGATATGGGTGGAGCCGGAGTCAAACCAGCCGTCCAGGGTGTCGGATTCCTTGTCGAATTCCTTGCCGCCGCAGTGCGGGCAGGTGAAGCCGGCGGGGATCAGCTCCATGGCGTCCTTTTCAAACCAGACGTTGGAGCCGTGCTCACCGAAGAGCTCGGAGATCCGGGCGATGGTCTCGGGCGTGCAGACGGGCTTGCCGCAGTCCTTGCAGTAGAAGACCGGGATGGGCAGACCCCAGCGGCGCTGACGGGAGATGCACCAGTCGTTGCGCTCGCGGATCATGGCGTTGAGCCGATCCTTGCCCCAGGCGGGGAGCCAGCGGACCTCTTCGGCGGCGGCGCAGGCCTCGTCCTTGAAGGAGTCCACGGAGCAGAACCACTGCGGGGTGGCACGGAAGATGATGGGGCTCTTGCAGCGCCAGCAGTGCGGATAGGAGTGGACCACGTCCTCAGAGGCCAGGAGCATCCCGCTCTCTTTCATATCCTGCAGGATGACAGGGTTGGATTCCTCGGTCTTCATGCCGGCGTACTTGCCGGCGTAGTCGGTGTGGCGGCCGCGGTCGTCCACGGGGACCACAAGATCCATGCCGTAGCGCATGCAGGTCTGGTAGTCGTCGGCGCCGAAGCCGGGGGCCGTGTGGACGCAGCCCGTGCCGGAGTCCATGGTGACGTACTCGGCGTTGAGCAGGCGGGAGGTCTTGGGCAGGAAGGGGTGCTTTGCCAGCATGTTCTCGAAGAAGGAGCCGGGGTGGGTCTCCAGGATCTCCCAGGAATCGAAGCCGGCGACCTTCATGACCTTCTCGATCAGGGCCTCGGCCATGACGTACATCTCGCCGTTCGGGGCCTTGACGATGGCGTAGCTGTCGCGGGGGTGGAGGGAGATGCCCATGTTGCCGGGCAGGGTCCAGATCGTCGTGGTCCAGATCACGAAGAAGAGCTTGCTATGGTCGAGATGGCCCAGCTTGCCCAGGTCGTCCTGCATGGGGAACTTGACGTAGACGGTGGTGCAGGGGTCGTCCTGGTACTCGATCTCGGCCTCGGCCAGGGCAGTCTCGTCCTTGGCGCACCAATAGACGGGTTTGAGGCCCTTGTAGATGTAACCCTTGCGGTACATCTCGCCGAAGACCTTGACCTCCTCGGCCTCGAAGGCCTTATCCATCGTGCAGTAGGGGTTCTCCCAGTCGGCCACGATGCCCAGGCGCTGGAAGCCCTTGCGCTGCCGATCCACGTACTCCAGGGCGAAGTCCCGGCAGGCGGAGCGGAAATCGGGCACGGACATCTGGTGGCGATTGAGCTTGTTCTTCTTGATGATGGCAGACTCGATGGGCATGCCGTGGTTGTCCCAGCCGGGGACGTAGGGGGTGTCATAGCCGCGCATGGCCCAGGAGCGGACGATGAAGTCCTTGAGGGTCTTGTTCAGGGCGTGGCCCATATGGATGTCGCCGTTGGAGAACGGAGGGCCGTCATGCAGGATGAACTTGGGCTTTCCGGCGTTCTTCTTGCGCAGCTCGGCGTAGATGTCGATCTTGTCCCAGTTCTCGAGCATGCCCGGCTCGCGCATCGGCAGTCCGCCGCGCATGGGGAAATCGGTCTTCGGGGTGATGATGGTGGTTTTGTAGTCCATGGTTTATACTCCTTCGTCGGAAGAATTTCTTGTTTCATAAATTTTGGGGGCTCCCTTCGTCTCCTTAAGAGACAAAGGGAGCCCCCTCTGCGGTACCACTCTTATTGCCATACGGAAGTATGGCCGCTCGTGCATGGTGTAACGCCCATGAAACGCCCCGGTCTACTTGAGTTTCCGTTCGGCGGGGTGCTCGGGGAGGATCCGCGGGGCGGCTTGCCGCTGCCTTACACCGACCGGCAGCTCTCTGCGCGCGCACTCGCTCCGCACGTTCCCTTCAAAGCATGATCTGTTCAGTTGTGGTAGTTCTTGCCGAACTGCAGATCGGCAAACTTTGCCGAGGTGTTGCGGCTGAGATCGATCGGCGGCATGACCCGCGTGGCTGCGGTCAGATCCGGGCTGGGGTAGCCGTTTGTGATGCGGCCCACATTTTCCTCGATCTGGGCGGCGATCTCCGCCGTGCTGCTCTCCTCGCGGGGCGGGTCCTTCTCAGACTCGTAGTCATAGGCGCGCTTGGCGGGCTTGGTCTTGAGCAGATCCATGCTCTTGATCAGCTCCAGACTCTTGTGCTGGCGCTCAAGCTGGGCCTCGACGGCCGTGATGAATTCCGCCGTGGCGGCCTTTGCCCGAGCCAGGCGTTCCTGCTCGGCGCTGACTGCGGAGCCCACGTCCTCGTTCCGGGTCTTCGCCTCGGCCTCGGCCTTGCGGAGGATCTCCTCGCTGCGGCGTCTTGCGTCGGCGACCAGCTCCTCGCTCTGGCGGCGGGCCTTCTCGGACTCGGCCTGTATCTTCGCTTCGTTGTCGCGGTACTCCTCCAGGCGCTCCACGAGCAGGCGCATCTTGCTCTTGAGAACAGCGTTTTCCTTGTACAGGGTCACATAGTCCTCCATGAGCGGTTCGAGCAGCTCGTCTACCGACTGCATCTGGTAGCCGCCGAATTTAGCCTTTTCAAACGTTACGTTCTGAAGATCCTGTGGGGTCAGCATGGCTGCACTTCCTTTCTATCAGAAGTAGACGCCGCTGTTTTCCAGCTCCTCCACCAGGTCCCCAACGATCTCCACATTGTACGGGGTGAGGATGTAGGTGGAGATGGCCACCTTCTTGATTTTGCCGTCCAGCGCATAAGCAACGCCGGAGAGGAAATCCACCAGGCGGCGGGCGACGTCCTTGTTCGTGGATTCGAGATTCAGCACGATGGACTGCTTATCGCGCAGATGGTCGGCGATCTCGGAGACGGTGTCAAAGCGATCGGGCTTGACCAGAATCACCTGCATGGCAGAATTGTTATTCAGGTTGACCACCTTCGCAGGGCCATTGCGGCGAGAAGTTGTCTCGCGGGGCTCCGGGGCGGTGTAGGCAGAACGACGGGAGGTCTGGGGCTGCGGCGCGGGAGCGGGCTCCGGCTCCTGATCCAGTTCGGCATCATCGTCGTAATCGTACTCGTCGTCTTCTTCGTTATAGGGTCGGGTCAGTTTTTTCAGTTCGTCCATCAAACCCATGATGTTGATCCTCCTGTGTATCTGTAATCATCTATGTTTTGGCGTAGTTTCTTGCGCCGAAGATCGCGGTTCCGACGCGGATCATGGTGCTGCCCTCGGCAATGGCGTCTTCAAAATCGTCGGTCATCCCCATAGACAGACACACCATAGAAACATTATCGTATTTTTTGTCCCGAATGTCAATAAAAAGATTTCTCATTTTTGCAAAATATATACAATTATCGCCTTTTTTCTCCGAGATGGGCGGAATTGCCATCAATCCGCGGAGCCGGACGCCGGGGTAATCACCCATTTTTGCGGCCAATTGAACGGTTTCCTCCGGTGTGAAGCCGCCCTTCTGCGCCTCGCCGCCGATGTTGACCTCGAAGAGAATGTCCTGGCATACGCCCAGCCGGAGGGCCGTGTTGTTCACGGCCTGCAAAAGCTCCATCCGGTCCACCGACTCGATCAGGTCCACCTTGCCTACGACCTTGTTCACCTTGTTGGTCTGCAGGTGGCCGATGAAGTGGATCGGTACACCCTGATAGGCCCCCAGGGGCTGCTTTTGCACCAGCTCCTGGACGCGGTTCTCGCCGCAGGCGTCCACGCCTGCGGCGACAGCCTCCCGGACGCGGTCGGCGTCGTTCATCTTGGTGGCGGCCAGAAGGGAGATCTCCCCCGGGTCCCTGCCCGCGGCGACGGCAGCGGCGTTCATCCGCGCACGAATTTCCGCAACGTTTTCAGCGATACTCATCTTACCATGACCTTTCCGTTGAACATTTCCTCTTTTGTGAGAATGACCTCATCCTCGGGCCAGAGATTCCGGATGCTGGATTTGTCCAGGGCGACCAGATACTGCTCTCCGTTGTCGTTGATGATGTCCACATATTTCCACTGGGCCTCGGCCCCGTCGAGAACATAGACGCCGCTGCAGCCGTTTTCGTCGGCATAGATGGCCGCCTTGGGGACCAGCAGGCCGGTGCGGTCCTCCAGCAGCAGGTCCGCAGACTGCTTCCGCGTGGAGACCGCGTCCTGCACGAAATCCTCGGACGAGAGGACCAGCAGACATTGGCCGTCCTCCGAGGGACTGATGCGCACGACCTCCATCCGGATGGTGGAATAGAAGTCATAGACAAAGCGGACGTCCAGCCGGTCGCCCACCTTCAGTCTGCCCAGCTTGGCCGGGTCCACCAGAGCCGCATAGTACCAGCGGGGCGAAGTGACCAGCTTGCCGATGGCCCCGGAGGCCGCAGCGGGATTCGGCTGCAGCTCGCGGAAGAGACCGACGGAGACCGTCTCGAGCATCGCCGGCGTCAGGACGGATTCATAGCCGTCGGTGACCGCGGAGAAATAGCCCGCAGTCTGCGCCAGGACGGTGCCGGATTCGGACTGGACCTGGGTGTAGAGCTCATTGAGGCGGGTCCGCGTCTGGCTGATGCGATTCCAGAGATTTTTGGAATCCTCGGAATTGACGTAGCGGCGCAGGACGCTGGCCTTGAGCTGCTCGGCCGCGCTGTCGGCGAAGTCCGCCTCGCGGCGGAAGTTGTAGAGCGTGACCTGATTCATCAGATGGAGGATTTCGTTGTCGAGGGTGGCGGAATCCTGACCGGAGGAGGAATAGGAATAGGCGTATTCCATCTGGTCGAGCTCCGTTTCAAGGGTATGGATCTCATTCTGGCGGATCTTGGCGGACTCATCCCGGAAGGTGGAGGCCACCACGCCGCCCTTGGAGACGCGCTCACCCTCCTTGCGCGTCAGAACGACGATCCCGTCCTGACCGCCGGGCACGAGCTGCTCAGAACGCACCACAAAGCCGGAGGTTGTGTAACCGCCGACTTCGTAGAGCACTGCCTTATAGGTTGTGTAGGTACTGTCCGGGGCGCGAACCACGGAAAACACGACGTAGCTTGTCACCACGCACAGCAGCACGATGACAATGACGCGCAGGAATTTATCGCCTCTCATGGCGCCTCCTCTGCGAGCTCTGCGCCGCAGCAGCCCGGATCGCGCCTGCGCAGGCGGCTATTCCTGGGGCTTGAACCGGACCGGATGGGCCGGAACCACGGTGGAGATCGCGTGTTTGTAGATCATCTGCTGGCGGCCGTCGGAGACCAGACAGACCACGAAGCTGTCAAAGCCGGTGATGACGCCCTTCATCTGAAAGCCGTTCATCAGGAAAACGGTCACAAGCTGATGCTCTCTGCGGGTTTCGTTCAGGAAACAGTCCTGAAGGGTTTCGTTTGCTGCCATTGGGAAAACCTCGTTTCTATGTTTGGAATGGCCCAATGGTAGCATATTCGGGATGTCGGATGCAGTCGGAACGCGGCGGGCTGCAAAAAGCAAGGCCGTGCCGATCGGGGGGTTCAGCCTGCGGAAGGCTCCCGTTCGAGGAGCTTCAGGGCCTTCGCCGCAACGTCCGGCGTCTCGTCGGGATAGAGCCAATGGATGCGCTCGTTGCGGCGGAACCAGGTGAGCTGGCGTTTGGCATAGTTGCGGGAGGCCTGCTTGATGCGTGCGGCGGCCTCCTGAACGGTGCATTCGCCGCGCAGTGCGCTCGCAAGCTCCTTGTATCCGATGGCCTGCATGGCCGTCGTCTTCGGATCGACGCCGCTTTGGAGCAGGCTGCGTACCTCCTCGGTCAGGCCTTGCGCCAGCATCTGATCCACCCGCGCATCGATGCGGGCATAGAGCTTCGCCCGGTCGCGGAAGTTCAGGCCGAACCAGAAGGGGGTATAGCGCGGGGGCCGCTGCTTGGACTGGGCGATGTGCCAGGACAGGGGCAGACCGGTGATCAGAAAGACCTCCATGGCCCGGATGATGCGCTTGCGGTCGGAGAGGTGGAGGCGCTCGGCGGTCTCGGGGTCGGCGTCCATGAGCATGTCATAGACGTATTCGATGCCCTTCTGCTCGGCGGCATCCTCCAGGAACTTCCGCTCGCCCTCGCGGGAGGGAGGGGCAAACTCCTCGCCCTTGACGAGGCTGTCCAGATACAGGCCGGTCCCGCCCGCCACGATGGCGGTCTTGCCGCGGCTGTGGATGTCGGTGATGGCCTCGGTGGCCAGGGCCACGTAGCGGCCCACGGAAAAGTCCTCGCCGGGGTCGGCCACGTCCAGCAGATGGTGGGGTACGCCGTCCATCTCCGCCTGGGTGGGCTTGGCGGTGCCGATATCCATGCCGCGGTAGATCTGCATGGAGTCGCAGGAGACGACCTCGCCATCCAGCGCCTTTGCCAGCTTGACTGCCAGGCCGGTTTTTCCGGAAGCGGTGGGTCCGGCAATACAAATCAGGTTGTTCATGTCACGCTTCATTCCTCAGATCAAGTAATTCGTTTGAACTGCTTCTCCAGTTGCCGACGGGTCAGAGTCATGCAGATCGGGCGGCCGTGGGGGCAGTATTTCAGATCCTCGCGGCGGAGGACCTCGGCGGCAAGCTGACGGAGCTCGGCGGGGTCGGTCTGCCAGCCGCCCTTGATGGCGGCCTTGCAGGCGATGGTGTGCAGGGCTGCCTCCCGCAGACCGGTCGGGGTATCGATGCGCCCGCTCTGCAGATGACCGGCGATCTCGGAGAGGGTCGCCTCCGCGTCCGATTCCCGGACGTCGGAGGGGATCTGACGGACCAGCAGGTCGCCTTCGCCGAGGCCGTCCAGATCAAAGCCCAGGCTGAGCAGCAGGTCCCGGTTCTCCAGCAGGAGGGCGGCCTCTTCGGCATCCAGGCGGCAGGTGCGCGGGGTCAGGAGGGTCTGGCCGAGGATCGTCGTCCCCTGGGCCATCAGTCGTTCAAAATTGATCCGCTCGTGGGCGGCGTGCTTATCGATGAACAGAACCTCGCCCGCCTGCTCCACGATGATATAGGTGTTCAAAACCTCGCCCACATAGCGGAAATCCGGCGTATTGGGCAGCTCCAGCCGCTGCTGGGCGGTCTCCTCGGCGGGGCGGGTGACCGGGCTGTGCAGGGCGGCGGGCTCCGGCTTGCGGAAGGTTTCGGCCACCATGGTCCGACTTGGCTCCGCCTTCGGGCCGGCCTGCAGGGCCTTGGAGACCTGCTCATACTCCCACTTGGTCATCGTGTGGACCGGGGGCGGGGCGGACTTCCGGTACTCGGCGGCAGTCATGCTTCGGAAGGCCTCGCCGGTCTTCCCCGCCGTCTGCGCGGCGGGTGACGGAGCGGGGCTCTGCGCCGGTCTCTGCGGCGCGGGCTCCTGCGGGATGGGCTTCTCCTGCGGCAGCTGCATCGGGGTCTGGCCGGAGGCATGGGACAGGGCGCCCTTGACGCCGTAGTGTACGCAGTCGAAGATCTCCCGCTCGTTGAGGAACTTGACCTCGGTCTTGGCCGGGTGGACGTTCACGTCCACCGCGGCGAGCGGGACCGTCAGATTCAGAACGCAGGAGGGGAAGCGCCCCACCATGAGCTGGTTTCGGTAGGCCTCCTCCAGAGCCGCGGTCAGGGTCTTGGAGCGGATCAGACGATGGTTGACATAAAATATCTGGTTGGATCGGGTCCCGCGGGTGGCGGTGGGCCGGGAGACGTAGCCGGAGACGGAGACCTTCTCCCACTGGCTCTGCACGGGGATCATCTCCCCTGCCGCCTGGCGGCCCAGGACCGCATAGATCGCAGACAGCAGCTCCCCGTCGCCGGGGGTCTGGAGCTGGAGCTCCCCATCCTTGATCAGACGGAAGGAGATCTCCGGATGGGCCAGGGCCTGACGGCCCACAGCGGCGGCCGCAGCGGAGCCCTCGACCGAATCCCGCTTCATGAACTTCATGCGGGCCGGGGTGTTATAGAACAGGTCGCGGACGATGATGGTCGTGCCCACGGGGCAGCCGGCGTCCTCGCATTCGAGGATCTTTCCGGCCTCCAGATGCAGGCGGGTACCCTCCAGGGCCCCCTCCACACGGGTCAGCAGGTCGATCTTGCTGACAGCCGCTGTGGCGGCCAAGGCTTCGCCCCGAAAGCCCAGGGTGCCGATGGCCTCTAAATCTTCCTTGCGGCGGAGCTTGGAGGTCGCGTGGCGCAGGAAGGCGGTCTTGGCGTCCTCCCGCTCCATGCCGCAGCCGTTGTCGGTGATGCGGAGGAAGGTCATGCCGCCGTTTTGGAGCTCCACGGAAATATTCCGGGCGCCGGCGTCTATGGAGTTTTCCACAAGCTCCTTGACCACGGAGGCGGGCCGCTCTACGACCTCGCCCGCAGCAATCAGATTCGCAAGGTGGGGATCCAGCCGGAAAATGCTCGGCATGGCGTTGTCTCCTTTCTATGCCCGGCGCAGGAGGATCTGCGCAAGCAGGGCGATGGCATTGATGAGCGCGTGCAGGAAGACGGAGGTCCAGAGACTTCCGCTGCGCTCATAGACCCAGGCCAGGACCCAGCCCGCCGGCAGATAGGCCAGGACGTTGAGCAGGGTGACGCCGATGGGCTGCAGGGGAATCACGGCCCAGCAATGGGCCAGGGAAAAGATCAGCATGGAGACCGCATAGGCCCAGAATCGGGAGCGGTCGTGGAGCTTCACGAAGAACAGGCCGCGGGTCAGGACCTCCTCGGTCAGCGGGGCCAGCAGGCAGAGCTGCACGATGGCAAGCCCGGGAACGGTCTGGGTATAGGACTCGACGGCGGACTGGTTGGCGTTGGCATAGGTCACGCCGAGCAGGGACGTCAGCAGCTGCTGGGCCCAGGCGGCGGCATAAGTCAGGCCGAAATAGGCCAGCAGCCCCAGGAACAGATGTCCGAACAGGTTCCAGCCGATGCCGGTCAGCCGGCGGAGCTGATCCGCCAGATAGCGGCGGAAGATCAGCGTCACCAAACCCAGATTGAGGATGCCGTAGGTCAGGTTGATCCTGGCGCTATTGAGCGCAGCATTCGAGGTGGGCCAGAGCCATCTGACCAGGAAGTAGGCCAGAAACGTGCTGCCCAACAGGAACATCGGCCAGTACAGCAGCCCGCCGATCCATTCGGATCTCCGAAGGCTGCCCAGGTCAAACGTTTTCGTATCCTTCTGCATGCCTTACTCCGTCATCTTTTTCAGCTCGTAGATCGTGTTCAAAGCCTCCAGCGGGGTCATGGTCTCGGGCGACAGGGCTTCGATCCGCTTGCGGATATCGTCGCTGACCGGGTCGGCCAGGAAGGTCTGATCCATGCCAAGCTGGGTCTCGTAGAGCGGGGTCTTGACCGGGACCAGGATCTTCGTGGGGCCCTTGTCCTCCAAGTCCTTCAAAATCTGACGCGCCCGCTTCACCACGCGGTCGGGCAGACCGGCCAGGCGGGCGACGTCCACGCCGAAGCTGCCGTCGGCCGCGCCGGGGATGATCTTCCGCAGGAAGATGATCTCATCCTTGCGCCGCTTGACCGAGACGTTGTAGTTCTTCATCTCGGGGTGGTCCTCGGCCAGGACCGTCAGCTCGTGATAGTGGGTGGCAAAGAGGGTCCGGCATCCGATGCGCAGACGGTCGGAGACGTACTCCAAAACGGCCTGGGCGATCGCCATGCCGTCATAGGTGGCCGTGCCGCGCCCGATCTCATCCAGGATCAGCAGGCTGCGGGGCGTGGCGTTGCGGAGGATATCCGAGACCTCGGACATCTCCACCATGAAGGTGGACTGTCCGGCGGCCAGGTCGTCCGATGCGCCAACGCGGGTGAAGAGCTTGTCCACCACGCCGATCCGGGCGGATCTCGCCGGGACGAAGCTGCCCATCTGGGCCATCAGAACGATCAGCGCCACCTGGCGCATATAGGTGGATTTGCCGGCCATATTGGGTCCGGTCAGGATGCAGACCCGCTCCCGGGTCCCGTCCAGCCGGGTATCGTTCGGGACGAAGAGCCCGCTGTCGAGCACCTGCTCCACGACGGGGTGACGGCCGTCCTTGATCTCGATGACCTCGGTCAGATCGACCTCCGGGCGGCAGTAGTTGTTCCGCACGGCCAGCTCCGCGAGGTTGCAGAGCACGTCCGCCGCAGCGATGGCGCGGGAGGACTGCTGGATGCGGGCTGCGGCGGCGGACAGCGCCTCGCGCAGCTTTGTGAAGGCCTCATACTCCAGGGCGTTGACGCGTTCCTTGGCTCCGAGGATGGTTTTTTCCAGCTCCTTGAGCTCCTCGGTGATGTAGCGCTCGCCGTTGACCAGGGTCTGCTTGCGGATCCAGCTGTCCGGGACCAGATTCACCTGGCCCTTGGCGACCTCGATATAGTAGCCGAACACGCGGTTATAGCCCACGCGGAGATTCCGGATGCCGGTCTTCTCCTTCTCCCGGGCCTCGATGCCGGCCAGGGTGTCCTTGCCGCCGGACATGATGTCCCGCAGCCGGTCGATCTCCGGGGAGAAGCCCGCCCGGATGAAGCCGCCCTCGCGGACCGAGAAGGGGGGCTCGTCGGTGATCGCGGCAAGGACGCCCTCGCGCAGGTCGGTCAGATCGTCGAGCTCCTCGGCGACCACGCAGAGCATGGCCGAGTGGAAGCCGGAGAGAATGGTCTTGAGGGCCGGAAGGTTCGCGCTGCCCTGGGCCAGCTGGAGCAGGTCCCGGGCGTTTGCAGTGCCGGTGACGATGCGGGCCGTGACCCGCTCGAGGTCTGTGACGGTCCGGAGCGCCTCGCGGAGATTCTGCCGGGGCAGGGTCTGCTTGGTCAGCTCCTCCACGGCATCGAGACGAATGTCAATCTCCTTCGGGTTGCGCAGGGGCTTTTCCATCCAGGCGCGGAGCATGCGGGAGCCCATCGCAGTCCCGGTGTGGTCCAGGACCCAGAGCAGGCTGCCCTTTTTCTCCTTGGCGCGGAGGGTCTGGGTCAGCTCCAGGTTGCGGCGTGCCGTCTGGTCCAGCTCCAGGAAGCGGCCGGACTGGTAGTAATCCAGATGGCGGATGTGGCTCAGATCGCCCTTCTGCAGATCCTTGAGGGTCCGAAGGAGGGCGCCGAGGGCCAGCATGACCGGCTCCGGCAGATCGGAGAGGTCGCAGTCAAACTGGGCGGCGACCAGGCTCCGGGCGGCAGTTGGATCATAGATGCGCTCCTGCCCCACGTTGACCGCGCAGCCCAGACGCACCTGAACGTCCAGCGTGAAATGCTCCACCTGGGCCAGGGCGAGGTTCACCAGCAGCTCCCGGGGCTCGAAGCGGCCCAGCTCGTTGAAGGCCTTCTCGCGGGCGTCGGCCCCTGTGCAGAGGGTGGCCAGAGCCTCGCCGGTGGAGATGTCCACCAGGGCCGCGCCGATATCGCCGGCTTGGTCCACATAGACTGAGGCATAGTAGTTGTTCTTGTGCTCCTCCAGCATGGAGCTCTCCACCACGGTGGCCGGGGTGATGATGCGGATGACGTCCCGGTCCACCAGGCCCTTTGCCAGCGCCGGGTCCTCCATCTGCTCGCAGATGGCGACCTTGTAGCCCTTGGCCACCAGGCGGGCAATATAGCCCTCCGCGGAATGGTAGGGCACACCGCACATCGGAGTGCGTTCCTCCGCGGCCTTGCCGCGGTCCCGTGTGGTCAGCGTCAGATCAAGCTCCCGGGCGGCAGTGACGGCGTCCTCGTCGAACATCTCATAGAAGTCGCCCAGCCGGAAAAACAGCAGGCAATCCGGATGCTGCTCGTGGATCTGCAGATATTGCTTCCGCATTGGGGTAAGCTCTGCCATAGTGGGATGTTCCTCCTTTGAACGGACGCGGGTGCTACGCGCTGATCTCAGCGACCAGCGACCAGGTGGTCGCGTCGGTGATCGTGACGGAAATGAATTGGCCGATCAGCTCCTTCCCACCCGAAAAGCGGACCAGCCGGCCGCCGTCGGTGCGGGCAGTGAGTCGGTCGCCGTCCACGCCGTCGACAAGGACGCGGAGGGTCTTGCCGATATAATCCCGGTGTTTTTCCTCCGAGATCCGGTTTTGCAGGGCGACCAGGCGGTCAAAGCGGGCGTTCTTCTCGGTCTTGGGCGTCGGGTCGTCCATCTTCGCCGCGGGCGTGCCGGGGCGGGGCGAGAAGATGAAGGTGAACAGGGCGTCGAAGCGGACCTGCTCGATCAGCGATAAGGTGTCCTCAAACTCCTCGGCGGTCTCGCCGGGGAAGCCGACAATGACGTCGGAGGTGAAGACAATGTCGGGCATGACCCTGCGCCCGTATTCGATCAGGCTCAGATACTGGCCGCGGTCATAGTGGCGGTTCATGGCCTTGAGCACCCGGTCGTTCCCCGACTGGAAGGGAAGGTGGAACTGGTGGGCAATCTTCGGATGAGCGGCCATGACGTCGAACAGCTTATGGCTGGCGTCCCGGGGGTGGGAGGTCATGAAGCGGAGGACGAATTCCCCCTCCAGCTCCGCAATGGAGGCCAGGAGGTCTGCAAAGTCCACGCCGAGGCCCAGGTCCTTGCCGTAGGAGTTGACGTTCTGCCCCAGCACCGTGATGTCCTTATAGCCCTGGGCGATCAGGTCCCGGCACTCGGCCAGGATGTCCTCCGGCAGGCGGCTGCGCTCGCGGCCGCGGACGTAGGGGACGATGCAGTAGGTGCAGAAATTGTTGCAGCCGTACATGATGGAGACCCAGGCCTTGAGACGGTTCGTGCGCACCACGGGCAGTCCCTCGGCGATGGCCCCGGCAGAATCCTCGGTGGCAAAGGTCTTTTTGTGCCGGATCAGCACGCGGTAGAGCAGCTCCGGGAACTGCCAGAGGTGGTGCGGATTGAACAGGCCGTCCACATGGGGATAGCTCTTCTTCATCCGCGCGGCAACCTCGGGCTGGCCCATCATGCAGCCGCAGACAAAGATTTTCTGCCCCGGGTGGCGGCGCTTGGTGTGGACCAGGGCGCCCACGTTGCCGAAGACGCGCTGCTCGGCGTGCTCGCGGATGGCACAGGTATTGATGACGATGACGTCGGCCTCGTCCGGGCCGTCGGTCAGACCGTAGCCGCAGCGCTCCAGCATTCCGCGCAGCTGCTCGGAATCGGCCTCGTTCTGCTGACAGCCGTAGGTCTCCACGTAGGCCAGCGGCGTCTTGCCCTGGCCCTCCCAGAAGCTTTTGATATAGTCGCTGATCTCAGCCTGGCGGCGCAGGTCCTCGGCGGAGATCAGGGGTGTTTTCCGTTCCAAAGTTCGCTCCTCCGATCAATTTCGATCCAATTCCCATTTTAATTCATAATATTATAGCATTATCCGCCCCGGAATGCAAGGTTGGATTTTTCGCGCTGTCCGATGGATTTGTGTGGGATTTTTCCCCGTTTTCAGTTGACAACCCGCCGCGATTCGGGTATGATAAGCAGAGGGATTCGTCGCCTGTCGACGGACTCCGTGAAACCCAAATCGAGAGGAAGTGAAGCGCTATGGACGCAGGGAACCCCGGGAGTACGGTGCCGGGCCGAAGTTGTTCGGTGAGGGCCGCTCTGCGTGAGACGGCGCTTCGCTGACGACTGCCCAGCACCTGCACGCCGGACCCGAACCGCAAGGCGGTTCAACATAAAACCGGATTGGAGGTACAGAAATGGCAGAACATACCATCATCATGCAGACCACGCTGCAAAAGCTGCTGGAAGAAAAGAAGTATTCCACCCTGCGGGACATTCTCGTCACGATGAATCCCGCGGACATCGCGGCCATCTTTGACGAGATGGAGGCCGCACGCCTGCCCCTGCTCTATCGGCTGCTGCCGAAGGAGCTGGCCGCCGACACCTTCGTTGAGATGGAGCCCGAGGCCCAGGAGCTGCTGATTCGCGGCTTTTCTGACGCCGAGCTGAAGGACGTGCTCGACGAACTCTTTGTGGACGACGCCGTGGACATCATCGAGGAGATGCCCGCCACGGTGGTCCGCAGGATCCTGGCCCAGGCCGCCCCGGAGATGCGGACCTCGATCAACGAGATCCTGCGCTACCCCGAAAACTCCGCCGGCTCGATCATGACCACCGAGTACGTCGACCTCTCCCCCACGCTGACCGTGGCGGAGGCGATCACCCGCATCCGCCGCACCGGCATCGACAAGGAGACCATCTACACCTGCTACGTCATCCGCAACCGCGTTCTGATGGGCGTGGTGACGGTCAAGGATCTGCTGCTCACCTCGGACGACGACACAACGATCGAGTCCATCATGTCCACCAACGTCATCGCTGTGAACACCCACGACGACCAGGAGGAAGTCGCTCAGATGTTCTCCAAGTACGACTTCATGGCCCTGCCGGTGGTGGACGCGGAAAACCGCCTGGTCGGCATCATCACCTTCGACGACGCGATGGACGTCATGGAAGAAGAGGCCACCGAGGATATCGAAAAGATGGCCGCCATCATCCCCTCGGAGAAGCCCTACATGAGCATGACCCCCTTCGAGATCTGGAAGAACCGTATCCCCTGGCTGATGCTGCTGATGGTCTCGGCCACCTTTACCGGCATCATCATCTCCCGCTTTGAGTCTGCCCTGTCCAAGCTGGTGATCCTCACCGCCTTCATTCCGATGCTGATGGACACCGCCGGCAACTCCGGCTCCCAGGCCTCGGTCACGATCATCCGCGGTCTGAGTCTGAACGAGATCGAGTTCTCCGACATTCTGCAGATCATCTGGAAGGAGACCCGCGTCGCTGTCCTCTGCGGTCTGAGCCTGGCGGTTGCCTGCTTCGGCAAGATCCTGCTGGTGGACTATTTGATCCTCGGCAGCTTTGCCGAGGTCACCATGGCAAGCCCCTTCCTGATCATTGGCGTCATCTGCGTCACGCTGGCGATCACGGTTCTCTTTGCCAAGGTCGTCGGCTGCACCCTGCCGCTGTTTGCCAAGAAGCTGGGCTTCGACCCGGCCGTCATGGCCAGCCCCTTCATCACGACCATTGTGGACGCACTCTCGCTTCTGGTCTACTTCGGCGTGGCGAGCCTCTTCCTGCCCATTTAATCCAGCCCGTATCAACCGGCGGCGGCCGATCTGGCCGCCGCCCGATTTCTGCAATCGACAGAGGTACTATGGAACAACTGAAATACAAATGCCTGGTGCTCGACCACGACGACACCGTCATGGACAGCACGGCTCACGTCCACTGGCCCGCCTTCCTGGTCGCGCTCGACGAGCTGCGGCCCGGAACGACGATCACGCTGGAGGACTATTTCCGGATGAACTTTCACCCGGGCTTTCTGGACTACTGCACGAAGACCCTTGGCTTTACCGACCGCGACATGGAACGGGAGCTGGAGATCTGGAAGGCCTACGTCAAGGACCACGTTCCGTCCGTCTACCCCGGCATGGCGCGGATCATCCGCCGCCAGAAGGCGCTCGGCGGTCTGGTCTGCGTGGTCTCCCATTCCTTCGACTTCAACATCCGCCGCGACTACGAGGCCAACGGCCTGCCGCAGCCGGACGCGATCTACGGCTGGGAGCTGCCGGTGGAGCTGCGCAAGCCGGACCCCTGGGCCTTAGAGCAAATCATGGACCGCTTCGGCCTCTCCCCTGCCGATCTACTGATGGTGGACGATCTCAAGCCCGGCTATGACATGGCGAAGGCGGCGGGCGTCCCCTTCGCCGCGGCCTGCTGGGCCTATGACGTACCGGAGATCCGCGCCTTCATGGAGGCAAACTGCGATCTGTCCTATGAGGACCCGGCGCAGCTGGAGGCCTTTCTCTTCGACAAGGAGGCACAATGTACAAAACCGTGATCTTCGACCTGGACGGCACCCTGCTGAACACCCTCGGGGACCTGGCCGCCTCCACCAACGCGGCCCTGGCTGCCTTCGGCATGCCCGCGCGGACCGTGGACGAGGTGCGGCGCTTCGTGGGCAACGGGATCGGACTGCTGATCCGTCGGGCCGTTCCGGCAGGCACGCCGGAGGACCTGATCGCCCGCGTTCTGGACGCCTTCAAAACCCATTACGTAGCCCACGCCCTGGACACCACGGCCCTCTATCCCCAGGCGGAGGCCGTTCTGGAGGGCTTGCATCGGGCCGGCGTGCAGACCGCCGTGGTCTCCAACAAGGCCGACTTCGCCGTCCAGATCCTGCACGAGAACTTCTTCCGCGACCGGATCGCCTGCTCCATCGGCGAGCGTCCCGGCTGCCGCCGGAAGCCGGAGCCCGATCTGGTGGAGCTGGCCCTCTCGCTGCTTGGCGCGGACAAGGAGACCTCCGTCTACGTCGGCGACTCCGAAGTGGACGCCCAGACCGCAAAAAACGCAGGCCTGGCCTGCGTTCTGGTGGACTGGGGCTTCCGGGATCGCTCCGTCCTTACCCCCTACGGATACCCGGTGGTCAGCACTGCCGACGCCCTCCTGGCGGAGTTTTTTCAATGAACTGTGCAGTAAAATGGGGTCGGCCCGAAAGAGCCGACCCTTTTGCTGTTCCCGTCTTCGGTTTGCGGGGCAAATGCCCCGCGGCGCCGCTTCGGGGAATCCCGGTCCCGCAGGAATTACTTCAGGCCCTGCTCGTAGGACTCGATCATCTTCTTGACCATCTGGCCGCCGACGGAGCCGGCTTCGCGAGAGGTCAGGTCGCCGTTGTAGCCGTTCTTGAGGTTCACGCCGACCTCAGAGGCAGCCTGCATTTTGAACTGGTCCATGCCCTGCTTGGCTTCGGGAACGTTGATCCGGTTGTTGCTCTTCATTTTCATGCTCTCCTTCTTTTTTTGCCGGGGAAGCGCCTGACTTCGACGGTCCGCTTCCCCGGCCTTGCGCACTCTTGCGCAGCCCTTGGGAGCATTCCGCGTTCGCCTTCGCCTGTCCGGCTTCATTTGGCTTTCGCCGCTCATAGTTTGACCGTATTCGCCCCGGATATACAAAAAGAAGCTGGAAAATATTAGCTGATCGGACGCATGCCGACGATCCGTCGCATTTTGCTGAACGCGTTTGGTCTGATCCATGATTTAATTGTTTCACGCCAGCCGGAGAGGGAGGTCCGTATGTAAGCTCGATGGCGTATTCTTTGTAAAATTGCTGCAAACGAGGTCGAAGCGGTAGATTTTTTGCCGGACTTGTGTTATATTGTAGAAAAAACCAGATACGCCGCGGAGGCGGCGGAGGAACAAACCATGAACAAGCAGCATTCCCAAACCGAGGCGGCGGAGCGCGAGCTTCGTATTCCCGTCTGTCTGCCGGCGGATTTCGTGCCCACCGAAAGCAGCGGTCTGACCGCCGCAGAGGCCGCCCGGCGGGCAGAGGCCGGACAGGCGAACCGCCAGACCCGCGACCCCGGCAAGTCCACCGGGCAGATCGTTGCGGAAAACCTCTTTACCCTTTTTAATCTGTTGAATTTTGCCCTGGCGATCTGCCTGGC
>CAMHMK010000005.1 GCA_946186225.1 uncultured Clostridia bacterium
GGCTGGCAGTTCAGGGCGCGGCAGATGGCGTCGAGGGTGGAGAAGCGGATGGCCTTGGCCTTGCCGGTTTTGAGAATGGACAGGTTTGCGGGCGTGATGCCGATGCGCTCGGCCAGGTCCTGGGAGGACATCTTCCGGCGGGCAAGCATGACGTCCAGATTGACGATGATGGACATGAGCCTCCTCCCTTCTCAGATCGTCAGGCTGTTCTCCTCCTTGATCTCGGCCGCGGCGATAAAGCTGGCGCAGACGACGCGGACGATCAGGAAGATGAACAGCATGGCGGCGGAAATCAGGGCCAGCGGCATATACCAGAAGGCCGCTGCAAGGCAGATCGCCGCGACCGCGAGGCAGCACCAGGAGACCGCCGACAGCAGCCGGGTGTTCTGGCGGCCGAAGAGCCGGTCATGGCGGATATTGACCAGAAGCCGCAGCAGGGCGCAGAGGGCCAGAGCAGCGGGCACGCAGCAGAGATAGAATGCGATCAGGACAGCGCGGGTCACCGCATCGGACAGCACGCGCATCCGCTGATACCAGGCGGCGGCAGACGGAGCCGCCACACAGAGCGCGGCAAGGATGATCAGCCAGAGGATGCATCCGATCTGGCAGAAGACAACGGATCTTGCTTTCATAGGGATCCCTCCGGACGGTTTTTCATCACTATAGCACCGTTCTTATTGTTTGTCAATAAGTTCTTTCTGAAATTTAGAAATTATTTACCGTTTCAGGAACAGTTCCGCCCTGCGGAAGGGAGGACAACGGCACGGTTCGGGAGGATGCAGGGACGGATTGACGCGATAATCCCTCCCCTCGAGTAGTCGAGGAAAACGCCGCCTCCGCATGACGGTTCATGCGGGGCGGCGTTTTTGACCGCGCGGCGATGCTTCAAAAGGCCGGCGAAAGCATAGCGCGGAGGTTGGCGAGGGCCTTTTTTTCGATGCGGGAGATTTGGACCTGGGAGACGCCGAGGAGCGGGGCGATCTTGTCCTGCGTCAGACCGTGGAAATAACGCAGAAGGACCACGCGCCGCTCCCGGTCCGGGAGGTCGGAGAGCGCCTGGGTCAGGGCCAGTCGCTCGACCACGGTATCCTCCATGGGACTGTCGGTCAGCACGTCCTCCAGGGTCAGTCCGCGCTCCCCGGTCTCGCGCTGGATGGAATCCACCGCCGCAAGGGCCGTCTCAGCCTCCGCGATCTGCTCCGGCTCCAGATCCAGCGCCTGAGAAAGCTCGGAGAGGGTCGGCTCCCGGCCCAGGTCCTCCGTGAGCTCCGCCCTTGCGCGGGCGATCCGGACGGAGCGCTCCTTGAGGGTCCGGCTGACCTTGACGGTCCCGTCGTCGCGGAGGAAGCGGCGGATCTCGCCCGCGATCTTCGGCACGGCGTAGGTGGAAAACTGCGTGCCGAAGGCCGGGTCAAAGCCGGAGACTGCCTTGAGAAAGCCGATGGAGCCGAGCTGAAAGAGGTCGTCGGGCTCCACCCCCCGGCCGAAGAAGCGCCGGGCCACGGCCCAGATCAGGCCCGTGTTTTCCTCCACCAGAGCGGCGGTGGCGGCCTTATCCCCCGCGTGGCTGCGGACGATCAGCTCCGCGGTTTGCAATCAGGGTCTCCCCTGCCGACGAGCTTTTTCTTCATCCGCACCGTGGTCCCGCGGCCAGGCCGGGAGCGGATGGACAGGGCATTCATAAAGCTCTCCATGATGGTCAGTCCCATGCCGGAGCGGTCGGCCCCGCCGGTGGTGAACATCGGCTGGCGAGCCTGGGCGACGTCCTCGATCCCGCAGCCCAGGTCCTTGACCGTGACCTCCAGGATGTTGTCGTCCAGCCTGCGCAGGCGGAGGGTGACCGGGCCGACCCGGTCCGGGTAGGCGTGGACGATGGCGTTGGTGACGGCCTCGCTGACGGCGGTCTTGACGTCGTTGAGCTCGTCGACGGTCGGGTCCATCTGGGCGGCAAAGGCGGCCGTGACGGACCGGGCAAAGGCCTCGTTCCGGGACAGGGACGGAAAGCGGATGACGGCTTCGTTTTCGTGCTTCATGCCGGGCTCCTTTCCTGCGAAAGGGCGACCAGGTTCTGGATGCCCGAGGCCAGAAGGACCTTGCGCGGCTGGGGCGGGACGCTGGTCAGACGGAGCTTGCCCCCGAGCTCGTTCATGGCCCGCAGGGTGTGGATGACCAGGGCGATTCCGCTGGAATCCATGAAGGTCACAGCCCCGAAGTCCAGCTCGCAGTAGCGGGGCAGGTAGACGCGGATCTTTTCGGAGACGGCCTCCATGGTCTCGCGGGCACTGTGGTGGTCGATCTCTCCCGAGAGCAGGATGGTCAGGCGCTTGTCCTGGAGAAAGCTGGTAAACGTCAAGTGAGATTCCTCCTTTGCAGATATCGGTAAGTATGACAAAAGGCACACACGAACGGACGTGTGTGCCTTTTATTATAGCGGGAGCGGCCCGGGAGACCGGTCGAAACCGGTCGGGCATGGCTTGATTTTTATCAGGCGCTCAGCTGCTCCAGGGCGGCAAGCTTGAGGCAGGTGCAGAAGATCTCCATGGCCTGCTGCAGCTCGTCGAGCTCGGGGAAGCTGGGAGCGATGCGGATGTTGCTGTCGTTGGGATCGAAGCCGTTGGGGTAGGTGGCGCCGGCCTTCGTCATGGTCACGCCAGCCTGCTTGCAGAGCTCCCAGGTGCGGGTGGCCAGGCCGGGGATCGTGTTGACGGATACGAAGTAGCCGCCCTTGGGATGCTTCCACTCGGCCAGGCCGAGCGGGGCGATCTCGCGGTCGAGGACCTCGAGGACGCAGTGGAAGCGGGGACGCAGGACCTCGGCGTGCTTCTTCATGAAGTCCAGGGTGTGGGCCTTATCCTTGAGGAAGAGGACATGGCGGAGCTGGTTCATCTTGTCGTAGGAGATGATCTGGAAGGTCGCCAGGCTCTTGTAGTAGGCCAGGTTATCCAGGCTGGAGGCCAGGACGGAGATGCCAGCGCCGGGGAAGGTGATCTTGGAGGTGGAGGCAAACTCCCAGGCCATATCGGGTCTGCCCTGCTCGGCGCAGAGGGAGATGATGTCCGGGAAGGGAACGAATTCGCCCTCGAACTCATGGACGCAGTAGGCGTTATCCCACATGATGGTGAAGTCGGGCGCGGCGGGCTTGAGGGCCGCAAAGCGGCGGACCGTCTCTTCGGAGTAGATGACGCCTTCGGGATTGGAATACTTGGGAACGCACCAGATGCCCTTAACCGTGGGATCCTTGACGAGCTGCTCAACCATGTCCATATCGGGACCGTCGTCGAGCATGGGGACCGTGATCAGCTCCATGCCGAAGCTCTTGGTGACGTTGAAGTGGCGGTCATAGCCGGGGGCGGGGCAGAGCCATTTGATGTGGTCTTCCTTGGCCCAGGGCTTGGGGCTGTGGCGCAGGCCATGGGTGTAGGCCTTGGCAATGACGTCGTACATGAGCTGGAGGCTGGCGCTGCCGCCGATGAAGCACTGCTCCGGGGTGACGCCCAGGATCTCGGCAAAGAGCTTCTTGGCCGAAGGAAGGCCGGCCAGCTCGCCGTAGTTGCGGGCGTCGATGCCGTCGATCTTGCACTGGGCAGGGTCGTTGACGATGGTCAGCATGTCGGTGGACAGGTCAAGCTGGTGGGCGCCGGGCTTACCGCGGGCCATGTTGAGGGAGAGCTTTTTGGCGCAGAGGGCGTCAAACTCGGCACGGACCTTCTTCAGCTCCGCTTCGCGCTCGGCCTTGGTCATTTGTTCGTAGGCGTTCATGAGAAATCATCCTTTCCGGGTTTTTTTCGCGGTTTTATTGTACTGCATCCCATTCAGAAATGCAAGGATTATTTCCAAAAATCCGCAACCCGGATCGGGAATCATGTAACAGTTCTGCCCTCCCTCCTGCGTAGGGCGGCCAGACCTCTGGCCGCCGTCCCACCGGGCGGGAGACTGCGCGGCGGCCTGGGGTCAGGCCGCCCTACGAGCTTGGGGCTGAACGGTTACGGAATCACAGCACCAGGCAGATCAGGCCCTTGGCGCCCTCGTTGACGATGCGGGTCAGCGCGCCGCGAACCTTTTGGCGGGAATCCTCCGGCAGGGCCGAGAGCTTGCCGGTCAGACCGTCGCTGACCAGGTCGTAGAGGGTCTTGCCGAAGAGATTGCTCTGCCAGAAGCCCTCGCGGTCGTTCTCCCAGGCGGAGCTGAGACTCTGGACCAGGTCCTCGGTCTGGGTCTCGCCGCCGACCATCGGGCTGAGCTCGGCGGAGATGTCTGCCCGCATGAGGTGGATGGACGGAGCCGTGGCTCGGAGGCGGACGCCGCAGGCGCTCCCCTTCCGGATCAGCTCAGGCGGCTGGATCTCGACCTCCTCCCGCACCGGGAGGACGACCCCGTAGCCCGTGGTGCGGACCTGGTCCAGAGCGGCCTGGATGCGGTCGTATTCCCCGCGGATCGAGCGGTAGCGGCTCAGGGCAGTCAGCAGATCGCCGTCATTTTCCATCCGCACGCCGGAGCGCTCGGACAGGATCTCGTAAAACAGGCGGTCCGGGAGTCGGACCCGGTAGCTGACCGTTCCGGTGCCCAGGTCGATGGTCTGGGCGGCACTGTCCTCCACGGCCTCCAGCGCTTCAAGGGCCTCCGTCATTCGATCGGCCTCTGAGAGGCGGCGCAGATCTCCGGCGGTCTTTGCGATCACCGAAAACAGGGTCTGGCGCAGGGGGTGGCGGTCCTCCAGGGCGTCGAACCAGGACGGGAAGGTGAAGCGCAGCTCCTCGACAGGAAATTCTCGGAGCAGATCGGTCAGGACGCGGTTGATCTCCGGCTTCCCCATCCGCAGAGCGTCGATGGGACGGCAGAGGGCTCCTGCATCCGTCCCGATCTGGGCGGCGAGGGACGCCGCCTCCTCGGATTCCGGGTTTCGGGTGTTGAGCAGGATCAGAAAGGGCTTCCCGGTGGCCTGCATATCTGCGATGGCACGTCGCTCGGCCTCCAAATAGTCGGCACGGGGAATGTCGGTCACGCTGCCGTCGCAGGTAAGGACCAGGCCGACGGTGCAGTGGTTTTCCATGACCTTTTTCGTGCCCAGCTCGGCGGCCTCGGTCAGTGGGATCTCGTGGTCGAACCAGGGCGTGGTGATCATCCGGGGCTGACCGTCCTCGGTGGCCCCGAGGGCGCCGGGGATCATGTAGCCCACGCTGTCGATCAAGCGGATCGAGAGCTTCGTCTGGCCGTCCGGGGAGATCTCCACTGCCTCCTCGGGCACAAATTTGGGCTCCGCGGTCAGGATCGTCCGGCCGGAGCCGCTCTGGGGCAGTTCATCCTTTGCCCGCTCGCGGCGGTATTCATCGGCGATATTGGGCAGGACAAGCTCCTCCATCAGCCGCTTAACGAAGGTGGATTTGCCGACCCGGACCGGGCCGGTGACGCCGAGGTAGATATTCCCGCCGGTGCGCTTTGCAACGTCCTCGTAGAGCTTCATGCTTCCTCCTCCTTTGCCGGGATCCGGCCCGCGGGAATCAGCAGCAGCCGTTCCTCCTCCAGGCAGTCGGTATCCAGATGATTGGCGGCCATCAGGGCCTCCACGGTAGAGCCGCAGGCCTTGGCCACGTCCCAGAGTGGGCCGCTGACCCGCCGGACCGTCAGGGACGGGCGGGATTCCGCCGCGCCGGGCTCCAGGGTCCCGCCGCAGAGGTTGCGCCAGGTTTCAGACCGGAGCGTCTCGCAGTCCAGGCGAAGCGGGACCTCCAGACTCCCCCCGCGGAGGGCCGCTCCGCCACCCGGGACCAGGACGCAGCGTCCCGTCTCCCCTTCCGCGCGGACAAAGTCGGTCTGGACCGGCTGCTGCACGACCTTTGCGCGCAGAGTTCGGTCGCGGTCATAATAGACCAGATTCGCCCGCAGCGACGGGACTGCCGGACCCGGGACGGTCTGGACGGGGCAGTCGGGCAGGAGGGTCCAGTCCAGGACCTGCTCCGCCTCGGGCGGAATGGGCAGATTTGCGGTGAGCGGCAGGCTCCGGCTGTCGAGCTGGGGGCTCAGCGGCAGGGTCTGCCAGCTCGGCGTAAAGGTCCCGCGCAGGGCGTAGGCGTCCTCGGTCAGGGTGACCGGAACGTCGGCGCGGACCGTGATCTGGGCCGTCAGACTGACGTTCAGCAGCAGGCGGCGGCTGTCGAGCTGCCCGTCGGTGTCGATCTCCACATGGCGGAGGATGGGCTGGATCGAGACGCCTCCGTCCTCGACGGCACGGTCGAGCTCGGCATACTGGGAGAAGGGCACGGTCCCCTCCCAGGCAGCCAGACGGCCGGACTCGCTGGAAAAGAGGACGCGGATGCGCAGGCAGCCCTTGAAGACCGCCTTTTCCCCGATGACGCGGCTCTCCTCGAGTTCGACGCCGCAGGTCCACTTGAGCAGCCGGTCCGCCCCCGGCCCATCCTCGGGCATGAGCAGCTCATCGGCAAGCTGGAGCTCCTTCTCCGCCGCGCAGACCGGCAGGCGGAGGGGATAAGTATGGCTCAGGCAGGCGAGCTCCGCCGGGGCCTTGCCCAGACAGGAGACAGACAGCTCCGCTGGGCTCAGAAGGGTCAGCTCGCTGCAGAGGCCGGCCCGGACCAGAACCTTGCGGGCGTTGATGAAGCGAGCCTCGATGGACCGCAGCCAACCCCAATAGAACAGGGTCGCATTCTCCTGGGTCGGGACCTTCTTTGTGACCGTGAAGGGCAGATAGACGTCGATGCGCTCGAGTCTGGCCTCGTCCTCCGCCGGGACGTAGAGGACGCCTGCCTGGATCCCGCCCGTCACGCTGACCGAGCCGTTTTCCACCACCCGGTTCTGGACCGTGACCGCGCCGAAGCAGTCCACGACGCGGGCGATCTCGGGCATTGTCTCCGGCACGGTCATCTCTGCCGTCTGCTCCTGGCACAGACCGTCATAGACCGTCTCGGCCAGGTAGCGGACGGTTTGCTCTTGAAAGATCAGCTCCATAGTTGTTCACTCCTTGCAGAATCTATTGCTACCATACGCGGACAGGCCGGGGTTTAGACCTACCGGTGCAAAATTACGCCCAGCACGAGCAGGGCCGCCCCCAGCAGAAAGCAGAACCAAAACGAGCCCGCCACCGCCGCGAGCAGGAACGCCGCCCCTGCGCACAGACACCCGCAGGATACCATCCGATTGAAATAGCCCATAAAAAATCACCGCCTTCTGCAAAGGGTATGCAGACCGGCGGAAAAATAGAATTGTGCATAGAAAACCGGGGCCGACGGTCGTCGGTCCCGGATTGGGTTATACGATAAAAAGGTTGCTTTTTATCAATGATAGCATGAGACGGCTTTCCAGCACGATGTGCTGGAAAGCCTGCGCGAAGCGCAGCATAATTCAATGAACCATTTCATTGAATTTCAGTATTACTTGTTCTCCCAGGGCTTGTATTGCTCCGCAGTCTCGTAGAGGCGGCGGTAGCTGGCATGGCGGGAGGGTTCGATCTTCCCCGCGCGGAGGGCTTCCAGCAGGACGCACCCGGGCTCGGTGCGGTGGGAGCAGTCGGGGAAGCGGCAGCCGGTGCGATAGGGGGCGAAGTCCGGGAAGAGCTCCTGAAGCTCCTCCTTCGGTACGTGGTCCATCTGCTCGGGGTCGAAGGAGGAAAAGCCGGGGGTATCGGCAACGTAGGTATTCTCCCCCATGGAGAAGAGCTCGATGTGGCGGGTGGTATGCCGGCCGCGGCCCAGCTTCTGGGAAACCTCGCCGGTCTGCACAGCGGCCGCGGGGGAAAGGCCGCGCAGGATGGCGCTCTTGCCCACGCCGGAGTTGCCCGTGAAGACCACGGTCTTGCCCCGGATGGCCGCCCGCAGGTCGTTCAGCCCCTCGCCCGTCAGAGCGGAGGTGGCGACGACGGGGATACCGGCCCGGCGGTAGATCCCGATCAGCCCCCGGGCGGGATTGAGATCGGTCTTGTTGACGCAGAGGATGGACCGGACCCCCTGTCTGGCCGCGATGACCGTCATCCGGTCGATCAGGAAGGGATCGGTGACCGGAACGGCCGCGGAGGCAAAGATCACCAGGGCGTCCACATTGGCAACCGCAGGCCGCACGAAGGCGTTGCGCCGGGGCGCGATGGTCTCAACGGTGCCCTCGGGCCCGGATCGGGTGATCGTGACCCAATCCCCCACCAGCGGGGACTGGCCGGTCTTTCGGAACAGCCCCCTGGCGCGGCAGGTGATGAGGCCCTCTGCCGTCTGGACATAGTAGAAGCCGCTGAGCGCTTTGACGATGATTCCCTTCAAGGTCCGTTTCCTTTCCAGCGCCGCACTCAGGGTTCGGCGCTTTCGTTTTGCGGTTCGCTGCCCGGCTCCACAACGGGCTCAGAGATCGGCGGTTCGGTGGGGGGCTCCGACTGGGTGGGCGGCTCGGTGGGCGGCTCCGTGGCAGTGGGCTGCGGCATGGGGCCGTTGGACGCCGTGAGGGTCACGATCGTGCCGGGGGCCAGATCGACGTCGGCGCCGTGAGACTGGCGGATGATCTGGCCGGAGGGGACGGTGTCGCTGTATTCCCAGGTGAGATTGACCACCAGGCCCTTGGATTCCAGCAGCGCCTTGGCGGCGTTCTGCTCCATGCCCACGACGCTGACCATCCTGACCATCTGCTTGCCCTTGGAGACCGTCAGGGTGACGACAGAGTCGCGCTCGACCTCCGTCTCCGGCGCGGGATCCTGGGAAATGACGCAGCCGGCGGGGACGGAGCTGCTGTAATCCTCGACGATGCTGTGCTTCAGGTTCTTCTCCTTCAGCGATGCGATGGCGTCGGCAAGGGTGTAGTTGGCCAGATTGGGAACACTGACCTTCTCCCTGCCCTGGCTGACGTAGATCGTGACGACCTGGCCCTCCTTGAGGGTGCTCTCGGGCAAGGGATCGGTGCGGATGACGAAGTTCTCCTTGACCTCATCGCTGAACTCCGGCTCCGTGAGCAGGGTCAGGTTGAGGTTCATCGCCTTGAGCTGGAACTGGGCGTTTTCCAGGGAATAGCGGGTCAGATCCGGCATGGAGTCGGTCCGCTCGCCCATGGAGATGTAGAGATAGATCTCCGTACCCGGGACGACCATCTCGCCCTCAGAGAGCGACTGGTTGATGACGACGCCGTCCGGATACTCGTCGCTGTACTGGTAGGAGTTGCCATCCACGATGAAGGTGAAATACTTGTACGGCGGCTGATCCTTCGGGATGTCGCTGTAGATGGAGCCAATCAGCCCGGGAACACTGACCTTCTCGGGCAGTGTCGTCTCGGCATTCGCGGAGATCGTGGTCGTGCTCTCCGCCTCGGCGGGCTTGTTCCGGCTTGCAAAGCGGACCACCAGGAAGATGACCACCAGCAGAGCGGCAACCCCGAGCACGGCGGCGACGCCGATCAGGAGCTTGCGGCGGCGGTCCTCAGCGTCGGTGTCATATTCGATCTGCCGCGGCTCCTCTCGGATGGGAACGGTCTGGGGCCGGACCAGAGGCTGGTTCCGGCCGCCGGTATTCGCGGAGGGACGGGCAGCCAGGAAGGTGAATCGGATGGTGGGATTTTTGCGGAATTCCTCCATGTCCTGCAGCATGTCGGTGACGCTGGCATAGCGGATGTTCAGATCGGAGCACATGGCATGCATGGTGATCTGCTCCAGACCGGTGGGAATCTCGCTGTTGAGCAGGGACGGGGCCAGCGGGGTACCGTTAATGTGCTGGATGGCCACGCTGACCGGGGTCTCGCCGTCATAGGGCGGACGGCCGGTGAGCATCTCGTACATGACGACGCCCAGGGAGTAGATGTCGGTGCGGTTATCCACGCGCGCGCCCTTTGCCTGCTCGGGCGAAATATAGTGGACCGAGCCGAGGGCTTCCTTGGTCAGTGTGTTCTGGGCCGAGGCGACGCGGGCAATGCCGAAGTCGGCCACCTTGACGCTGCCGTCCTTGAGGATCATCACGTTGTGGGGCTTGATGTCCCGGTGGATGATGTTGCGGCTATGGGCGTGCTCCAGGGCCTTGGCGATCTGCATGGCGAAGTGCAGGCACTCCCGCCAGGACAGCGGCCCCTTCTTTTCCATGTACTGCTTGAGGGTGATGCCGTCGATGAGCTCCATAACGATGAAGTCCACGGCCTCGTTTTTGGAGACGTCGTAGACGCTGACGATGTTCGGGTGAGAGAGCATCGCAACGGCCTGGGATTCGTTGTGAAACCGGCGGCGGAGATCCGCGTCGTTGGTATAGTCGTCCTTGAGGATCTTGACCGCCACCAGACGGTTGAGGCGGTGGTCCATTGCCTTATACACCACAGCCATGCCGCCGACGCCGAGGATATCGAGGATCTCATAGCGATCGTCGAGCATTTTTCCGATATATTTATCCATGGATTTCCTCCTTTCCGCCCGTCAGCAGGCAATCAATACGGCAGTCACATTGTCTGCCGCGCCGCGGTCCTTCGCAATGCCGATCAGTCTGCGGCAACAGTCCTCCTTGTGAACCCCGTGGATCACCTCAAAGAGCAGCTCCTGGTCGGCCAGAAGATTGGTCAGGCCGTCCGAGCAGAGCAGAATGCAGTCGCCGGGTCGGACCGTACAGCGGAAGGTATCGCAGACCACAGACTGCTCGGTCCCGATGGCGCGGGTGATCAGGTTCTTGCCGGGGTAGGCCTTGGCCTGCTCGGAGGAGAGCTCCCCGCGCTGCACCATCAGCTCCACCAGGGAGTGGTCCACGGTGATCTTGGTGATGCCGCTGCGATTGAGCAGATAGCCTCTGCTGTCGCCCACATTGGCAAAATATGCGGTTTTACCGATGATCAGTACTGCGACCAGGGTCGTTCCCATGCCGCGCATCTCCTCGCTCAGGGATGCGTTTTCATAGACTGCGGTGTTGGCAATGCCGGCGGCGGTCTTGAGCAGGTATTCGGCCTGCTCGTCGTTCATGCCGGCGCGGTAGCTGCGCTTGATCTCCTCGGTGAAGACCTCCGCAGCCAGGCGGCTGGCCACGTTGCCGGATTTGGCCCCGCCCATGCCGTCACAGACGACGGCGGCAAGATCGTGCTTGCCCAGCTGCTGCAGGAGAAAATAGTCCTGATTCTGCTGCCTGACCAGGCCGGGATCCGTTAATCCCCAAACTTCCATCCGGTTTTTCTCCTTTCCTTTCTGTGTGATTCGGGTCAGTCGGCGGAGGAGTCCTCCGCTCGACGATACTTTCGCCGAAGCTGCCCGCAGGATGCGTCGATGTCGCTGCCCAGGGTCCGGCGGACCGTGCACGGGATCCCGCTGCTTTCGAGCTGCTTCTGAAAGCGCAGGACCGTCTGCCGCTCGCTGGGCTCGAAGGGGCTCTCGTCCACATGATTGAGCGGGATCAGGTTCACATGGGCGGCCAGGCCGTGCAGGCGGCGAATCAGCAGCTTCGCAGCCTCCGGGCTGTCGTTGACGCCGCGGATCATGGCGTACTCGAAGGAGATCCGGCGGCCGGTGGCCTTGAAATAGTCCCGGCAGGCCTCCATCAGCGTCTCGACGTTCCAGGTGCGGTTGACCGGCATGATCCGGTCGCGGGTCTCGTCGTCCGGGGCGTGCAGGCTGACGGAAAGGGTGAGCTGCAGCTCGCTCTCGGCCAGGGTGCGGATCTTCGGCACCACGCCGCAGGTGGAAAGGCTGATGTGGCGCATGCCGATGTTGGCGCCCTCGGGGCTGTTGACCAGCGTCAGAAAGCGGGTGACGTTGTCATAGTTATCCAGCGGCTCGCCGATGCCCATCAGGACGATATTCGAGATCTCCTGGCCGGAATCGGCCTGGGTGAAGAGGACCTCATCGAGCATTTCTCCGGCGGAGAGCTTCCGCACCAGGCCGCCGATCGTGGACGCGCAGAAGGCGCAGCCCATGGGACAGCCCACCTCGGAGGAGATGCAGACCGTGTTGCCGTGGTGATAGCGCATCAGGACGGTCTCGACGCAGTTTCCGTCCCAAAGACGCCAGAGATATTTGATGGTTCCATCCAGGGCGGATTCCTGCTTGCGGACCACGGTCGGGCAGGTGAGCAGGAAGCGCTCGGACAGCTTCTCGCGCAGGGACAGGGAGAGGTTCGTCATGGCGGCGAAGTCCGGCACGGCCCGGTGGAGCCAGGAATAGACCTGCTTGCCGCGGTATTTCGGCTCTCCCAGGTCGACCAGAGCCTGCTCGAGCTCCGCGAGGGTCAGATTTTTGATTTCAGGCTTCAAAACTGCCTCCTGATCTTAGCGACAAAGAATCCGTCCGTCCCGTGGTCACAGGGCAGGAAGGTAAATGTCCCCTCGGGGGCCGAGAGGCCGCCGGGCAGGGAGAAGGGCTCTGCGGCGAAGCCGGGATGGGAAGCAAGGAAGGCGGAGACGAGGTCTTCGTTTTCCCGCTTTAAAATCGTGCAGGTGGCGTAGAGCAGGACGCCGCCCGGGCAGACGTGTCTCGCCTGGGCCGCCAGGATCCGTGCCTGCACCGCAGGCAGCTCCGCGAGCCGGTCCAGGTCCTTGTAGCGGATATCCGGCTTCTTGCGGATGACGCCGAGACCGGAGCAGGGCACGTCGACGATCACGAGATCGAAGCGGTCTGCCCAGTCGGGATTGGGCGTCGTGGCGTCGGCCTGGGAGGCTTGGATGCAGTCCAGGCCCAAACGGTCCGCGCCGCGGGCGATGAGGTCGATCTTGTGCCCATGCAGGTCGCAGGACCGGATGCTGCCGCGGTTCTCCATTTGGATCGCGGCGGCAAAGCTCTTGCCGCCGGGGGCGGCGCAGCAGTCGAGCACCTGCATGCCCGGCTGCGGGTCCGCGGCCAGGACCGCCATCCGGGCGGCGGGATCCTGCACGTAGAACAGGCCCTCGCGGAAGGCGGCAGAGTGCTCCGGCGAGCCGCCGGAGAGGGTCAGGCAGTTTTCCAGCCACGGATGCGGCGCCACGGAAAAGCCCTCGTCCTCCAGGGAGGCCGTCACGGTCCGGGCGTCGGCACGGCGGGTGTTGACCTGTAAAAAGGTGGGCGGGGTGCCGTTGTGAGCGGCCAGCAGGGGCTCGAGCTTTTCTTCCCCCACGTTCTCCCGCAGAAGGTCCACCAGGGCCCGGGGATGACTGTAGCGCACGGCTGGGTCCTCCGGCAGGGCGAAGGCATTCTCCGCCCGCAGCATGGCGCGCAGAACGCCGTTGACCAGGCCGGCGGCGCGGGCGTTGGCATAGGCCTTGGTCTGATTTACGGCCTCGCTGACGGCAGCGGAGGGCGGAATCTTATCGGCAAAGGCGAGCTGGCAGACCGCCAGCCGCAGAATATCCAGAACGACGGGCTGGAGCTGGTCGAGCCGGCCCCGGACGAAGCGGGAGAGCCAGAAGTCGATCAGCATCCGGTTTTGCAGGACCCCGAAGCACAGGCGGGTGGCCAGGGCCGCGTCGCGGCGGTCCAGCCCATCCCTGGCCAGGTTCTGCTTGAGCGCGCCGTCCGACCAGGCCCCGGCGCGGCGGCAGGCGATCAAGGTGGCAAGGGCGGTATCTCTGGCGGACATGGGACCTCCTTACAGGTCGATGGGGTGGCCCCGGAAGTAGTCCGGCGCAGGCATGACCTTGCCGCCCTGGGCCTGGAGCCGGGTGATCAGGATCGCGCCGTCGGCACAGGCCACGACCAGTCCCTTTTTCGTCAGAGCCAGGGGTTTGCCGGGCGCGCCGGACTGCTCCGGCGCAGGCTGGGCCTGGTAGATCTTGAAGGCCGTCCCGGCGAGCTCCGCCGTGGCAATGGGCCAGGGGTTCAGCCCCCGGATCTGGGCAAGGATGGCGCGCATGGGGCGGTTCCAGTCGATGGGGCTGAGGGATTTATCCAGCATGGGGGCATAAGTGGCCAGGGCAGGGTCCTGCGGCGTGCGGGTCACAGTCCCGGCGGCGATGGCCGCGAGGGTATCCCGGAGCAGCTCTGCGCCGAGGACGGCCAGCCGGTCCATCAGCTCGCCGGCGGTCTCGTTGGGGCCGATGGCGGTCTTTCGGACGTCGATGATATCGCCCTCATCCATGCCGGCGTTGAGGTACATGGCGGTCACGCCGGTCTCCGGCAGGTCGTTCAGGACGGCCCATTGGACCGGGGCCGCGCCGCGCAGGGCGGGAAGGATACTGCCGTGGATGTTGATGCAGCCGTACTTGGGAATGTCCAGCACGCGCTGGGGCAGAAGCTTGCCGTAGGCCACGGCCACGATCAGGTCCGGCCGGAGGGCGCGCAGCTCCTCCACCGCCGCGTCGTCGCGGAAGGTGGTGGGCTGATAGACGGGCAGGCCTCTGGAAACGGCGAGCTGCTTGACCTCGGAGGCCAGGAGCTTCATGCCGCGGTTCTTGGGCGTATCGACCTTCGTATAGACGCCGACGATCTCATGCCCGGTCTCCGGAATCGCGGCCAGGCAGGTGGCGGCAAAGGCCGGGGTGCCCATAAAGACGATTCTCATTCGTCGGCGTCCTCGCCTTTCATGAGATTTTTGTATTCCTCGTCGGTCAGCATATGATATGCCTTTTCGGTGAAGATGTGGCCGTCGAGGTGCTCGGTCTCATGGCAGAAGCAGCGGGCGATCAGGCCCTCGGCCGCATATTCAAACCATTCGCCGTTACGGTCCTGGGCCTCGAGCTTGACGTAGTTCGGGCGCTTGACCATGCCGAAGCGGTCGGGAACGCTCAGACAGCCCTCCAGGCCGTCCTGTTCGCCGGAGGTCTCGAGGATCTTCGGGTTGACCAGCTCCAGGATCTCGTCGCCGGTGTCAACGACCACGACACGGCGGAGGATGCCGACCTGCGGCGCGGCCAGACCGACGCCGTTGGCCTGAGTGACGGTTTCCTTCATGTCGTCGAGAAGGGTGCCGAGCTTGGCGTCAAAGGACGTGACCGGGCGGCAGACCTTTTTGAGCGCGTCATTTTCAAATGTGAGAATTTTTCTGAGTGCCATAATCGTTCCTCTATTCGTATCCGTTGATATCGACCCAGACGCTGACGCCGTCGGTCTCCTTCCGGCGGGAGAAGTCCCGGACGGCCTGGGAGAGCGCCAGGCGAAGCGCACGGCTGTTTTTGCACACCAGCGTCAGGCAGAATCGATATTTCTCGTTGATTTTCATGATCGGGGCAGGGGCGGGTCCGAGCAGATCCCGGACCGCGGGGCGCAGGCTCGGGTCCTGCAGCCGCTGCCAGAGGTCTGCGGCAAAAGCTGCGGCACAGCGCTCCACATGGGCCTCGGGGAAGCCGATGAAGCCGAACCGGATCAGGTCGGCAAAGGGCGGGGTGCCGGTGAGCTGCCGCTGGGAGAGCTCGGTTTCGAAGAAGCCGTCATAGTCCTGGCGGGAGGCCCGCAGAAGGACTTCATTTTTGGGGGTGAAGGTCTGGATCAGGGCGGCGCCGCGCTTGGCCCCCCGGCCGGAGCGGCCGACCACCTGGGTGACCAGATCAAAGGTCGTCTCAGCGGCGCGGAAGTGATCCACATAGAGGGACATATCCGCGTCCACGACGCCCACAAGGGTCACGTCGTTAAAATTCAGGCCCTTGGCGACCATCTGGGTGCCGATCAGGATCGGGACGTCCTCGGTCTCGAAGCGGCGGAGGACGGCCTCATGGGGATTGGTGGGGGTGATGGTGTCGGCGTCCATGCGCAGGACCTCGACCCCCGGGAAGGTCCGCCGCAGATCGTATTCCAGCTGCTGGGTGCCGAAGCCGACCCGCTTGAGGTGGCCGCCACAGACCGGGCAGGTTTCCATCAGGGGCTCGGAATGGCCGCAGTAGTGGCACATCAGGCGGTCGTTGGCCATGTGATAGGTCAGATGGACGCTGCAGCGGGGACAGGAGGGCACATAGCCGCAGTCCACACAGACCACCAGGCGGTTACCGCCGCGGCGATTGAGCAGAAGGATGGTCTTTTCCTTCTTTTCCAGCCGCTGCGTGATCTCTTCGACCAGCGGGCGGCTGAGGGAGCTGGCGTTTCCGCGCAGGAGCTCCTGCTTCATGTCCACCAGCTTCACAGAGGGCAGTTCCCTGCCGTTGAAGCGATGATCCAGCCGGTAGAGGGCATAGACGCCCCGCCGGGCCAGATACGCGGATTCGATGCTCGGGGTGGCGGAGCCCAGCAGAACCAGCGCCCCCTCCTTCTGCCCTCGGTAGAGGGCGACCTCCCGGGCATGGTAGCGGGGGCTGTTCTCCGATTTGTAGGTGTGCTCCTGCTCCTCATCGAGGATGAAGACGCCCGGGTTTTGCAGGGGGGCAAAGACCGCCGATCGGGTGCCGACCACGACCCGTGCGTCGCCCCGGGCGACGCGCTTATAGGCGTCAAAGCGCTCTCCCACCGGAAGGGCGCTGTGCATAACCGCGATCTGCGCGCCGAAGCAGGCGGCAAAGAGGCTGAGCAGCTGGGGCGTCAGCGCGATCTCGGGGACCAGCAGCATGGCGCTTTTCCCGTTTGCCAGGCAGTCGCGGATCAGATGGATATAGACGGCCGTCTTGCCGGAGCCGGTGACGCCCTGGAGCAGGGCTGCGCCGGGCTGCTGCGTGTGCATCTGGCGGCAGAGCCCTGCAAAGACGGCATTCTGTTCGGGATTGAGGGGGAAGGAGACGTCCCGCTCCGTCGGGACGATGGCCGGGCCGCGCAGGACCTCCTCGGCATAGGTTTCGACCATGCCGGATTTTTCCAGCGCGTGCAGGGTCTGCAGGGACGCGCCGGTGAAGTAGCGAAGCTCCTTCCACGAGACAGTGTCCACCGTGGTCAGCAGCTCCATCACCGCGGCCTGCATGGGGGCCGCCCGACGCTTTTTGCGGAGGAATTCCGCCACGACGTCGCCGGAGGCGGCACAGCGGACCATGCGCTCGGTCTTGTCTCCGTTCTTGCGGCGGTTCTCGTTCTGCACCGAGAGCCAGCGCCTGGCGCGCAGGCCGTCCGCCGCATCGCGGGTGTGCCTTCGCTCGCCGGTCTGGCGGAAGAGGGCCTCGAGGCTCAGACTGCCGCCGGCAGCCTGGAGCAGGCGCACCACGCCGGCAGCAGCCGGGTCGCCGGAGAGGCGGTCCTCCCAGTCGGCAGGCAGATCCTCGAGCTTGAGGATCTCGCGGTTTTCGATCCACAGTCCGCCCGGAAGCATGGCGTGGATGGCGTCATAGAAGGTGCAGAAATAGCGCTCCCGGACAAAGGCAGCCAGACGTAGCTGGGTCTGCGTCATCACCGGGGCGGGGTCCAAGACAGACTGGATCTGCTTGAGGCCTTCCTCCTGCCCCTCCTCCACGGAGAGAACCATGCCCTCCGAGGCGCGGTTGCCGCGGCCGAAGGGAACGGTCACCCGCTGGCCCGGGCAAACTGCCAGCGCAGGCGGGACGGCATAGCTGTAGGGCTTGTCGATGGAGTAGATCAGGCCCTCCACGGCAATTTTCGCGATCATGGACGTCCCTCCCGGCATGGCATCTGCTGGCTCAGCGCAGGTACTCCTTCTTGACCTCGGCTGCGAGCTTGCCGTCGGCGACCTCGCGGATGGCGAGGGTGACGGGCTTCTCCTCCAGGGGTTCGTCGAATTCGCGCGCCTCGATGGAGATCTGGCGGGCGCGGCGGGCCACCACGTTCACCAGAAGGTAGCGGCTGTCAATGTGTTTCAAAAGCTCACTCATCGGGGGATAAAGCATTTCAGTTGCCTCCTAAGCTTAATTCTTTCAGATGGTTTTCCGCGCGGAGCGTGTCGGCGCGGAGGATGGCGGCCACGTCGGCCACCGCCGTTTCAATGTCGTCGTTGACGACGATGTAGTCGTACTGCGGTGCGATCCGGTACTCTTCCTTCGCGGTCTCCAGGCGCAGGGCAATGGCGGCCTCGTCGGTGTCCCGGCGGCCGCGCAGACGCGCTGCCAGGGCTTCAAAGGACGGAGCAGCAATGAAGACCGTGATGGCCTCGGGCCGCTTCTGCTTGATCTGCAGCGCGCCCTGGACCTCGATCTCCAGCAGGACGTCCCGGCCCTCGGCCAGCTTCTGCTCGATGGGCTCGAGCGGGCTGCCGTAGCAGTTGTTGACGTAGCGGGCGTATTCCAGAAACTGCCCCTCGGCGATCATCCGGTCGAACTGCTCGTGCGAAATAAAGTGGTACTGCACGCCGTCGGTTTCGCTGGGGCGGATCGCCCGCGTGGTGGCCGAGACGGACAGCCAGGTGTTGGGGTCGCGGGCCAGCAGGCCCTTGACCACGGTGCCCTTTCCGACGCCGGATGGGCCGGAAATAACAATCAGTCTACCCTTCTTCAACGGGATCCTCCTCTTCGGAAACGCGGCCGGCAATGGTCTTCGGCTCGAGACCGGAGAGAATCACATGATCGGTATCCATGATCAGGACCGAACGGGTCTTGCGCCCGTAGCTGGCGTCGATCAGCATGCCCCTGTCCCTGGCCTCCTGAATCAGTCGCTTGACCGGGGCGGAGTCAGGGCTGATGACGGTCAGCAGCCGCTGCGCGGATACCATGTTGCCAAAGCCGATGTTGATGAGTTTCATTTCTGTTCCTTCTTTGCAGGGCTTATTCGATGTTCTGGATCTGCTCCCGGATCTTTTCCAGCTCGGCCTTCATGTTGACCACGGTCCGGGCCAGTTCCAGGTCTCCGCACTTGGAGCCGATGGTGTTGGTCTCGCGGTTGATCTCCTGCATCAGGAAATCAAGCTTCCGGCCGATCGGCTCGGAGGCCGAGAGCATGGTCTCCAGCTGGGCCAGGTGGCTGCGCAGGCGGACCGTCTCCTCGTCCACGGCCACCTTGTCCGCGTAGACGGCGGCCTCGGTCAGGATGCGGGCTTCGTCCACGGTGGCGGAGGCCAGGACCTCCTGCATCCGGGCGTAGAGCTTTTCCCGGTATTCGGCTACGGTGGCGGGGCTGCGGGTCTCCACAAAGGAGACCATTTCCGCGATCCCGGCGGCCTTCGCCCGAAGATCGTTGGCCAGGGCCTGTCCCTCGGCGGCGCGCATGGCGTCGTAGCCGGCCAGGGCCTGCTCGGTCACATCGAGGAGTTGGGTCTTGAGCAGGTCCTCGTCCTCCTCGGCCTTCTCCACGGAGAAGACTTCGGGCAGGCGGCTGAGCGCCGTGGCGGAGATGTCGTCGCGGACGCCGTAGTCCGAGACCATCTGGCGCATGGCGCTGAGATAGCCCTCCAAAACCGAGCGGTTCAGGGCGATGTTCACGCTGCCGCTCTGGGTCTGGTTGACGGTCACGAAGACGTCCACCTTGCCGCGGGAGACGTGCTGCTTGACACGCTGCTTGATGGCGTCCTCGGCGAAGGCGTAGAGCCGGGGCAGCTTCACCGTGCAGTCGAGATAGCGGTTGTTGACGGAGCGGACCTCGACGGCGATCTGCTTGTCCGCATATTCACCCAGGGCCCGTCCGTATCCGGTCATACTTTTGATCACGCTTGTATTCTCCTTATATGGCGCGGTATGGACCTGCGCCGTCATTTTCTCATTCGGGGCCGGGGCTCAGCAGCCTTCGCAAATGCTCTCACACAGCGCCTCGCAAAGGCACTCGGAGAGGCAGCCACAGGCGGCCCAGCCCGTTTTCCCGGCAAAGCTTCGTTTCACCTTGGCGGCAGGCGGCAGCTCGGTCAGGATCATCCCGGAGGCGGCCTTGTATTCATCGTTCCTGGGCGCCAGCTTCGTCGCCTGATCCACGTATTGGCAGGCCTCATCCAGCCAGCCCTGCTTCCAGCGGGTCATGCCCCGCAAATAGACGTACTCCGGATTCGTCTCGACATCCGGCTGGGCGGAAAGCAGCGCGTCGGCTTCCTCCACGTCGCCCGCGTTCAGCAGCCTGCGCACCCGGACGGAAACGCTCTCCCCCGCAGGGGAATCGGCGGCAGGCTTCGGCGCGGGCAGCTCGAAGCTGGGCGGTTCCACCGGCTCCGGGGCAGCGAGCAGACGGTATGCAGCCCGGATCTGTTCCCGCTTTTGGGCCGCCATGTCGGCGAGCGGGCTGCCCAGGTACTTCATCTCATCAAACCGCGCGAGTTGATTGTCGCAGGCGGCCTGCAGCTCGGCCTGAGAGGCGGTCTCCGAAACGCCGAGGAGCCTGCAGGCGTTTTTCTGTTCTTCGGTCAATCTGGCGCTCCTCTCAGTGCAGTCTGGGCAGAACCGTGCGTCCAAACCAGGTGATCAGCCCGGAAAAGGCGATATCGTAGAACACGAATGCGGCCGTCAGGCCAACGGCCAGCAGCCAGGGTCCGAAGCGCATGCCCAAAACCTGCTCAGGCAGGGCCGCAGTAAAGACCCCGCGGAAGGCAAGAAGAAGCAGGGCCGCGCAGGCCGCGAAGCCCAGAAGCTTGAGGAGCCAGCCGAGCCAGGGCTTGCCGAACCGGGTCTGCAGCCCTTCGATCAGGGCCTTCCAGATCGGATAGTGGCCGAAGAAAAACACGAACCAGAGGGGTGCGGTCTTCTCCGGCAGAAGCAGCAGGCCGAGGATGGCGGCGACGATCGAAGCGCCGGCAGCCCAGCCATAGCCGCAGGCCAGGACCACGACGGCGGGGAAAATGCCCGCCAGGGCCGTGACGCCCAGCGTTACCCGCGGGATCAGAAGGCTCAGCGCCATGCAGGCAACGCAGAGGGCGGAGATCATGGCCGAGAGGGTCAGCTTCCTGGTCCGGCTCAACGTCCGCAGCCTCCTCCCCCGCAGAGGCAGTTCAGGCAGAGCAGCGCGTTGCAGATGTTGCAGGCGTCGTTCAGATCGGAGCTCTGCTGATAGTTGGTCTGTCGGTAGGGCGAATAGGTCCCGGAAACTCTCTGCAGGGCGGAGCGATACTGGATGTTGCCCGGCTGCATGGAGCAGGCCATCTGATAGTTCTGGGCGGCCTCATCCAGCCAGCCGCGGCGGAAGGCGATCTCGCCCCGGAGGTAGTACCACTCGGCGTCGCGATTCGGCATGCCGTTGAGCATGGATTCCGCTGCGTCCAGACGATTGGAATTGAGCAGGCTGCGGACCTCCCGGTACTGCGACCCGCCGGTGCTGCCCTGGTAGCCGTAGCCGTAGCTGTAGCTGTTGGAGGCGGACTGCTGGCTGCCGTACTGGTAGCCGCCCGAGGACGAGCTGCCGTAGGATGTGCCGCCGGCGGCCCGGGCCTTCGTGATGGAATCGTAGGCCTCGTTGATCTGCTTCATCTTTTCGGAGGCCAGGTCCGCCAGAGGGTTGTCCGCATAGTTGTCGGGGTGATATTTTTTCACGAGGTCGTGATAGGCTTTTTTGATCTCGCTGTCCGATGCGTTGCGCGAGACGCCGAGCACCTCATAGGGATCGTTCATGGTTGATTCTCCTTTCGGGGAAATTCTTTCGCTTTGGCCCGAAAACGCCCGGTCTTCACGGCCGTGTAGACCGCAGGGAGACCGAGGTAGACGATGTTTTCCAGAAGCGCCCCATACTGCCGCACGGGCAGAAGCGAGAGGGCCGCTCCGGCCAGGTTGACGCTGCTGTCCATGAGCCGGCCCAGATAGGCCAGGTCCTCCGCCTGCAGCCCCGTCTGCGTGGGAACAAAGCGATAGCGCAGCGGGTTATAGCCGTCGGCGCGAAGATCTTCGGCCAGATCATCCAGGGCGTCGCAGAGATAGATATGCCGGCCCACCTGATAGAGCAGGGCCTGCGCCGGTCGGCGGACCGCCTCGTCGGGCAGGTCGTCGGCGCAGGCGGAGACGATGGCGGCAAAGGCGTCCGCCGTGGCGTCCAGGCTGGGGCTTTGGGCCGCCTCGAGTTCGGAAAGCGCCAGGAGCTTGGCCCGGACCAGGTCCGCAAATTCCGGGGCGTCCTTGGAGGCCTTTTTCCAGGGGCGATGATAGACCAGCTTCAGCAGTCGGTAGCCGAGGCCCTTCCAGAAGCCGCTGTCGCGGATATTGTCCAGGATCTTGCAGTAACACAGGATGACCGTGCAGGCCGACACGCGGTCATAGCCCCCGTCGTCACAGATGCAGGGCTTTTTCCGCCAGAACCGGGCAGGGCAAAAGCAGTTCCGGGTCCGGGCCGCAGGGCGAACCGACGCGCGGACCAGGAAGAGAAAGGTCATATCGTAGTTGACCAGGAAGCGGCTGCGAAAGCCGTAGCGCTTTGCCAGCGCCCGGCACAGCCCGCAGTAGGCCGCGTGATAGGCGTCATAATCCCGGACGCGCAGCTCCGGCTGCAGCGGTCTGACGTAGCCGAACATCAGTCCTCCGTGGGCTCTGTAGACTCGGCAGTCGGCGTCACGCTGACGCTGACCTGGACCTCATCCACCACGCCGACGTCCGGATGGGTTTCGTTGACGACCCGGCCGACCACGGTGAAGCTGCCGGTCTGGGTATTGCCTTCGAGATCCACCAGAATATAGATGCCGCTGTCCGTGCTGTCGCGCAGCTTGGTGACCTCTGAGGTCGCACCGCGGACCGTCACATTGACGCTCTTGGACGTTACGCTGGTGTCATAGCCCTCCATCTGGTTGACCACTCGGATGTCCGTGACCGGGATAATGGCGCGGCTGATGCCGGAGATGACGACCGTGACCTCCACCTTGGTCTCGCCGGTCTCGTTGGTGACGCCGGCGGGCAGATTCAGGTTGAAGGTAAAGGTCTGCCGCTCCTGGATCTTGGAAAGCTCGATGGGTGTTCCGACGGTCAGTGTATCCTCCATGGCGTCCACGACCTCTGCATTGCCCTTGACGGTAATGGTTTCGGTGGAGAAGGTGACCGTCGCATTGTCGGAGCTGACGCCCTTGCCGTCCACCAGGTCGACCCGGAGGGCGATCTGTCTGGAACGGAGGATCTGGAGGGTCAGCGTAGCCTCGGTCACACTCGCCTCGGTGTGCTCCGAGAGGGTGACGATGTTGCCCTCGGCGTCGCAGAAGGAAAAGGGCATCGTCTGGATCACCGTCTCATTGAGCGTGGAGAGGTCAACCTCCAGCCGCGCTTCCTTGATCTGGGCGATCTCCTCCGCGGGTCCGGTCAGCACGACCTCTTCCGGATCCAGCGTGGCGCTGCCGGTCTCGGCCGTGTAGCCCTCGGGAACAGAGCCCTGCCAGGAAACGGTGATCGGGACGGTCTTGGTCTCCAGCTTGGCCACGGTGACCGTGACGCGGCTGCTGGACTGCCGCAGAATATCCACGTCGTTGGAATTGACGGTGTCCGGATAGATCACGCTGTAGCTCAGCTCATAGGTGCCCTCGGCACGGATCTTGCTGGCGTCGGCTGCAATGCGGATGGAACTGCTGTTGAGCTTAGCCAGATTGATGCGGGACGAGCTGAGCTCCAGCCAGATGCTGTCGGTCTGCTGCTCGGTGATGATCAGGCCTCGTTCTTCCAGGACGATGCTGCCGTCCACGGTCACGGGAATATCGCTGATGCGCGCCGTGGCCTCCGGAGCAACGCTGGTGACGACATAGAGCCAGAGCGCACTGGCGGCGAGCAGGGAGATCAGAAGGGTCACGATTTTACGGCCTTGCATCCTTGCCGCCTCCTTTCCTGTGGCTCTTGAGCTTGTCGATGACCGAGCCCTTTTTCACCTCTCCGATCAACTCCTGCGTGAGCAGCTTGCGAAGCGTCTCTGTGGACAGATACCGCTTGAGCATACCGTTGATGGCCACGCTGATGGTGCCGGTCTCCTCGGAGACGATGACGACCACGCAGTCGGCGGTCTCGCTCATGCCCACGCCCGCGCGGTGGCGGGTGCCGAGATCGGAGCTCAGGTTGCGGTTCTCCGTGAGCGGAAGCAGACAGCCGGCGGATTCGATGCGGCCGGCGTTGATGATCATGCCGCCGTCATGCAGGGACGCCTTCGGGAAGAAAATATTGCGGATGAGCTCCTGGGAGACCGCAGCGTCCACCTTCGTGCCGGTGCCGCTGATCTGCTCGAGAGAGTTTTCCCGTTCAAAGACGATCAGCGCGCCGACGCGTTCCTTGGACATGACCTCGCAGGCCTCGACGGTCTCGCGGATGACCTCGGGCATCGAGTTCTCCGCGCCGGAGCTGCTGATGCCGATCAGATCACGCATCGAGCGGCCGCCGATCTTCTCCAGGAAGCGGCGCAGCTCCGGCTGGAACACGATGACCAGGGCCACAAAGCCCAGCTCAAGCACCCGCTCCAGCAGGTAATTGATCGTGTGGAAATTCAGAAGGTCCGTGACGACGGTCACGATCAGAAGGATCACGATCGCCTTGGCGATGCGGAACGCGCTGGTGGTTCGGATCAGGTTGATGACCTGATAGATCACAAAGGCCACCAGCAGAATATCGAGGATATCCACCACAGTGATGCTCGGAAAGGTATTCCTGATATTCGTTAGGAATTCCTGTATTTGTTTCATTCAAATCTCCTGTCTGGCCTGATTGGTTTGGCTGTTTACAATACACCTATTTTATCTATAGGATTATACATGAAGTCTTCCAAAATAGCAAGGGTTTTCTCCACCGGGAACGTGATTTTTACACATTTTTCAGAAATACAGCTGCTTTGCGGTCCGGACCAGAGCAAGCAGATCCTCCGGCTGCGTCATAGACGAAACCGAGGCGCGGATGGTTCCATCCGGAAAGGTCCCTGCGGTCTGATGGGCCAGCGGGGCACAGTGCAGTCCGGCGCGCAGGGCGATGCCCCGGGCCGCAAACCGGGCTGCCGCCTCCACGGGATCAACCCCCGGGATGCGGAAGGACAGGACTCCCGCCTGGTCGGGCCCGGTCCAGACCTCCGATCCGAGGCGGCGCAGGTCCTCCGCGGCCCGGCGGAGCATTCGCCGTTCGGCCGCCAGGACCCGCGTGTGGTCCAGGCTCCGGACATATTCCAGCCCCGCCCCAAGACCGGCGATCCCGGGGACGTTCGCCGTGCCGGCCTCCAGACGGTCCGGAAGGAACTCCGGCATGGCCTGAGATGCGGACTGGCTCCCGGTGCCGCCGAAGCGCAGGGGCTCCGGCATTCTGCCGCAGAGCAGCAGTCCGGTCCCCTGCGGACCGAACAGTCCCTTATGCCCCGGCATGGCCACAAAGGCGGCCTGCCAGGCGCGCAGGCGGACCGGCAGAAGCCCGGCCGCCTGCGAGGCGTCCACGATCAGCGCCACGCCCCGACCGGCGCAGAGGGCTGCGATTTCCTCGATCGGCAGCACGGCGCCGAAAACGTTCGACACCTGAGTGCAGACCACGCAGGCGGTCTCGGGTGTGACGGCCTCGGAAAAGGCCTCGGCCCAGGCTTTGCCTGCAAACAGCGGCGCGCGGACCGGGACCACCGCCGCGTCCAGGTTGTGCAGGGGCCGCGTGACCGCGTTGTGCTCCAGGCCGGAAATCACCACCCGGTCCCCGGGACGAACCAGGGTCCGGATGGCGATATTCAGACCTTCGGTGGCGCAGGATGTGAAGCAGACGTCCTCCGGCGCGCAATCAAAGAGCTCCGCCGCCATGGCGCGGGTCTGATAGACCGTCCGCTCGGCGGCCTGGGCCGCCGGGTAGCCGCCCCGCCCCGGGCTCGCGCAGGTCTGCATCGCCTTCCCGACCGCCCGGCAGACCGAGGGCGGCTTGAGAAAGGTTGTGGCAGCGCTGTCGAGATAGATCACGGCTCCCACCTCCCGAAGCGCCCGTCCGGCTCGCGCAGCCAGATCGAGGTCGGCGGATTCCCGGCGCGACGCAGCGCCTCGACCGCCGCGTAGGCGTCTGACCGACGCAGCGTGAGCGCGTAGGCGCAGCCGGCAGCGGAGATCTGCGCCGGGCTGCGGCGCAGGCTGCTGCGAAGGCCCATCCGCTGAACCGTTGCCGCGGCGCTCTGGCCGTGGGTCACGGAACGAAATACAAGATATACGTCATACATGCTCTCTCCCTCCCGTCTCATCCTATGCAGGGCGGGCAGAAAATGCGCGGGTCTTGTCGGAAGGGAAAACCGGAGCACCGTCGCAGCTTCGCGGCGGTGCTCCGGCAAGAGCCTCAATCCTGTGATGAGATATTCAGCATTCCGCTGGATTTCATGGATACGTAGGACCGCCCGGAGACCACGATGTGGTCAGCCAGCGTAACGTCCATCAGGTCCAGGGCGCGGCGCAGGCCGTCGGTATAGCGGACGTCCTCCAGAGACGGAAGCGCGCTGCCGCCCAGATGGTTGTGGGCCAGGATGACCGTGGAGGCGTTGTTCAGCAGGGCGACCTCCACGACCCGACGGTAGGGCAGATTGACAGCGCTCACCGTGCCGCGGGTCAGCTCCCGGAAATCCTGAAGGCGGCAGGAATTGTCCAAACACATCAGGAACGCCCGCTCCTCCCGGTAGTCTCCGAGCTGTGCGACCAGGTATTTTCCGATGGCCGGGATCGTGCGGAAGACCTTTTCGCCGGCCAGCCGCGCCTGCTCCACGCGATTCCAGAGTGCCGCGGAAAACCGGATCAGGACAGCCGTTCTGGGGCCGACGCCGGAGACTGTGACCAGCTGCTCGACCGGCGCCGTAAAGACCTTGTGCAGATCTCCGAAGGTATCCAGCAGGCGATGGGCAAGCTCATTGGTGTTGATCCGCGGCAGGGCATAACCGAGGAGGAACTCCAGGACCTCCACGTCGGAGAAGCCGTCAATTCCGGTTTTCAAAAAGCGCCCCTGCATCCGGCTGCGGTGTCCGGCATGGAGATTCTTTGCCTGTTGGGATGGATCTTGCTGTGTCATCGCGATCTCTCCTTTTTCCGTTTCTGTATGCCGCGCAGGCGGCGGACGGCCCAGGCGGCAAGACAGCCGAGGAGGACCCCGCAGCCGTCGATCAGAACGTCCCGGAGCTCCCCGCTCCGACCCGGGACGAAGCGCTGCGTGAGCTCGTCCAGCACAGCCGTCAGCAGGCCGCAGACCGGCGGCCAGGGCAGCGCCCTTCCGCCGAGCAGGAGGAAGTCCCCGGTGAGCAGCAGGCCCAGGACGGCAAACTCCGTCACGTGAGCCAGCTTGCGGACGATGTGATCCGTGATGGCCGGGAACACCTGCTGCAGCAGGCCAAGGACCCAGCCGCTCTCAGCCTTGGATTCCGTGGCCGGCTGCAGGGATCTGGTCAGGATGAAGCCGATCCAGACCAGGGTCAGTGCGGGCAGGAGGCGCTGCAGGAGCCGCTTGCCGGGCTTCTTTTTTTCCATTTGCTTCTCCTTCCGTTCCTGTCCCCTCTTGCATATTTTTACACAAAAAGCGTCGAAAAATCCGTTTACAAACAAATCAGTATCTGCTATGATGGAAGCAGCTTCAAGGAAAGGTGTGACGCTTATGCCAGCGATGCCCGGCGGCGGGCGGTCCCCGCGCGGCTTTCTGACCGACGAGGAAAAGAAAAACATGCCCAAGGTCACGAAAGCGCTTCTGCTCCGGATTCTGTCTTATCTCAAGCCCTATTGGCTGCAGTTCTTATTCGTGTTTCTGGCGATTCTGCTCTCGGCCTCGATCGGGCTGCTGCCCTCAATCATCACCGGGCGAATCGTAGACCAGGCCCTGGTCGGGAAGAACATGAAGCTGCTGATTCAGCTCCTGCTGCTGGCCTTCGCAACGCTGACCGCCTCGCACGTCATCGGTGTGCTGGAAAGCTATATCAACGCCTGGATCTCCCAGCGCATCATCTTTGATATGCGCAACCAGATGTACGACCATCTGCAGCACATGCCCCACGCTTTCTTTACCACCGAGCGGCAGGGCGACATCATCACCCGCATGAACACCGACATCAGCGGTGTGAGCTCGGTCATCTCCGGGACCCTGTCGCAGATCGTGAGCAACGTTGCCACCGTGGTGACGACCCTGGTGGCCCTGTTCACGATGAGCTGGCAGCTGGCACTGGTGGGTCTGGTCGTGATCCCCCTGCTGATCCTTCCGACGCGCAGCGTGGGCAGGACCCGGTGGAAGCTCGCCAGCGCAAGCCAGGCCAAGCACGACGAGATGAACCAGCTCGTCAACGAGACCCTGTCGGTCAGCGGCTCGCTGCTGGTCAAGCTCTTTACCCGCGAGAAGCAGGAATACGAGCGCTTCCGCACGGTCAACCAGGAGGTCACCAAGCTGAACCTCAAGGAGTCCCGCAGCGGCAAGTGGTTCGGCGTGGTCATGGGCATGTTCACCCAGCTCGGGCCGCTGCTGATCTATTTTGCAGGCGGCTGGCTCATCATCTCCCGGGGCGACCCGGCGCTGACCGTCGGCACGATCACGGCCACGGTCTCCCTGATCAACCGGCTCTACCGCCCGGTCCAGTCTCTGCTGAACATCCAGGTGGACTTCACGCGGTCACTGGCCCTGTTCACCCGCATCTTCGATTACTTTGACATGAAGAGCACGATCGTCAGCCCCGAGAACGGGAAACGGCCCGAATTACAGGACGCAGACGTCTGCTACGACCATGTGGTCTTTTCCTACGACCCGGCCAAGCCTCTGCTGACTGACATCAGCTTCACGGTCCCGGCCGGAAAGATGTACGCCATCGTCGGCCCCTCGGGCTCCGGCAAGTCCACGGTGGTGAATCTGATCCCCCGGCTCTATGACGTGCTGGGCGGCGCAGTCCGCCTGGGCGGCGTGGATGTGCGGGAGATGGATCTGGAGTATCTGCGCGCCAACATCGGCGTGGTAACCCAGGAGACCTATCTCTTCAACGGGACCATTCGGGAGAACCTGCTCTACGCCAAAGCCGACGCATCGCAGGCTGAGCTTGAGCGGGCCTGCAGGATCGCCAGCATCGACGAGTACATCCGCAGCCAGCCGGATGGCTATGACACAGTGGTCGGCAACCGCGGTCTGAAGCTCTCCGGCGGCGAGAAGCAGCGTCTCTCGATTGCCCGCGTGATCCTCAAAAACCCGCGGATCCTGATTCTGGACGAGGCAACCTCTGCCCTGGACTCGATCTCCGAGCACGCGATCCAGGACGCCCTGGAGCAGCTCATGGAGGGCCGGACCAGCATCGTGATCGCCCACCGCCTGTCCACGATCCTGCAGGCGGACCGGATCCTGGTGGTCCAGGGCGGCGTAATCGCCGAACAGGGCAGCCACGAGGAGTTGCTGGCCAGGGGCGGGGTCTACCGCCAGCTCTATGAGACACAGTTCCGCACCATCCTCGACCTGGAGGAGAAGCACGAGACCAAGGCCTGAGCCTGCGCTTTGCTACCGGCCGAAATAGTCGTCGATCCCGTCGGCGATGCCGAGGACCATCTTCTGCTGATAGGCAGCGGTGGCCATGGCCAGGTCCTCGGCCCGGTTGGACATATAGCCCATCTCGAGGATCGTGACGGGCACCGTACTCCAGTTGATCCCGGTCATGGTATCGGTATCCCAGATGCTGCGCTTTCTGGCCCCGGTCCTCGCGCAGAAGGCGTTCAGGACCGCCTCGGACAGGGCGCGGCTTTTGGTATACAGATTCCCGTTCCAGGGGTTGTTTTTGGTCATGTTGATGGTATAGGCCCCATGGACGGAGGCGTCGTTGGACCCGTTGGCATGGATGCGGATGACGGCGTCTGCATGGACGCTGTTGCCAATCTTTGCGCGCTCGACGTTGGACAGATCCACGTCATGGGTCGTCCGGGTCATGACGACCCGGTAGCCCCGCCGCTCCAGCTCCGTGCGGAGCATCAGGCTGACGGTCAGATTGAGCTGGTATTCGTGGACCCCGCTGGCCGGACCGTAGGTGCCGCCGGAGACCTTTGCCTTCATGACCGAAGAGCCCGGGCCGTTCGGCTCCTTGGCGGGGTTCGCGTGAAGCTGGTGGCCGGGGTCGATCACAACGAGAGGACCGGGCTCGGGCTGCTCCGGCTCCGTGGATTCATCGACGGGGTCGTCGATCGGTTCGTCGATCCTGCCGCCGTTCATCCGGTAGAGGAAGGTCACGATCTGGGCCCGGGTGCAGGGCTGATTGGGGCTGAAATGCACAGCGTCGGTCCCTGCGGTGATCCCGTTTTGGACGGCCCAGAGCACTGCCTGATAATGGTAGTCCGTGGGGCGGACGTCACGGAAGGGATTCGTTCCCCCCGTCTGCGGCTGACCGGCATAGCGCCAGAGCATCGCCGCGACCTGGCCCCGGGTGCAGGCGTAGTTCGGCGCAAAGCGCCCCTTTCCGACCCCGGAGACGATCCCGGCGGACTCGGCCCAGCCGACTGCCGCCGCATACCAGGCCCGGGCCGGGACGTCCGAGAAGTCGGCCGGCTTCGCGGCAGGATGCTGCCCGTCCAGCCGGTAGAGGAAGGTCACGATCTGTGCCCGGGTGCAGTAGCGCCCGGGGCCGAAGGTCTCGGCGGTGAGGCCGCAGGTGATCTCCCGGTCGATCGCCCAGTCGACGGCCTTTGCAAACCAGGCGTCCGCAGGGACGTCCTTGAAGGCCGCAGCCTCGGCGGCGTGCGGCGGGCAGAGCGCGGCCAGCAGCACAAGGACCAGCGCGGCGGCAAGAATTCGAACGCGGTATTGTTTCATCCGGGTTCCCCCCTTCCCGCTCAGTACGGCAGCGGGCCGATCGCCTCATAGACCGTGCGGGAGATGGATACGATCAGAGCCTTCGCTGCGTTGATATTGGTGAGGTCCGTGGACATGATGCAAAGATAATAGGTCCCGCAGGGAGCAAACACGGCGGCAGCGTCATGCTGGGCATAGAGCAGCTCGCCGGTTTTGTTTGCGACCGAAACCCCACGGGGGACCCCGGCGGGGATCTTCTCGCGGCGCTGCTGGCTCAGCAGGGCCTGGAGGATCCGGGCGGAGGCCGTTTGGTTTACATAAGTTCCTTCCACGATCTGCTGCAGCGCCGTGCAGCAGTCCCGGCAGGAGGTGTAGTTGGTGCCGCTGCCCTCGCCCATCTTGCGGCTGAGCACGCTGTCGGAGAAGCCGTTGTCCCGGGCGAAGCGGTTGATCGCGTCCTTGCCGATCTGATCGATCAGATAGTCGCAGCAGTAGTTGCTGCTCTGGCTGAGCATGAGGTCCATCAGGTTGCGGTTGTTGGCGCTGGCGGTCCCGTTTTCCACGCACTGCTCGTAGCCCCCGGCGACAAAGAGCTTGATGAGGCTGGCCGCCTCTATTTTTTGGGGGTTGAGGCTGATCAGGATCTCCGTGCTGGGCTGGTAGAGCCAGACAGACCAGGTCCCCTCCTTCCCTGCCAGCGCGGCTTCCAGGGAACCTTTCAACTGCGCCGTCGTCGGATAGCTGTAGAGGGACCGGAAGAGGAAGGTGACGGCCTGCGCTCTCGTGCAGGGCGCATCCGGCGAGAAGGTCTGCCTCCCGCTGCCCAGAACGACGCGGTTTTCCGAGCCCCAGCAGACGGCGGGGTAATAGAAGCTCTGATCCCAGACGTCCGAAAAGCTCGGCCGGCCTGCGGCCGCAGGCATCCCGTTGGCCCGCCAGAGGAAGGTGACCATCTCCGCGCGGGTGACGGTCCGGTCGGGGGAAAAGCGGGTCCTGCTCGTGCCGGCGGTAACGCCCTGCTCCACAGCCCAGCTGACGGCGGCTGCATACCAGGCGCTCGCCGGAACGTCCTTGACTTCACAGGCCGCCTGCGGCGCCGGACAGCCCTTCGCCCGCCAAAGGAAGGTGACCACCTGGGCTCGGGTGCAGCGGGCTTCGGGGCTGAATTTGGAAGCGGAGGTTCCCGCCACGATCCCGTGGGCCCTGGCCCAGTTTACAGCCGTGCAGAACCAGGCGTTTTTCGGGACGTCGGTAAATTCCGCTTCGTCAGCCGACGCAGGGCAGGCGAGCAGAGAGAGCACTGTAAGCAGCACAAGCGCCGCTGCAAGGATTCGTTTCATAGGGGTCATCCGCTTCCTTTTCTTTCATAATACTTAATTATTATAGTGCGGGATTCCGGCGGAATCAAGCCCCGCGCAAAGCTTTTTTCGCGGCGGCGGATTTTCAGTTGCCTTTTCCCGGAATCCGGCGTATAATGAAGCCTGCAAGAATCATCACAGGGTCCCGTCGGGACCGGGAAGGAGCATTTCTTATGGAGAAAGTCAACTTTTTTGAACAGATCGCCGATTGGTTCCGGACCTGGGCAGCCAATATCGAGATCCCCCAGGTGGCCGCGCTGGTCATCGGCATTGCCGCCCTGCTGGTCGCGCTGACCGCGGCCAAGGCCGTCGGCCGGATCCTTCTGATCATCGCCGCCGCGCTTGGCATCCTCTATTTCTTCTATCCAGCCGTCTTCACCGACGTGGTCGCCTGGGCCAAGGGCCTGGCGGCGTAGCGCCGGAGGGACCCCGCACGGGAAAAAGGGCGGTACCGAGCTTGCAGAAACGCAGGCTCGGTACCGCCCATTTTGCAAAATATATGCTTCGCTATGCGACGAAGCGGGAAAAACGGGTAGTAGAACGGTGAAAGGACCTTTCAAAACGGATGATAGGAGATGATACCGTGGAGGATGAACAGATCGTCGCCCTGTACTGGGCGCGCTCGGAGCGCGCGATCCGGGAGAGTATGTCGAAATACGGGGCTTACTGTCAGGCAATCGCCTGCAATATCCTCTCTTTTCGCTCGGACGCCGAGGAGGCCGTAAACGACACCTGGCTCGGCGCGTGGAACGCCATGCCGCCGGCCCAGCCCGCCATCCTGCGAACCTTCCTGGGCAAGATCACGCGCCGCGTCTCACTCAAGCGGCTGCGCGACCTCTACCGCGAGAAGCGCGGCGGCGGCCAGGTTGCGCTGGCGCTGGAGGAGCTGGACGAGTGCGTCAGCGGCGGCTCCACGCCGGAGCAGGCAGTCAGCGAAAAGGAGCTGGGCGAAGCCCTGCGACGATTTGTGGACGGACTGCCGCAGACGGAGCGACGGGTCTTCCTGTGCCGCTACTGGTATCTCGAACCGATCACCGCGATCAGTCAACGCTTCGGCTTCCGCGAGAGCAAGGTCAAATCCATGCTGAGCCGAAGCCGGAAAAAGCTGCAAGCCTACTTGCGAAAGGAGAATTATCTGTGAAATCCGAACAGATTTTAGAAGCGCTGGATGCTGTGGACGACCGCTGGCTCCAGGATGCAAAGCCGGACGCGGCGGGATTTGCCCTGAAGCGGAACCGCCTCCGCGCCCTTGCCATCGCTGCGGCTGCCGCCGTGATCCTGCTGCTCAGCGGCTTTACGGTCTACAAGGTCGGGCTGGTGAACGGCTGGTGGCAGAGACCGTCCAACGACCCGCTCGCCGTGGTTCAGAGCGCGGTGGAGGGAGAGATCAACTGGGACTACACCCAGTCCGCCTCGTTTGAGCGGGCGGAGATCGACGAGGCCGAGACCGCCCGCTGGAAGTCGAATCTCAAGGGCAGCGAGCTGGCCCGGTCCTACGGCTGGAGCGACGACTACATCGAGCATCACTTTCTGGTCGTCCGCGCTGTCTATACCGTCCAATACGACCACACGAAGACCTGGGAGAAGGACGGACGCCTGGAGCAGCTCTATTTCCTCCGACAGGACCAAGAGACGAATCTCTGGGAGGTCTATGAGGCCATGTCGCCGAACGAAGCGCCTGAGCCGTCTGAATAGAACAACAACTGAATTGCCGCCTTCCGTTCCGAACCGGAACGGGAGGCGGCGCTTTTTCTTTGCGTTTGCAGAAAGGAGTATGTAGGCATGAAGCGAAACGCCTTGATCTTGATCTGGACCTGCAGCCTCTCCCTGCTGCTATGCGCCTGCGTGCAGACGCCAGGACCGTCCGGGGCTGCGACGGCGGAAGCAGTCGCTGAAGCAGCAGAGCCCCCGGTTTTGACCGACACTCCTCCGCTGCCCACGGCGGAAGCTGCCGCAGAGCAAGGCCCGCCGGATTGGGAGGCAGCCGAATCCACCGCCGAGCCGACCGACCCTGCCACGACGCAGGCCGATCCGCCGGAGCCGCCGTTCCGACCGCTGCCGGGGGATACGACAGCCGGCTGGGACCCGTCCCGGGCGGAGGCCTTTCCTTCGGACGCAGATTGCTCGCCCTGGCAGTTTCTGACGAAATGGATGCGCGTGGAGGGGCTTGCCTTCTCCGACCTGGACGCCCTGGGCTGCCGTCAGCTCCTGCTGGTCTCCGCCCAGGCCGACGGCGTTACAATGCGCGCAAGCTGTTATGAAAGGAGGGGCGGAGACTGGTTGTTTATCGACGCTCTGCGGAGCATGCACGGATGGGTCGGCGCGAACGGGATCGCCCACAACCGAAGGCGCTACTCGGACGCCTCCCCGGCGGGGCTCTGGAGCCTGGGACCGGCCTTCGGAAACGCGGAACAGCCGGAGGGCCTGCGCCTGGCCTGGCGGGACGTGACGCCGCAGTCGGACTGGGTCTGTGACGCGGATTCCGTCTATTTCAACACCTGGCAGGAGCGGAACGATCCGAAGCTGATCGAGACCTGGGACTATGACGACGCGGAGCACCTGGAAGATTATCCGCGCTGCTACGCCTATGCCTGCGTGATCGGCTACAACCTCCCGCCCGACCCTGCCCCGGACCGCGGCTGCGCGATCTTTCTCCACTGCGCCACCGGCCCGACCGGCGGCTGCATCGGCCTCCCGGAGCAGGAGATGCGCCGTGTCCTGACCTGGCTGGACCCGGAAAAGCACCCGTATATTCTGATCAGCGGGAGCGAGTGAGCCGGGGCGGACCGGAGCACGCAAAAGCAGGGGCCGTATCGCCTTTCGGTGATACGGCCCCGGAATACTGATTTGGTTGTCGGACTGTGGCTTAGTACATACCGCCCATTCCGCCGCCGGCGCCGGCAGCTGCTGCCGCCATGGCTGCGTCGGCCTGGGGATCGGGCTTATCCACGACCAGGGACTCGGTGGTCAGAACGGAGGCCGCGATGGAGGCCGCGTTCTCCAGAGCGCTGCGGGTCACCTTGGTGGGATCTACGATGCCGCTGGGGATCATGTCCACGAACACGTCCTTGGCTGCGTCGTAGCCGTAGCCGAGCTTGCGGCTGTTCTTGATCTTCTCGAAGATCACGGAGCCGTCCACGCCGGCGTTTTCAGCGATCTGGCGGATCGGGGCCTGCAGGGCGCGGGCCACGATGGCGGCGCCGGTCTTCTCATCGCCGCTCAGGCGGGAGACGAGCTTCTCCACCGCAGGGATCGCGTTGACGTAGGCCGTGCCGCCGCCGGCGACGATGCCTTCCTCAACTGCGGCGCGGGTGGCGTTCAGCGCGTCCTCGA
>CAMHMK010000006.1 GCA_946186225.1 uncultured Clostridia bacterium
CGCGGCGGGGTCGGCCTTCGACGCACAGCCTGCCAGGAGCAGGGTCAGGACAAGGGTGAGCGCAAGGATTGTTTTCAGTTTCATTTGGTTTCCTCCTGTGATTGAATTTCTCCGCGCAGGCCGTCCCGATCCAGGGCGGTGATCCGCACGGGCAGTACCTGATTGTGAAGATTTGCGCCGGGGGCGTAAACCCGGATGGAATTCGGCGCGTGGCCGGTCCAGTCGGGGCCGTCGGTCTCCTCAAAGAGGACCTGCTGCACCGATCCGACCATTGCCTCCCGGAAGCTCCGGTTCAGCTCGGCGGCAGCGGCAATGGCCGCCGCGGACCGCGCCTCCTTGACCGCGTTGGGATGCTGGCCGGGGAGCTTGTCCGCCGGGGTCCCGGGGCGGCGGGAGTAGGGGAAGACGTGGACGGCGGCGAGGCCGCATTTCTGCACGAAGGCCAGGCTCTCGGAAAATTCCGCCTCGGTCTCGCCGGGGAAGGCCACGATGAGATCGGTCGTCACGGCGCAGCCCGGGAAATACCGATTGAGCAGCTCTACGCTCTCCAGATAACGGGCGGAGTCATACTTCCGGTTCATCCGCTTCAAGACCCCGTCGGAGCCGGATTGCAGAGAGAGATGGAAATGCGGGCAGAGATTCGGAAAGCCGGAAAGGGATCGGCAGAAATCCTCGTCGATGATCCGGGGTTCCAGAGAACCCAGCCGAACCCGGACGTTGGGAACGGACTTCAGGATCGCGGTCAGCAGATCGGGAAGCCTGCTGCCGTCGCGGAAGTCCCAGCCCCAGGAGGCGATTTCAATGCCGGTTACGACGATCTCCCGGTAGCCCTCGGCAGCCAGCGTCTCTGCCTGGGCCACGGCATCTGCCAGGGGCAGACTGCGGACCGGGCCGCGGGCATAGGGGATGATGCAGTAGGAGCAGAAGTTGTTGCAGCCGTCCTGGACCTTGAGCATGGCGCGGGTGCGGGTGGACAGACCGCCGGGGGGCAGGATCTCGAAGGTATGACGGTGCAGGGCCAGGTCCACGGATTCCCGCTTCTGCCGGTCGTGGACCGTGGCCAGGACCAGGTCCAGAAAGCCGGAACGGTCGCCGGAGCCGGAGATCACGTCCACACCCAGGGCACGGACGTCCTCCGGGCGGATCTGGCTGTAGCAGCCGCAGACCGCAAGCACGGCCTCCGGGTGGAGCTTGCGCAGGCGGCGGATGACGTTGCGGTTTTTCTTGTCGGCAACCGCCGTGACCGTACAGGTATTGACGATGCAGAAGTCGCAGGCCTCCTCCGGCCGAACTTCAACGTGGCCCAGCGCCTTGAGCGCTTGCTCCATGGCCTGGGTCTCGTACTGGTTGACCTTGCAGCCAAGCGTCGTGATGGAAAAGTTCATGGATGATCCTCTCTGTTGGTCCGGTGCCTGAGAATTCTCAGTTTTCAATTCCCTACTGATGTCTCGGCAGGTAATACTCGTCGCCCTTCTGATAATAGGGGCAGCGGCCGTTGGGAGTGGCGAAGACACGGTAGTAGTCGTCCTCGTCCAGGTCCATGCGGCAGAAATATTCGTCGGCTTCCTCGTCGTAATCATAGTGCCAGCAGGTTTCACAAAGCTGCGGATCCATGGCCACTCCTCCCTTCGTTTTTTGTTATCATATCACATTCTTCCGAAAAATGAAACACTTTCTGTTGAATTTTTCCGGGATCGATGGTACAATGAAACAAATCAATTGACAGGAGGCTTCCTCGCATGGGTATTGTGGTCATCGGTGCGGTTTTTGTGGATACGAAGGGGTTCCCTATGGACAAGTACATCCCTCAGGGACGGAACGTCGGCTGGATCGAGGAGGTCCACGGCGGCGTGAGCCGTAATGTGGCGGAGGACATCGCCAACGTGGAGCTGCGGCCCACCTACGTCAGTCTGGTGGACAAGAGCGGCACCGGCGAGGAGGTCATCCGCAAGCTGCGGAGTCACAAGGTCAACACCGATTACATCCTTCCCGTCCGCAACGGCATGGGCACCTGGCTGGCGGTCTTTGACCACGGCGGCGACGTGGTAGCCTCCATCTCTCAGCGGCCCGACATGAGCCCGCTGATCGACCTGCTGGACGAAAAGGGCGACGAGATCATCTCCGGCGCCGACAGCATCGTGATCGAGATCTGCCTGGACAAGGAGATCGTCAAGCGGGTCTTCCGCCTGGCAAAGAAATACGGTAAGCCGATTTACGCGGTGGTGGCCAATATGTCGATCGCCGTGGAGCGTCGCGACTTCCTGCAGGACACCGCCTGCTTCATCTGCAACCGCCAGGAGGCCGGCATCCTGTTCTCTGACGATTACTCCGGCAAGACCATCCCCGAGATGGAAGCCATTCTGGCCGAGAAGGTTCGCAGGGCCAGGATCCCCAGCATGATCATCACGCTCGGCGACAAGGGCGCGGTTTACGCGGATATGTTCGGCTACAAGGGCTACTGCCCGGCCAGAAACGTCATCGTCAAGGACACCACCGGCGCGGGCGACGCCTTCTGCGCGGGCGTGTCCGTCGGTCTGACCTATGGCAAGACCCTCGCTGAGGCCTGCGAGATCGGCTCTTTCCTGGCTGCCTCCGTCATCATGACCAGCGAGAACGTCTGCCCCCGCTTCCTGCCCAGCGAGCTCGGCATCGACGTCGAGGTTCCGGACGACGACTGATCCTTCCATTCCATGGTAATATACAACGGCAAGGAGAGAACGCTCTCCTTGCCGTTGTACGTTTGGTGCACACCCCGAATGCAGATCACCCGAGCTTGACCGGGCGCAGCGGGACGTCCTCTGTCAGGCGGATGCCGCAGTCGGCGGCGAGCCGGCGCGCTGCCGCGCGGGCGGCGGTATCGGTGAGGTCGGACGGGCAGTGGGCGTCCACGCCGAGGACGGCCGTCACGCCCTCTTCGGCAGCCAGACGCCAAAAGACCGGGTTCGGATACTGCTTGCCCTCGGCCAGGCCGAGCTGGTTGACCTCCACCGGAATGCCGAGCCGATTTGCGGCACGGCAGAGCCGGCGCATCTGACGATCATATTCCGCGCTTGATCCGATGAAGTTGATCAGATCCGGATGGGCCAGATAGGTAAAGACGCCGGTTTCAAGTCCCTCGATCACCTGATCCACGTACTGCCGCAGGAGGGCAGGGTCCTCCGTGGAGCGGCCCGAGTAGACGTGCTCCATCTCGTTGTAGAGGGCGTGCTGGCCCAAAAGCAGGTATTCCAGGGGATAATCCTTCAGAAAATCCATCTGGGCCGCAAACAGGTCGGGGTAGTATTCCATCTCGAGTCCCAGCCGGATCTCGATCTGCCCGCGAAACTCCTCCCGCAGGGAGAGGACCGTATCGCAGTAGCCGCGCAGCTCCTCGGGCAGCATTCGGATCGAGGAAACGTAGCCGTCCGGGAAGAGATACGGGGCGTGGTCGGAGAAGCCGAGCGTCGTAAAGCCCGCGTCGATCGCCGCGGCGACGTATTCCCGTTCACTGCCCTCGGCATGGTGGCAGCGGGGCGTGTGCGCATGATAGTTTACCATAATACCTCCTGCTGAAAAGCCGGCTCTCCGGTTTTGCCTGAGGGCCGGCATTGATCTTTCAGTTTTCATGAATCATCTCGTCGTTCTGTTCGTCGATATTCTCCTGCGCCATGGAGGCCTCCTCCGGTCGGGGCAGCGGCTTCTCACTCGTTCCGCCGCTGCGGAGCAGGACAGCCAGCAGAAGCCCGATGAGCAAAACGGCAAGCCCGCCAAAAACCAAATAGGGAACTGTCCTGCTGCGTTTGCGGTAGTTCCGTTTCAGAACGAACGCGTAGCGATCCTCGGTCCGTTCCGGCGCGGCGGACGGGACGACCGGGTCGCCGGAATCAGGCAGCGCAGCCGATTCTTTTCCTTCCTCGCCGGCGGCAGAAGACGGGAGCTGGCCCAGGCTGACGCTTCCATAGTCCTTGTAGCGTCCGACGCTGTGACTGCGGTGCTCCCCCGACCCTGTCTGCGTTCGGCTGTGATGCGTCCCGGACCCGTCCTGACGGCGGCGGGGCTGACGGTTTTCCGACACTGCACCTTCTTCCGCGCCGCTTTGGCGGCGGGAATGTCTGGTGACCTCGATCAACTCAAGCTTCGGTCTGTTTTCCATGGGAACACCCTCTTATCGCCTCGTTTCGTATTCTGTATTATATATCGGAATGCCCGAAAGCGCAAGCCATAATCCCAAAAAAAGCAGGTCGAATCTGCGGTTGTATTCCGATTGAAAATCTGATATAATGAAAAAAACAGTTCGGGAGGGACGCAGATGAAATCCTTGGAGCGAAGCAGAGCGGATATTGACCACCTGGACGCGAAAATGGCGTCGCTCTACACGCAGCGGATGGCCACAGTCCGGGACATTGCCGCCCAAAAGCAGGCCGAAGGACTGCCCATCCGCGATCCGGGCCGGGAGCAGACGGTTCTGGAACGGAACCTCGCCCGGATCGCCGATCCGGATCTGCGTCCCGGCTATGCGGCCCTCCTGCGGCGGCAGATGGCTGCCGCCCGGGCCTATCAGGAAAAGCTGCTTTCCCGGGCAGAGCTCTGCGTCCAGCTGGCCGATTCGGTCTGCCCGATCTATCTGAAGGACGGCGCCCTGCAGGATGCAGACCGATATCTCGAGCTGGACCGAAGGGTCTGCATCGTCACGGACGACGGCACGCCGCCGGAATATGCCGCCGCACTGGCGGACAAGTGTGCCGCCCCGATGATCGTCACGGTCCCGGCCGGAGAGGGCAGCAAGTCCGTCGCCGTTTGGACCGATCTGCTGCAGAGGATGCAGTACGCCGGACTGACCCGGAGCGACTGCGTGGCCGCCGTGGGCGGCGGAGTCGTCGGAGATCTCGCAGGCTTTGCGGCTGCGTCCTATCTGCGTGGGATCGACTGCTACCAGATCCCCACGACCCTGCTTGCGATGGCGGACGCCTCCGTCGGCGGGAAGACAGCCTTGAACTATGGCGGCGTCAAGAATGCCGTCGGGGCCATTCGTCAGCCGCGGGCGGTTCTGATGGACCCCACCGTTCTGCAAACACTCCCGCATCGTCAGCTTGCCAACGGGCTGGCAGAGATTTTGAAAATGGCGCTCACCTCAGATCCGATGCTGTTTGCACTGCTCCGGCAGCCTGAGCCGCCCCTGCGGGACATCCTCCTGCGGGCACTGAACGTGAAGATTGCAGTTGTGGAGCAGGATGAGCGTGAGACCGGTCTGCGCCGCGTTTTGAATTTCGGCCACACCCTCGGCCATGGAATCGAGGCGGCTTGCGGCGGGAGACTGCTGCACGGCGAGTGCGTCGGTCTGGGGATGCTCCCGATGTGCGCGCCACAGCTGCGCCCACAGGTGGAGGCTGCGCTGACCGGTCTTGGCCTGCCAACCCGGGCGGAATTTGACCCGGAGGCTGCCCTGGCAGCCATCGCCCACGATAAAAAGACCGACGCCTGCGGGATCCGGACCGTCCGCGTGGACGAGATCGGGCAGTGGCGTTTGGAAACGGTGCAGCTCTCCGATCTGCGCCCCATGCTGCGGGGGCTGCTTCCCAATCCATGAACAAGGAGGACCTCTGCGATGCGTAATACCTTTGGAACCCGACTGACCGTGACGCTTTTCGGAGAGAGTCACGGTCCGGAGATCGGCTGTATCCTGGACGGCTTGAAGCCGGGTCTGCCGGTGGACCTCGCCCGGATCACGGATCTGCTCGCCCGCCGCCGGCCCGCCGGGCCAACGGCCACGGCCCGTGTTGAGCCGGACCCCTTCCGCATCGTCAGCGGCGTCTACCAGGGCCGCACGACGGGAACGCCCCTCTGCATTCTGATCCCGAATACCCAGGCTGAGAGCGGAGAATACCGCGGACTTGCCGATACGCCCCGCCCCGGCCACGCTGATTATACCGGTTTCGTCAAGTATCAGGGCTTTGCCGATCCGCGCGGCGGCGGGCACTTTTCCGGACGACTGACTGCGCCGCTGGTCGCAGCGGCAGGCATCGTCCTCCCCGCCCTGGAGGCCAGGGGCATCCGCATCGGAACCCATCTGGCCCGCTGCGGCGGCATTCCCGATCGCAGCTTTTCCGACCTCCCCGTCGACCTGGCCGCCCTGGCGTGCGCGCCGTTTCCGGTCCTGGACCCGGAGCGCGGCAGCGCTATGCGCGAGGCCATCCTTGCCGCCGCTGAAGCGGGCGACAGCGTGGGCGGCGTGCTGGAAACCGCGGTCACCGGTCTGCCTGCCGGGCTTGGCGAGCCTTGGTTCGACACCGTGGAGGGTCTTTTGAGCCATGCCCTGTTCTCGATCCCTGCAGTCAAGGGCGTGGCATTCGGCGACGGCTTCGCCCTGGCAGACCTGCGCGGGACGCAGGCAGACGATCCCTTCCGGATGGACGGAGGACGCATCGTCACCGAGGCCAACCACAACGGCGGCGTCAACGGCGGCATCACAAACGGAATGCCGCTGGTTTTCCGGACCGCAGTAAAGCCGACGCCTACGATCCGAACGCCGCGCCGGACCGTCAGTCTGGCAAGCCGTTCGGACACGGAAATTACGGTGCAGGGGCGGCATGATCCCGCCATCGCCCCGCGGGCCGCCATCGTCCAGACCGCCGTGACGGCTCTGGTCGTCTGCGACCTGCTGACGGAGGCGGAGGGATGAACTGCTTTCTGATTGGGACGAGGCTCTCGTTCAGCCTCTCCCCCGCCATTCATGCAGCGTTTGGGCGCTATGACTACGGTCTGCGCCAGCTTTCACCGGAGGGTCTGGCCGCCTTTCTGGAAACCGCCGACTTTGACGGTCTGAACGTCACCATGCCCTTCAAGCGGGAGATCCTGTCCTATCTCGACGCAGTGGACCCGAACGCTGCGGCGATCGGGGCCGTGAACACCGTCGTCTGCCGGGATGGCAAGCGCATCGGCTATAACACCGACTATCTCGGTCTGCGGGGCCTGCTCGACAGCGCAGGCTTCGAGCTTCGCGGCAAACGGGTCCTGATCCTCGGCACTGGCGGGACCTCCCGGACTGCACGCGCCGTGGCCGAAGACAGCGGAGCCGCTGCCGTCGTCCGCGTCAGCCGCACCGGCCGCGAGGAGGCCATGACCTACGCACAGGCAGCCGCCTCCTGCGGGGATTTCGACTATCTGATCAACACGACGCCCGTCGGCGCAGCATCCAACCCGGACGACTGCCCCATTTCCCTCGCGCCGTTTTCCGGACTGCGCGGCGTTGCGGACGTGGTTTACAGCCCGCTCCGGACCCGCCTGGTTCTGGAGGCGCTGGCGCGGGGGATCCCGGCCGTGGGCGGGCTTGAGATGCTGGTGCGGCAAGCTGCGGCAAGCTGCGCCCTGTTCACCGGAACCCCGGTCCCGGAGCAGACCGTCCGGGCCGTCTGTCAGGGGCTTCGGGGTGAGCGGGAATCCGTTGTTCTGATCGGCATGCCCGGGAGCGGCAAGACGACGGTCGGACGTCTGATTGCACAAAAATGTGGCAAGCAGTTTGTGGATTCCGACGACGAGGTCATTCGTCTTGCCGGAGCTTCGATCCCGGAGATCTTCCAAGCCGAGGGAGAGGCCGGCTTCCGTGCCAGAGAGGCGGCGGTCCTTGCGAACCTTGCCCGAAGGAGCGGGCTGGTGATTGCCACCGGCGGCGGCGCCGTCCTCGATCCGGTCAACGTCCGTCGGCTGCGGCAGAACGGGCGTCTGTTCTTCCTGGACCGCCCTCTTTCCGCGCTGACGGCTGCCGCCGACCACCCCCTGTCCGATACGCGGGAGAAGCTCGCGGCCCTCTATGCCGCCCGCCACCCGATCTATGAAGCCAGCGCTGACCGGACCGTTTCCGACTGCAGCAAGCCCGAAACCGCCGCAGACGCCGTTTGCGCCATGAGGAAGGAGATCGTGCCATGACAAAACTGTTGGTCCTGAACGGACCGAACTTGAATCTGCTCGGACGTCGGGAGCCGGAGCTCTACGGCCATCGCAGCTATGCGGAGCTCTGCGACCTGATCCGCGCCCACGCCGCCGAATCCGGCATAGACGTGGAGATCATCCAGACGAACCATGAGGGCGTTTTGGTGGACCGGATTCAGGAGGCGCAGGGCGTTTACGACGGCATTGTGCTGAATCCGGCCGCTTATACCCACACCTCGGTCGCTCTGTTGGACGCTCTGCTCGCCGTTGGGATCCCCGCCGTTGAGGTCCACCTGACCGACCCCGCTGCCCGGGAGCCCTTCCGCGCCGTCAGCTACGTCCGCGCCGCCTGCGCCGCGACGATCGTCGGCCGCGGCTTTGACGGCTATCTGGAGGCCATGGATCTGCTGCAGGCGATGGCAAAGAAGCGAGCTTGACAAATCCAAAATCTGACCTATAATAATACCGTGATCATTGAACCGGAGGAAAAACCATGAAGCGTTTGCTTTTGATTATGAATCCTGCGGCCGGCATGAAAAAGGCCAACCCGCATCTGGCTGAGATTCTGTCGATTTTCGGGGCTGCAGGCTATGAGTGCCTGACCTTTATGACACAAAAGCGGGGCGACGGCACGGCGCTTGCCGCAAAGTACGCCGCCTCTGTGGACCGCATCGTTTGCATCGGCGGTGACGGCACCTTCAACGAGGTCATCTCCGGCGTCGTTGCCTGCGGCGCAGATACGCCCATCGGCTACATCCCGGCCGGCTCCACCAACGACTTCGCCGCCAGTTTGAATCTCTCAAAAAATGTTCTCCAGGCTGCTCGGGACATTGTGGAGGGGAAGCCGACGAGCTTCGACGTGGGACGCTTCCAAAAGCGGTATTTCACCTACGTTGCCTCCTTCGGCGCCTTTACAAAGACCTCCTACGCAACTTCCCAGAGCGTCAAGAACGCCCTTGGCCATCTTGCCTACGTGCTCGGCGGCATTCGCGAGCTGTCATCCCTGCGCCGCTATCATGTGCGCACCATGCTCGATGATCAGACCGATCTGGAAGACGATTTCATTTTCGGCGCGGTCAGCAATTCCACCTCGGTGGGCGGCATTCTGACCCTGGATCCGAAGCTCGTGGATATGAACGACGGCTGCTTTGAGCTGCTCCTGGTCCGTTATCCGCGGAATCTCAGCGCGCTGGCAGAGGTCATTCGCGCCCTGTCGACGCAGGACTACAGCTCCAACATGCTGGTCTTCCATCCTGCCAAAAAACTCACAGTCTGGGCAGACCCAAACATGGACTGGACGCTGGATGGCGAATTCGCCAAGGGTGAAACCGAGCTGGAGATCGAGAATCTCCACAGCGCAGTCCATATCCTGGTGAACGGCTGATGCAGAATACAACGCTTTGCTATATTGAGCATGACGGCGCCTATCTGATGCTCCATCGGATCCGCAAGAAGAACGACGTCAACCATGACAAATGGATCGGGATCGGCGGCCACTTTGAGGAAAACGAAAGCCCGGAGGACTGTGTCACCCGCGAAGCGCTGGAGGAGACCGGACTTACGCTGATCCGGCCAAGGTATGTCGGCATCGTGACCTTCGTTTCGGACCGCTGGGAGGGCGAGTATATGCACCTCTTCCATGCGAAAGAATTCACGGGCCATCTGCGCGACTGCACGGAAGGAGTTTTGGAATGGATCCCGAAGGAACGGATGCGCACCATTCCCCAGTGGGCGGGGGACCGGATCTTCCTGGAGCTGCTGGAGCAGGAGACGCCATTCTTCTCGCTGAAGCTCCGTTATGCCGGCCAGACGCTCTGCGAGGCCGTGCTGAACGGCACGCCGCTGCCGCTGAAATCATCAGAGCCCATCTGATCCTAAATATTGAATTTTGCTGCGCTTCACGCAGCCGTTCCGGCACGACGGGCCGGAACGTCGTCTCATGCGATCATTGATAAAAAGAAACCTTTTGATCAAAAGATCCTATGACACAGAGCAGGAGCCTGCCGATCGGCAGGCTCCTGCTCTGTTTGTTCGCCCGAAAGGCGGTCAATGGACTCCGGTCTCTGACGGGAAGAGGCGCTCCACAGCCTCGCGGGCGGCTGCCTGCTCGGCGCGCTTCTTGCTGGTGCCCGTCCCAAGCCCGACCTCGCTGCCGTTGAGCAGGACGCGGACGGAAAAGGTCTTGTCGTGATCCGGACCACACGCGCCGATCAGCTCGTAGGCAAGGCTTTGATCCTTTTTCCGCTGGACCAGCTCCTGGAGCTTGGTTTTCCAGTCGGTATTCAGGAGGATGCGCTGGCGGGTGTCCACCAGGACATCGGAATAGATGAACCGCTGGGCCGCAGCCAGGCCGCCGTCAAGGTAGATGGCCGCGATGATGGACTCCACGACGTCCGCGATGATGGAGGGCTTCTCCCGCCCGCCGCAGGCCTCCTCGCCCCGGCCCAGGCGGAGATAGCGGCCGAGATTCAGCTTCCGGGCGGTCTGGGCCAGACTGGTCTCGCAGACAAGGTCGGCGCGGAGCTTGCTCAGATCACCCTCATGGAGCTGAGGAAAGGTGGACAGAAGAAACTCCGCCGCGGTAAAGCCCAGGATGGAGTCGCCCAGGAATTCCAGGCGCTCATAGCTGCGCAGGCCGTTTTGATACACCTCGTTGGCGTAGGAGGTGTGGGTCAGGGCCTGCTCCAGCAGGGCCGGATTCTGGAAACGATAGCCGATGGCATTTTGGAGCTCATGCATTTCAATTCTCCCTCGGAAGCGTGATGCGGTCGATGTTTTCGCGGATGGCCTCGCAGATGCCGGAGTTGACGGCCTCGACGGCCTGGCCGATCGCGCTGGCGACGGCCTCGGCGTCCGACGAGCCGTGGGCCTTGACCACGGGCTTCGTGATGCCGAGCAGGGTCGTGCCGCCGACCTTGCGGTAATCCAGGGCGTCGGTCATCTTGCCCATGCTGCCCTTGCAGAGCAGGTAGCCGAGCTTGGTGCGGAGGTTCGTTTGGAACACGCTCTTGACCATTGAGCCCATGAACATCGCCGTGCCTTCGATTCCCTTGAGGAAAACGTTGCCCGAGAACCCGTCCGCGACCAGGACGTCACAGGCGCCAAGCATGGCCTCCCGGCCCTCGATGTTGCCGACGAAGCGGATCACGCCGCGCGCGTCCGCATCCCGGAGCAAGGCATGGGCCTCCCGGTGGAGGGGATCGCCCTTGGAGTCCTCAGCGCCGTTGTTCAGCAGGGCCACGCGGGGGGACGCGAGGCCCAGGGTACGCTGGGCATAGAACGAGCCCATGCAGCCGAATTGCAGGAGGAATTCCGGGGTGCATTCGGCATTCGCGCCGGAGTCGATCAGGATCATGCGTCCGGTTTTGGTGGGGATCGTTGGGCCGAAGGCCGCGCGGCGGATGCCGCGGACCCGCTTGACCAACAGGGTCGCGCCGGAGAGCAGGGCTCCTGTGGAGCCCGCCGAGACGAAGGCGTCGCCGCCGCCGTCCGCCAGGAGCTTCAGGCCGAGGATCATGGAGGAATTCCGGCGGGTCTTGACAACGGTAGCCGGATCGTCGTGCATGTCCACAACGTCCTCGGCGTCCATAAGCTCGACGCCCTTGGGCAGCGTGTCAATGCCGGACTGCTTCATCAGCTCCAGCAGCTCTGCGACCCTGCCCACAAGAACGACGTCTACGCCGAGGTCCCTTGCGGCCCGGAATGCGCCGTCGAGAAACACCTTTGGGGCGTTGTCGCCGCCCATCGCATCGACAATGATCTTCATTTGGTTGACCTCCCTTCCGAATTTGGGGGGAATGGCCCGGGATCGCAGCTGCTGAATGCCTGAATTTCCGGGCCGGCGCAGGCCTTATTCCCGATTGAGATACTTCTCGGTGAGGGCAAGCTGTTCCGGGGTGTTGACACCCAGGATCTGCTCATTGAGCTCTGCGGTATAGACGGCGACGCGCTGGCCCTTGCCGCGGAGGATGGCGGGCACGTCTGTCAGATAGTATTCATTCTGTGCGTTGTTGTTTTTGATTTCGTCCAGGCTGGCCAGCAGGGACTTACAGTCAAAGGCATAGATGCCGACGTTGAGCTCACGGATGGCCTTCTGCTCCGGGGTGCAGTCTCGGTCCTCGACGATGCGGAGGAAGTCACCGTTCTCGTCGCGCAGGACGCGGCCGTAGGGCAGGTACTCGTCGCAGGTGCCGGAGAGCATGGTGCAGGCCGCGCCGGACTTGGCGTGGAAGTCGAGCAGGCCCAGGTAGACCTCTTTCTTGAGCAGGGGCATATCGCCATAGCAAACCAGGACAGTGCCGTCAAATCCCTCTAAGTGCTCACGGGCACACATGACCGCGTGACCGGTGCCGAGCTGGGGATCCTGGACGGCGCGGGGATAGTCCGGGAAGGCTTCAAAGACCTTTTCGCGCATATAGCCAGCGACCAGGACAGTATTCTGAACGGGAATGAAGTCGAGCGCGCGGAGAACGTAGTGCAGAAGCGGCTTGCCGCAGGCCTGGCGAAGCACCTTCGGAAGGTTGTTCGCTTCAGACATCATGCGGGTTCCCTTGCCCGCCGCGAGAACGACTGCTTTGGTAGACATAATATCACTCCTGAATCTTTCTATTGCAGAGTTTGCTACACATAATATATCGGATATTGGCGGAAAAAGCAAGCCTTTTTGAGAAATTCGCATTTACAAAACCGGATTTGCAGGGTATAATGAAAAGAACAGCGGCAGCAAGGAGGGTTTATGGGGATGGAGATCATCCGCTCGAACCGAAAAACACTGGGGATTCAGGTCCGAACCGACGGAACCGTCGTGGTCCGCGCCCCGCTGCCGGCCTCGGAGGCGGAGATTCGGCAGGCAATGGAACAACACCGGGGCTGGATCGAGAAAACCCGGGCGAAGATGCTCGCCGCTGCGCCGGAGCCGAAGGAACGGCTGACAGAGGCGGAGGTTCGCGCTCTTGCGGACCGGGCGATGGCCGTTCTGCCTCCGCTGGCGCAGGCCTGGGCTGAAAAACTGGGCGTGCGCTTCGGGCGGATCACGATCCGCAATCAGCGGTCCAAATGGGGCAGCTGCTCTGCGCAGGGCAATCTGAACTTCAACTGTCTTTTGATGCTATGTCCGGAGGACGTTGTGGAATACATCGTGGTCCACGAGCTCTGCCACCGCAGACACATGAATCACTCCCCCGCTTTCTGGGCGGAGGTGGCACAGGCCCTGCCCGATTACCGGAAGCAGGAGGCCTGGTTAAAGGCACACGGCACGCAGATTCTGCGCCGTATGACCGGATAGGAGGAACCATGGTTCATTTTGAGAGCGATTATATTGCAGGTGCGCATCCGAAGCTGATGCAGTGTCTGCTGAAAACCAACCTGGAGCCCGCGGCAGGCTACGGAGACGACCAATGGTCGAAGTCCGCAGAGCGAAAGATCCTGGCCGCCTGCGGCTGCCCGGAGGGTTCCGTCTTTTTCCTGAGCGGCGGCACCCAGGTCAACGTCGTGGCGATCTCCGCCCTGCTCCGGCCCTGGGAGGGCGTGGTGACGGCTGAGACCGGGCATGTCCACGTCCACGAGGCCGGCGGTCTGGAGGCCATCGGCTGCAAGCTCCTGGTCCTGCCCGAGCAGGACGGCAAGCTGACCGCAGCGGCGGTGCGCGAGCTGACCGAGACCGTGCTGGCGGACGAGAACCGCGAGCATGTGGTATGGCCGGGCGTGGTCTACGTGACGAGTCCCACCGAATGGGGCACGCTCTACACCCGGAAGGAGCTGGAGGACATCGCCGCCGTTTGCCGGCAGTACGGCCTGCGTCTCTATCTGGACGGGGCGCGGCTGGCCTACGGTCTGGCAAGCCGGGCGGCGGACCTGGATCTGAAGACGATCGCGACCCTCTGCGACGCCTTCTACATCGGCGGGACCAAGTGCGGCGCGCTCTGCGGCGAGGCTCTGGTCTTCCCGCACGGCGCCCCGGAGCACTTTGCCAACTATACGAAAAAGCGCCTTGCGATGCTGGCAAAGGGCCGCCTGTTCGGCGTGCAGTTCGACGCTTTGTTTACCGACGGGCTTTACATGGAGATCGGGCGGCACGGGATCGAGGCCGCAGAGCGGCTCAGGGAAATCCTGCGCAGGCATGACCTGCCCATGTTCCGCGAGACGCCGACAAACCAGCAATTTGTCGTGCTGGAAAACGAGGCCCTGGCCCGCCTGCGCGAACAGGTGGCGGTCAGCTACTGGTCGCGCGCCGATGAGACCCACACCGTGGTCCGCCTGGCGACCTCCTGGTCCACCACGGAGGAAGACCTGGAAACCCTGGACCGCGCCCTTGGGGGCTGAAGGCGGAACATTCTATCATCTCGGAGAACGATCATGCAGCTTGGAACACATACCCTCCCCGTTGGGGCGATCCTTGCGCCGATGGCGGGGGTGACGGACTACGCCTGCCGCGAGGTCTGCGCCGGGCTCGGCGCGGCGGCCACGGTGACAGAGATGGTCTCGGCAAAGGCACTCTGCTACCAGGATAAGAAATCTGCGTCCCTGCTGCGCCGGAACGAGGGCGTGATCTGCGGGGCGCAGATCTTCGGCTCGGAGCCGGAGATCATGGCCCGCGGCGCGGTCCTGGCCTTGGAGCACAGCCATTGCGACTTTATTGACATCAACATGGGCTGCCCGATGCCGAAGATCGTCAACAACGGTGAGGGCTCTGCCCTGCTGCGGGACATCGACCTGGCCGGCAGGATCATTCGCGCCGTGGTGGACGCTGTACCCGTTCCCGTGACGGTCAAGACCCGGAAGGGCTGGGACAAGAGCCACATCACCGTGGTGGATCTGGCGAAGGCTGCCGAGGACAACGGCGCAGCCGCCATTGCCGTCCACGGCCGCACGAAGACCATGCTCTATTCCGGCACGGCGGACTGGGACATCATCGCCGAGGTCAAGCGGGCTGTGAAGATCCCGGTGATCGCCAACGGAGATATTCTCTCCGCAGAGAGCGCACTGCGCTGCCGGAACCGGACCGGGGCCGACGCCGTCATGGTGGGCCGGGCCAGCTTCGGCGACCCCTGGCTCTTTGCCGAGATCCGGGCCGCTCTGGCCGACGAGCCGATCCCGGAGCGCCCGCCGCTTCGGGCCCGCATGAAGACTGCCGCCCGCCAGATGGAGCTGGCCTGCGCCGACAAGGGCGAACACATCGCCTGTCTGGAGGCCCGCAAGCATCTGGCCTGGTATCTGCGCGGCGTGGCCTACAGCAACTATTACAAGCAAGAGATCTCCAAGATCCAGACGATGGACGACGTCCGTCGGGTGATTGCGGGGATCCATAGGGACCTTTCATAGAGGAACTGCCGATGGATGAACGAGAAATCATACAGAAGGTGCTCGATGGCGACAATGACGCCTTTGGCCTACTGGTGGAGAAGTATCAGACGAAGGTCTACAACCTCGCCCTGCGGATGAGCGGGAACGAGGACGACGCCTTCGATCTGTCCCAGGAGGCCTTTCTCCGCGCCTGGCGAAGTCTGGGGAGCTTTCATTTCGAGTCCTCTTTTTCCACTTGGCTGTTTCGCCTGACCTCCAACATCTGTCTGGACTTTCTGCGGGCAAAAAAGCGGAAGGCCGCTGTCTCGCTGACCGTCACAGACGATGAGGACGGGGAGGAAGTACAGCTCGATGTGGTCGACCCCGACAAAACACCGGAGGAGGCCGTGATCGCCGCCGAGGACCGACAGCTTCTGATCCGGGCGCTCAATGAGCTGCCTGCGGTCCAGCGCCAGATTCTGACGATGCGGGCCATCGATGATCTGAGCTATACCCAGATCGCAGAAATCCTGCAGATCGAGGAAGGCACGGTCAAATCCCGCCTTTCCCGGGCGCGCACCGCCCTGCGGAATAAATTATTGCAAATTGGGAACAAAATGAATACACATTCGTCTGTCAAGTAGAAAGGAGGGATGCGCGTTGAACTGCGAACAGATTTATGAATTATTAAGCACAAAGCTGGACGGAGCGCTCTCCGCTGAAGACGAGGCGCGGGTGCAGGCGCATCTCGACGCATGTCCGGACTGCCGCCGCCTCTATGAGGCGATGGCTTCCATTGAACAGATGACTGCCGACCTCGCCGTTCCTGCTCCGGAGGGCCTGAAGCGGGGCGTAATGTATCGGATCAGCCGGGAATCCGGCAACCAGAAGAAGAAAAAGCACGGATACTGGGGTGTTGGCACCGGCTTCGGTCTGATCGCCGCCGTCCTGGTCCTGCTGGTCGGCACCGGCGTCATCCGTCTGCCGCATCCGGAGCTTGCTGTCAAAAGCAGTACGCCGCCCGTGACCGCTGCCATGGTCCCCGTGGCCACGCAAGCGCCTGCGGAAGCGAATGCGGAAACCGATATTCTGGCGCTGCCGTCGATTGAGGACGACACCGCCAAGGGCGGCCTGCACATCTCGCAATTTGCCTCGGATGCTCTGCATGCGAGCGCGATCGTGTCGCCCACGCAGAGCCCGGAGCTCGATGAAAATTCCGTTCCCTGCGACACCTACTATCAAAGCGGCGGAAGCAGCGAAGACAGTTTTGGCGAGCCGGTCCGCGGTTCTGTCAATCCAATGGATGAGATTCTTCGTATGCGCTGCGCAAGCCTGAGCGAGCAGACAGGCTACCCGGTCCTGATCTACACCGAGTTCTCTGCAGACAGCCTGCTGGATCTGCTGGCGGAGGCGGAGCCGGAGCTCTACGACCGTCTGATCGAGGCTGAGGTTCTGACGTTCTCCCAGGCACTGGGCAGACCGGACGACAGCAGCGAGGTGGTGTACGCCACCGATTACGAAACCATGCTGGCCGTGCAGGAATGGCTGGTTCAGAATCTGCCCAGGTCAGAGGACATGGACGCCCAAGTGCAGCAAGCGGAAAGCGAGCTGCTGATCCGTCTGGAGACGCTCGACCCCAGCAGCGGCGCTCTGAACCGGATCGTCACCTGGGCTCCGCGGACCGAGGCCATTTCCTGGCCGGAGACCTGGCCCGCCGGCTGGGCCGTCCGCCTGCGCACCGGCGAAAACTGGTCTCTCTTCTACCCCACCGAGGATTATGCGACCAGGCCAGATGGTACTGCCCTTCTGGTTTTTCCGGCGGATTGACAAACCACCATACCGGATCCGTGAGAACCGGTACAGCCCGAACATCGGCTGTACCGGTTCTTTTTTCATCTTCTTCTCATATACTGGATTATCGTCCCCTCTGTACCGCGCGAGCATGGAGCACAATACCGGAAGGCTGATTTCTACAATAATCGTGGGGAGGCTTGTATCACGATGGCAAAGATCTATGGAAGCGTGCTGGAGCTCGTCGGCGGCACGCCACTGGTCGAGCTTCGAAATATCGAGGCAGCCCGCAGGCTGCGGGCAAGGGTGCTGGTCAAGCTCGAGTATCTGAATCCCACCGGGAGCGTGAAGGACCGCACTGCAAAGGCCATGCTGGAGGATGCAGAGCGCCGCGGACTGCTCCAGAAGGGCTCGATCATCATAGAGCCGACCTCCGGCAACACCGGCATCGGGCTGGCAGCGGCAGCCGCTGCAAAGGGATACCGCATCATCCTGACCATGCCGGAGACCATGAGCGAGGAGCGCAGGAGCATTCTGAAGGCATACGGCGCAGAGATCGTCCTCACGGACGGGGCCAAGGGGATGAGCGGCGCCATGGAACAGGCGAAGGCCCTCGCCGCGCAGACGCCGGGCAGCTTCATCCCGGGGCAGTTTGTCAATCCGGTCAACCCGTGGATCCATGCGCAAACCACCGGGCCTGAGATCTGGCAGGACACCGACGGCTGCGTCGATCTCTTCGTTGCGGGCGTCGGCACGGGCGGAACGCTGACCGGAGCCGGGCGCTATCTGAAACGGATGCGGCCGGAACTCCGGGTCTATGCCGTTGAGCCTGCCTCTTCCCCCGTGTTGTCCGGCGGTCAGCCCGGCGCGCACCTGCTCCAGGGCATCGGTGCAGGCTTCGTCCCGGAGGTGCTGGACACGACGGTTTCCGACGGGATCATCCCGGTCAGGAACGAGGACGCCTTTGAGACCGCAAAGCTTCTGGCAAGGTCGGAGGGGATCTCCAACGGCATCAGCTCCGGCGCTGCGCTCTGGGCCGCCCTGCACCTGGCTGAGCAGCCGGAGCACGCGGGTAAGACCATCGTGGTCCTCCTGCCCGACAGCGGGGACCGGTACTATTCCACGCCGCTGTTCCAATCAATCCGATATTTCGATCCGAGGTGACTTCCATGCGCTTTCGTGCGGGCGACGCGCAAACGATCCACAAGCTTGTGGAGCTGACGCTTTCCGACTACGAACAGGACCGGGACATCGACAAGCTGGACGTCTTTTCCCTGCCGAACCGAAAGGCAGTCGAGAAAATCACCGATCAGCTGCTTGAGATCATCTACCCCGGATATTTCCGGGAGGAATCGGGGGCCGTGCTGAACACGAAGCACAGTCTCGGCGCACTGATTGAGGACGTGATCTGCAAATTGGAGGGGCAGGTTTCGATCGCCCTGCGCTACCGGCCGGATCTCTGCCCGGCTGCGGAGCGGGCCGGACAGCCGGTGGAATGCCCGCCCGCCGTGGAGCGGAAATGCGAGATCGCGGCGCAGGAGATCACGGAATCGTTTTTCCGAACACTCCCGGCGATCCGACAAAGGCTGGCAACGGATCTGGACGCCTTTTTTGAGGGAGACCCCGCGGCCAAGTCCAGGTCCGAGATCATCTGCTCCTATCCGGGCTTCCACGCCGTGACGGTGTACCGGCTTGCCCACGAGCTGGCGGTGGAAGGCGTTCCGATCCTGCCGCGCATTATGACCGAATACGAGCACGGGCGGACCGGGATCGACATCCATCCCGGCGCAGAGATCGGAAACGATTTCTTCATCGATCACGGGACCGGCGTTGTGATCGGGGAAACCGCGGTGATCGGCGAGCACGTCAAGATCTACCAGGGCGTGACGCTCGGCGGGCTCTCGACCCGCGGCGGGCGGCAGCTGTGCGGGAAAAAGCGGCATCCGACCATCGAGGACGGCGTCACGATCTATTCCGGCGCATCCATCCTGGGCGGAGACACCGTGATCGGCCACGACAGCATCATCGGCGGCAACGCGTTCATCACCGCGTCCGTCCCGCCGAATTCAAAGGTCAGCGTGGTTTTGTCCAATTAACCATACGCAGCAGAGGACGGTTCATTTCGCATGAACCGTCCTCTGCTGCGTATTTGGGATCACTCTAAGAAATAGGTTGCCTCGGTATCGGCCACCGAGAGGGCGAAGGCCAGGGGGAATTTTGCCATGGCCTGGCCGACGGTGCGGTTGTCCTCGTCGCCGGAGAAGCCCATGTGATAGCGGATGGCGAAGGCCTCCTGATCGGTCAGGTCCATGTATTTCATGATCATCCAGACCGATTTTTCGCCGTGTCCGAAGGGCAGGGGATCTTCAAAGTTGTAGGTGGCCACCTTCTGCCAGGCACCGCGCTCATCCTTGACGTTGCGGAAGCCGGGGCGGTAGCAGCCGATCTTGCAGACGTCGTGGAGCAGGGAGACCAGGGCAATGCTCTCGGGGCTGTAGTCGTCGCCCACCAGCTTGTAGACCTGCTGGACGCGGGGACGGTTCATATAGGCCCGCAGGCAGTCGTAGACGTTCAGACTGTGCTGGCAAAGTCCGCCCGCCACGGAGGAATGATACCGCGCGCTGGCCGGAGCCGTGAAAAAGTCCGAATCGAGCAGAAATTGCAGAAAGTTCTCCGCGCCGTCACGGGTGATGTATTTGCGATAGAGCTCTACAAAGCGTTCCTTGGGATCCATCGGCAAGTCTCCTTCTTCCAGGTTTTTTCTTTAGTATAGCCCAAAAGGAGCGATATTGCAAGGGAAAAATGAAGCGTAAAAGCGTCCGGCTGTATCTCTGCTTGCGAGATACAGCCGGACGCTTTTGCCGGACCGGAAAATCAGCTTTCCAGCTTCTCCAGGGTGCAGGTCTTGGCGATGGACTTGCGGATGGCAGCGCGGAGGGGAAGGACGGAGGACGGGGAGACGGACAGCTCGTCGATGCCGATGGCCAGGAAGGTCTCGAGCAGGGAGATGTCCGCGCCGAGCTCGCCGCAGATGCCGATCCAGATACCGGCGGCGTGGGCCGCGTCGGCCGCGATCTTGATGGCGCGCAGGACGGCGGGGTGATGCGGGTCGAAGAACTTGCCCAGGTCGTTGGCCTGACGGTCGCAGGCCAGGGTGTACTGGGTCAGGTCGTTGGTGCCGACGGAGAAGAAATCCACTTCCTTGGCCAGGGCGTCTGCCACGAAGATGGAGGCGGGGGTCTCGATCATGATGCCGATCTCGGTCTCGGGGTTGAAGGGGATGCCCTCAGCCTTGAGCTCCTCCATGACCTTGGCGCAGGCGCGCTTGCACTCCTTGACCTCCCAGACGGAGGTGATCATCGGGAACATGATGGCGACCTTGCCGTAGGCGGAGGCGCGGTAGAGGGCGCGCAGCTGGGTGCGGAAGATCTCGGGACGGTTCAGGCAGATGCGGATCGCACGGACGCCGAGGGCCGGGTTCTCTTCCTTCTTCATGTCAAAGTAGCTGACCTGCTTGTCCGCGCCGATGTCAAGGGTGCGGATCACGACGCGCTTGCCGTTGAGGCCCTCGGCCACGGCCTTGTAGGCCTTGAACTGAGTCTCTTCGTCGGGGAAGTCGGTGGCCTTGAGATAGAGGAACTCGGAGCGGAACAGGCCGATGCCCTGGCCGTCGTTGTTGAGCACGGCGGGCAGATCGTCGGGGGAGCCGATGTTGCAGTAGACCAGAATCTCGCGGCCGTCGAGGGTGACGTCCTTCTGGCCCTTCATGGTGTCCATGAGGACCTTCATTTCCTGCTGCTTCTTGAGCTTGGCATTATAGGCAGTGAGCGTGATCTCGTCGGGCTCGAGCGCGACCTTGCCGGTCTCGCCGTCGATGTAGGCGATGCGGCCCTCCATCTCGGTCTTCAGACTCTCGCCCAGGCCGCAGATGGCGGGGATGCCCATGGTGCGGGCCAGGATGGCGGTGTGGCTGTTGCCGGAGCCGCCCTGGGTCATGAAGCCGAGGATCTTGCTCTTGTCGAGCTGGAGGGTCTCGGACGGGGCCAGGTCGTCGGCGGCCAGGACCACGGGAACGTCGGAGTCGATGCCGCCCTCGACAACGCCCATGAGGTTGTTGAGGATGCGGCCGGTGACGTCGCGGATATCAGCGGCGCGGGCCTGCATATAGGCGTCGTCCATCGCGGCAAACATGGCGGCGAACTGCTCGCCGGCGCACTGCACGGCGTATTCGACGTTGCAGCCCTCTTCTGCGAGGGTGTCCATAATGGCCTCAACGTAGTCCTCATCCTCAACGAACATGGCGTGGGTCTCGAAGAGGATGGCAGCCTCGTCACCGGCTTCCTCGCGGCACTTGTCCGCCAGGCGGTTGAGCTGCTCGATGGATTTTTCCTGCGCGGCGGCCAGGCGCGCCTTCTCGGCAGCCTGGTCGGGGGCGTCATACTTGGTGACGGTGGCGTCGCTGCGGCGGAAGAAGTAGATGGGGCCGCTGGTGACACCCTTGGAAACGCCCTTGCCCTGTAACAAAATCATGGTGTACCTCCTGAAAGAATGTGATGATAGAAGCGCGGGCGGGGTTTGTGCCCCGCCCGTTCGGATGTTTCGGATTACAGATTCTCCTCGAGGAACTTCTTGACGCCCTCGATGGCTTCATCCTCCGCGGGGCCTTCCGCGGCGATGGTAATGGTGTTGCCGGTCTTGATGCCCATGCCCATGACCTTCATGAGCTGAGAAGCCTTGACAGTGTTGCCATCCTTGGTGATGGTGACGACGGTGTCACCGAAGCCCTTAGCGAGCTTGGCCAGCAGGCCGGCAGGACGAGCATGGATGCCCAGAGGGTCCTTGATGGTATAATCGAACTGCTTCATTTTACTTTTCTCCTTTACAAGATGTATTGAATGGTCTTTGAAATCGGTTTCATTCTCCTTAACATTTTACACGGTTTCTCTCTTTCTGTCTACATGGGATAATTGCCAAGATTCCAAACTGCATTTTATGCACATTTCCTATATGAAGATCCACCCTTCTGTGAAATAAGCACAAATCCGGAAAGGAACCGCCCCAATTCAGCATTTCCTCTTGCAATCAAATCCCGGTTATGCTATCATGGTTATATCTATGAAAACGATTTCAATTCGGAGGGGCAATTATGGCAGTTTTACTGACTTTGGGCGAACTATTGATTGATCTGACGCAAACCCACGTGGATGAGCGCCAGGTGCGGCACTTTGCCGCAAATCCGGGCGGTGCCCCGGCCAACGTGGCAGTTGCCGCAGCGCGGCTCGGCACCTCCGCCGGCTTCATCGGCAAGGTCGGCTGCGATACCTTCGGGCGCGACCTGCGCGCCGTGCTCGAGCGCGACGGCGTGGACGTGACCGGTCTGTATGAGACCGACAAGTGCCTGACCACCCAGGCCGTCGTCAGCGTCGCCCCCAGCGGCGAGCGCTCCTTTGCCTTCTATCGTTCCCCCGGCGCGGACACCCTGCTGACTGCCGAGGAGGCCGTGAACGCCCTTTCTCCTCTGCCGAAGATCCTGCATTTCGGCTCCGTCAGTCTGACGGCCGATCCCGTCCGCACCGCGACCCTGGAGGCCGCGGACTATGCCCGTGCCCGCGGCGTGCTGATCAGCTACGATCCGAACTACCGCGCGAACCTCTGGCCGGACGTGGCCACTGCCCTGCGCTGGATGAAGGTCCCGCTGGAGAAGACCGACGTCCTGAAGATCAGCGACGAGGAGCTTCCCCTGCTGACCGGCACGGACGACCCGATCGGCGGCACCGCGCAGCTGGCCGCCCTGGGCATCCGCCTGATCCTGGTGACGCTCGGAAAGAAAGGCACCTTCTACCGTCTGGGCGATGCCGTGGGCACCGTTCCCGGTGTGCGCGTCAAGGTGGCCGACACGAACGGCGCGGGAGATACCTTCCACGGTGCGCTTTTGAGCCGTCTGGTGGCCCGCCCCGAGGGACCGCTGAACGCGCTGGAGGTCCCGGAGCTGGAGGAGATGCTCCGCTTTGCCAACCGTGCCGCGGCACTGACCTGCTCCCGCAGCGGAGCGATCCCCGCGATGCCCACGCTGGCGGAGGTTTCCGCCTTTGCCGGCTGAAAGGAGGCCATATATGGAATACGCTTCTTTTGTTCACCGTTTGAACCCTCGGCTGGATGAGCTTAAATGGCTGTACTGCGAGCTTTACCAGAACGACCTCCGGGCTTTTGATTACTTTGTGGACATGCTGCGCCGCAGCTACGACGACCGCAAACAGGCTCTGCGCGACCAGGATCAGCGCCGTGTGACCGACCCGGACTGGTACCGCTCGAACAAGATGCTGGGCATGATGCTCTATGTGGACAACTTTGCCGGAGACCTCAATGGCGTCCGGGCAAAGCTCCCCTATTTGAAGGAGTGCGGCATCAACTATCTCCATCTGATGCCCCTGCTTCGGACCGTCAAGGGCCGCTCCGACGGCGGCTACGCTGTGGCGGACTTCCGCGCCGTCCAGCCGGAGCTGGGAACAATGGCCGATCTGGAACACCTCTCCGACGACTGCAGGGAGGCCGGGATCAGCCTGGCGCTCGACTTTGTGATGAACCACACCAGCGAGGATCACACCTGGGCCAGAGCCGCCCGGGCCGGTGATCCCGTGGCACGGGCGCGGTACTTCTTCTACGACGACCGCCGGATCCCCGACGAGTATGAAAAAACCGTCCCCCAGGTCTTCCCGACCACGGCCCCTGGCAACTTCACCTGGCTTGAAGACTGCGGCCAGTGGGTGATGACCTCCTTCTATCCCTATCAGTGGGACCTCAACTACGCAAACCCGATGGTCTTCAACGACATGACCGAGAATTTGCTCTATCTGGCAAACCGCGGCATGGATGTGATCCGTCTGGACGCGATCCCCTATATCTGGAAGCAGCTCGGCACCGACTGCCGCAACCTGCCCCAGGTCCACACCCTGTCCCGGATGCTCCGCCTGGCCTGCGAGATCGTATGCCCCGGCGTTCTGCTTTTGGGCGAGGTCGTGATGGAGCCGAAGAAGGTCGCGCCATATTTCGGCACGCCGGAAAAGCCGGAGTGCCACATGCTCTACAACGTCACCACGATGTGCTCCACCTGGAGCTGCCTGGCGACCCGCGACGTGCGGCTGCTGGGGCGGCAGATGGAACAGCTGGCGGCCCTGCCGCGATCCTGCTCCTTCCAGAACTATCTGCGATGCCACGACGACATCGGTTGGGGTCTGGACTACGCCTGGCTGCGCCAGTTCGGCATTGAGGAAGTGGCGCACAAGAAGTATCTCAACGATTGGTTCACCGGCAAGTGGCCGGGCAGCCCCGCCCGCGGTGAACTCTATAACGACGACCCGCGCCTGGGCGACGCCAGACTCTGCGGCACGACGGCCTCCCTCTGCGGGGCCGAGCTGGACGAGAAGTCCGCCGTGGACTGCGATCTGATGCTCCACGCCTGGATGCTGACCCAGAGCGGCATTCCCGTCCTCTACAGCGGGGACGAGATCGGCCAGCTCAACGACTACGGCTACCACAACGACCCGGACCGGGCGGAGGACAGCCGCTACCTCCACCGCGGACGGTTCAACTGGGCCGACGCGGAACAGCGCAGCGACCGGAAGACCCGGCAGGGAAAGCTCTTCTCCGGTCTGCGCCGGTTGGAAACGATCCGTGCGAAGGAGGCAGTCTTTGCCGCCGACTCGGAGTTCACCGGCTTCGACACCGGGGACAAAGCCGTGCTCGGCGTGCGCCGCGTACGCGACGGTGCAGTATTGACTGCTCTGTTCAATTTCAGCCCGGAGCCCAAAACGGTCCACCTCGCCCCTTGCGAGGTTAGGAACCTGCGGACGAACCGACATTTGAACCTGGAAACCGTAGACCTCCCCGGGTACGGTTTTCTCTGGGCGAAGCACGTATAACCAACCCTTACCATATTCTCACGAAAGGCGGTGTTGACCGATGACCATGAAGGAGCTGGCGAAGCTGGCGGGCGTGTCCCCCTCAGCGGTCAGCCGCTATCTCAACGGCGGATCTCTGAGCGAGGAAAAGCGGGCCGTGATCCGGGACGCCATCCAGAAAACCGGATACGAGCCAGATATAGCCGCCCAGACCCTGCGGACCAGAACCACCGATCTGATCGGAATCGTGGTGCCGCGGCTGGATTCCGAGGCCGTATCCCGCATGGCAGCGGGGGCATTGGACGTCCTCTCCCGCGAGGGCTACGTCTGCCAGTTTGCCGTTTCCGACATGGACCCCGAGCAGGAGCTGAATCAGCTCCGCCTGTTCCAGACCCGCTCCGTGGCCGGCGTGATCTTGATGGCAACCGTCTGCACCCCGGAGCACGAGCGCTTCCTCCACGATCTGCCGATCCCGGCGGTGGTGGTCGGGCAGAAATTCCGAAGCGTCTGCTCGGTCTATCACGACGACTACGGGGCTGCTTTAGAGCTGACCCGCCTGGTCCTGCGCAGGGGGCGGACCCGCCCCGTCTACATCGGCGTGACTGAGCGAGACGCCGCTGTCGGCGTTTCCCGGCGGCGCGGCGTGGAGGCCGGGCTGCGGGAATTCGGTCTGGATGCGGAAGCCCTGCCCATTGCGCTCAGCGATTTCACCCTGGAATCCGGGCGTGCAGCCATGCAGCGGCTTTTGGCGGAGCACCCGGACCTGGACGCCGTGATCTGCGCCACTGACCACATCGCATTCGGCGCGATGGACGCCCTGCGCGCCGCCGGAAGGCGGCTGCCGGAGGACGTCAGCGTGGTGGGCGTGGGCGACAGCTGGGCCTGTGACCATATCGTGCCCCACCTGACCTCGACCCACTTCTACTTCCGCACCAGCGGCCAGGAGGCAGCGCGGATGCTGGTGGAGCTGCTTCGGTCCGACGCGCCGGTCCGCCCCATCCGCCAGACCATGCTAAACTACACGATCCAATACCGAGACTCGATTTAAGGAGGTCGAACCCATGCGAGAATGGACCCGCGAGGAGCGCTACCGCGTTCTGCAAAGCCCGGAGGAGATCCGCGACCTGTATGACCGGATCCGGGGCTCCGTCTACCGGCAGACTTACCACGTTCAGCCGATCACCGGCCTTTCCAGCGACCCCAACGGCTTCGCCCTGCATCAGGGCGTCTGGCACCTCTGCTATCAATGGTGCCCTTGGGGCGCGGTACACGGTCTGAAATACTGGTACCACGTGACCAGTCCGGACCTGCTGCACTGGAATAACGAGGGCATCGGACTGGCTCCCGACCGCGACTATGACAACAAGGGCGCCCACTCCGGTTCTGCGATCTCCGTGGGCGACAAGCTCTATTTCTTCTACACCGGCAACCACCGCGACGAGAACTGGGTCCGGACGCCCTGGACCTGCGCTGCCTATTTGGACGAGGATGGCAAGCTGCGGAAGCTTCCCGAGCCTCTGTTTGGGCCGCGGAGCGACTACTCCGAGCATCAGCGCGACCCGAAGATCGTCTGGAACGCCGAGAAGCAGAAGTATTATATTCTGATCGGCGCGCAGACGCTGGACAAGCGCGGCTGCGTTCAGATCTACGAATCCGAACAGCCCCTCACCGGCTGGCGCTTCGCCGGGCAGCTCAGGGTCCCCGGCTTCGAGCACTTTGGCGGGATGTGGGAATGCCCTTATATTGTGAATATTTCCGGGAAGGACGTGCTGATCTTCTCCCCACAGTACACGACCCTGCCGATGCGCGGAAACAGCACGAACCACAACGTCTATCTGATCGGCACGATGGACTATGACAGTCTGACCTTCACGCCGGACGGCTCCTACGACTATCTGGACTGGGGCTTCGACTTCTACGCCGCCCAGGGCGCGGCCAACGTGGACGACCCTGACAAGGCCGTGCTGATCGGCTGGATCGGTCTGCCCGACAACCACTATCCCACCGCCGAGGAGGATTGGGAGGGCTCGATGAGCCTGCCCCGCGAGCTTCGCATCCGGGACGGAAGGCTGATCCAGACCCCGATCTCCGGGATCGAGACCCTGCGCGGCGCTGCGCTCCCCCCGAACGGGACTCTGCCCCGTGCCTGTGAGCTGGAGATTGCAGTCCCGACAGGCAATTTCGACCTGAACCTCTGCACCCGGGCCGACGGCTCCGGCGGCCTGCGCCTGCACTACGATGCGCTTGCGGGGCTCTGCACCCTGGACCGCTCCGGGATGGACCTGCGCTTCAACGAGAACGTGTTTGAGCAGTTGGATGTGAAGCTGGAACGCCCGCTCCGCAGTCTCCGCGTCTTCCTGGACCACAGCTCCGCCGAGCTCTTCTTCAACGACGGCGAGCGGACCTTTACGACCCACCTCTATCCCACCGAGCGCGAGCTGAACTACACCGTCAGCGACGGCGCAAAGCTGCGCATTTGGGAGATGAACCGCTCTGTGACGGATGAATTCGCAGTATAAGTGAGGTTTCCGATATGAAAGTATTTGCCAGTGATTTTGACGGTACCCTGTATTTCTACAAGGGCGCGACGGAGGCCGAGCGTCTGCCGCCGGTCAGCGTAGAGATGATCCGCCGCTACCAGGCCGCGGGTCACCTGTTCGGCCTTTGCACCGGCCGCCAGGTGGGCGGTCTGACCCCCTTCATCGGCGGGATCCTCGCGCCGGATTTCTACATCACCTCCAGCGGCGCGAACATCGTGGACCGGGAGCTGAAGCCTATTTTGAAGCGCGGCGTGGACCGCGGCGTGGCGGACGCGCTGATCCGTGCGTATCATCCGAAGGGCTACCGTATGACTCTGGACATCGAGGGCGATATCTGCGTCTTTTCCAAGATGGACTACCCCGGCTTCTACTACGTGATCTCCGGCGTGGACGATGCGCCGGAAGGGCTGATCCATCAGGTCAGCATCCACACCGAGAGTCTGGACGACGCGGCAGCCATCGTGGCGACCGTAAACGAGCGCTTCGGCGATCGGGTCCAGGCCTTCCAGAACGTGGTTGAGGTCGATATCGCGCCCCGCGGCTGCTCCAAGGGAAAGGGTGTGGCCTATCTGCGCGACTACATGAAGCAGCACTGGGGCGAGGTCAGGCTCTACGGCATCGGCGATTCGATGAACGATCTGCCCCTGCTGGAGGCCGCCGACGTCTCCTACACCTTCCCCTACGCGCCCGAGATCGTACAGAAGCGAGCCACGAAGGTCGTTCCGACCATCGTGGACGCCCTGCTCGACAGCATGAATGACGACTGAAGGCAGGACACCATGGACGAACTGAACACGCTCAGCCGCGCCATGCTGGATGCGCGGCACTATGAAACCAACCAAAGCGCCTTTATCATGCCCGAGGACCGGCCGGCCTTCCACCTCTCCCCCCTCGTGGGCTGGATGAACGACCCGAACGGCTTTTCCTTCTACAACGGGCAGTACCATATGTTCTATCAGTACCACCCTTATGACTCCCACTGGGGGCCGATGCACTGGGGCCATGCGGTCAGCCGGGATCTCTTGCACTGGGAATACCTCCCGGCCGCCCTGGCTCCGGACATGCCCTACGACTACGGCGGATGCTTTTCCGGCACCGCCCTGACCATGCCCGACGGGCGGCACGCACTGATGTACACCGGCGTGGCCGACAAGATCACCCGCCACGGCGGGCGGCAGCAGGTGCAGACCCAGAACCTTGCCTTCGGCAACGGTCTGAACTATGTGAAGTTCCCGGGCAACCCGGTCATCACCGCCCAGGACCTGCCGGCCGGCGCAAGCGACGAGCACTTCCGCGACCCCAAGCTCTGGCAGGAGGCGGACGGCCGCTACCGCTGCATCGTTGCCAGCCGGGATCGGGAGGGCGGTGGTCAGATTCTGCTCTATGAGAGCAAGGACCTGGTCTCCTGGCGTCTGGTACGCAAGGTGGCGGAAAACCAAAACCGCTTCGGTCTGATGTGGGAGTGCCCCGATCTGTTCCGTCTGGACGGGCAGGACGTCCTGCTCATCTCGGCGCAGGACATGCTTCCCCAAGGCTTCGAGTACCACAACGGCGACGGCGTTCTCTGTCTGATCGGAGACTACGACTCGGAGACCGGCGAATTCCGCGAGCGGGCCAATCAGGCGGTGGACTACGGCATCGACTTCTATGCCCCGCAGACGATCCTGACCCCGGACGGACGGCGGGTCATGATCGGCTGGCTGATGAATTGGGACACCTGCAACCAGCACTACCGCAATTATCCCTGGTTCGGCCAGACAAGCCTGCCGCGCGAGCTGTTCTTCCGCAACGGCGTCCTCTGCCAGCGCCCGGTGCGCGAGCTTGAACAGCTCCGGGCCGACCGTATCTGCTATGAGAACGTGGAGATCCGAGGCGAGCAGATCTCCCTGCCCGGCGTGGACGGACGGCAGCTCGATCTGGAGCTGGAGGTCAGCCCCCTGGACGGGCTCTACCAACGCTTCTCGGTCTGGTTTGCGCAGGACGACCGGTTCCACACCGGCGTCAGCTTCCGCCCCCACGAATCCGTATTGAAAATCGACCGCAAGTTCTCCGGCTCCCGCCGCGCCATCATCCACCAGCGCCGCGCGAAGGTCGCCCACGAGAACGGGGCGATCCGCCTGCGACTGATCCTGGACCGGTTCAGCGCGGAGGTCTTTGTGAACGACGGCGAAAAGGTGATGTCCCTGGCTGTGGACACGCCGGTCACCGCCGACCGCATTTCCTTCTTTGCGGACGGAGCCGTCCGCATCAACGTCAAAGCCAGCCATCTTACCAAGTAGTTTTCAGCTTCGGCTGAGAATATAATACGAAAAGGAGAGTTCTGAAATGGCACTCAACTACCGCAAATGCGCGGAAGAGATCTTTGCCAACTTAGGCGGCAAAGAGAACATCATCAGCGCAGCCCATTGTGCCACCCGCCTCCGCCTGGTCATCGCCGACAACAGCAAGGTGAATTCCAAGGCCCTGGAGGACGTGGAAGGCGTCAAGGGCATGTTCGAATCCAACGGTCAGCTCCAGCTGATCATCGGCACCGGAACCGTCAACAAGGTGTATGACGAGTTCCTGGCTGTCACCGGTCTCACCGCGGCCAGCAAGGCGGACGTCAAGGCCGCCGCGGCCTCCAAGATGCCCTGGTGGAAGAAGATCCTGAAGACCCCCGGCGACATCTTCGTTCCCATCCTCCCCGCCATCGTGGCCTCCGGCCTGATGATGGGTCTCGTCGAAGCCCTCGGCAAGGCCATCCCCAGCTTCGCCGGTACCGGCTGGTATTCCTTCCTGGATATGGCCGCCAACACCGCCTTTGCCCTGCTGCCCGTACTGGTCGCCATCTCCGCGGCCCGCGTCTTCGGCGGCAACATCTTCCTCGGCGCTGTCATCGGCATTATGATGGTGCACCCGGCTCTGCTCAACGCCTGGAACGCAGGCTCCGTGCAGAACGTTGCCACAACCTTCGGCAAAGCCCTTCCCTTTGACGCGGTAAAGAATGCGCTTGCGGCATTGGATCCCAAGGTCTCAGCGCTGATCCCCGCAGAATTGTCAAGTTACCTGAATAACTTGATTTCCAGCGGCCAGAACGTCAGCGCTTCCGTGATCAACGCTCTGCCCGGCGAGGCTGCCGGAGCGATCTGGGGTTCCCTGAACACCGCGCTGTCGGTCGCCGACATCGGCGGCATCCCCAAGTGGCTGCTCTTCGGCTCCGTCGGCATCACCCAGGTTGGTTATCAGGGCCACGTGATTCCCGTGATCCTGTCCGTCCTTCTGATGTCCAAGGTCGAGAAGCTCCTGCACAAGACCGTTCCCGAGATGATCGACCTCTTCGTGACCCCGCTGGTCACTGTCCTGGTCACCGCCTTTGCCACCTTCCTGGTCATCGGGCCCATCTTCTCCGTCCTGGAAAACTGGGTGCTGGCCGGAGCCACCTGGCTGGTCACCAAGACCGGCGGTATCGGCGCGCTGCTGATGGGCGCCCTGTACCCGCTGACTGTCGTTATGGGCCTGCACCATATGTACAACGTCATTGAGGCCGGCATGCTGGCCGTCGAGGGCGGCAAGAACATCTGGATGCCCATCGCCTCCTCCGCCAACTTCGCGCAGTTCGGCGCCTGCCTTGCCGTCTTCTTCATTGCCAAGAACCGCAAGACCAAGTCCGTCGCCCTGCCCGCCTCCCTGTCCGCCTCTCTGGGCATCACCGAGCCCGCGATCTTCGGTATCAACTTCCGCTTCATGAAGCCCTTCATCGCGGCTGTCATCGGCGGCGCAGTGGCTTCTCTGTTCGGCGCCCTCGTGGGCATCGGCGCGACTGCTTACGGCGTCACCGGCATCCCCGGCCTGCTGATCGTTGACAACATCCCGATGTACGCGATCCAGATGCTCATCGCCTGCGGCCTGGCCTTCTTCCTGACCTTCGTGCTCTGGAAGGAAGACAAGCCCAAGGAAGAAAAGGCTGCTCCCGCGCCCGCTGAGATCAAAGTCCCCACGACCTCCGTCATCCGCTGCGCGGCCGGCACCGCCCTCCAGCCCGTGGCCGGCAAGGTCATCCCGATGGAAGAGATTCCCGACGAGACCTTTGCCTCCGGCGTTCTGGGCGAGGGCGTCGGCGTCGTCCCCACGGCCGGCGTCGTGGTCGCTCCGTTCGACGGCGAGGTGACCTCCGTGTTTGACACCAAGCACGCAATCACCCTGGAAGCCAACGGCATGGAGCTTTTGATCCACGTCGGCATCAACACCGTCAGCATGAACGGCGAGGGCTTCACCGCTCTGGTCCAGGACGGCGACAAGGTCAAGGCCGGTCAGCCCCTGCTGAACTTTGACGTCAGCAAGATCAAGGCTGCAGGCTGCAACGACACCGTTGTCGTCATGCTCACCAACGCCGAGGATCTGGACGGCGTGGAGTGCGGCGCGAAGTAAGTCGTTTTCCCATTACATCCCACCGGCGGAGCCGCACGGCTCCGCCGGATTTTTGCGTTTTAAAAACCTTCCATGCTTAAGCTTACTATAAGGTTCGCCCGCTACAATCACGCCAGAACAAACGAACCGGCAGGGTTCCGAATTCTCTTGGAGGTGATTTCGATGCTGCAAACCGCCGCTCCCGTTACCCTCGATCCGGAAAACCCCATTTCCGTGATGCAGCGGGTGGAAATGAAATATATTCTGAACGCCCGGCAGACCGCCGCTCTGCTCCGGGGGCTTGAGGGCCACATGGTGCCCGACGCCTTTGGCCTGACCTCGATCGCCTCCCTCTACTATGACACGCCGGATCACCGGCTGATTCGCGCCTCGCTGGAAAAGCCGCCCTTCAAGGAGAAGCTCCGGCTCCGCTCCTACGGCCCGGCCTCCGAAAGCTCGCCGGTCTTTCTGGAGCTCAAGCGCAAGGCCAACGGCACGGTCTACAAGCGCAGGGTCCGGTCCACGATCCCGGCGGTGGAGCGGTTCTTTGCGGGCGAGGCTGAGGGCTCCGACGGTCAGATCGACCGCGAGCTCGCCGCCTTCCGCGACTACTATGACAGCCTGGCCCCGGCCTGCATGATCATCTATGACCGCACCGCCTACTACGAGCCGGACGGCGAGCTGCGACTGACCATCGACGCAAATCCCCGCTACCGCACCGAGCGGCTGACGCTCACGGGCGGTCTGGACGGGATCCTCCTCCTGCCCCAGGGCAGCGCGATCCTGGAGATCAAGGTGCAGACCGCGATCCCGCTGTGGCTCACCCGGATCCTCTCCGAGGAACGAATCTACCAGGCCAGCTTTTCCAAATACGGCGAGGCCTACAAGCGCGAAATGCGGAACGTCAGCTGAGAAAGGATGACTGCAAATGTTTGATACGATTTATACCTCCGCCATCACCGCAGGCCAGTTTTTTACAATGGCGGCTGCCGCACTGGTCTCCGGCCTGATCTATTCCTGGCTGATGTCCTTCCGCATCCGCTCGACCAAGCGCTTCTTTTTGGTGACGACCCTGCTTCCTCTCGTGGTGGCGGCGGTCATCACCTTCGTCAGCGGCTCGATCGGGGCGGGCGT
>CAMHMK010000007.1 GCA_946186225.1 uncultured Clostridia bacterium
GCCGTAGGGACAAGCATCGCTTGTCCGGCATTCGGAACGAATGCAATTTGCCGGAAGCAAATCCCGATCGACACGCGGCATGATTGCCCTGCGGGCAATTGTTTGCTTCGCAAACGCGGACGAGCGATGCTCGTCCCTACATCTCACGAAGCAACGGAGCCGTAGGGCGGCCTGGGTCAGACCGCCCTACGGCTCCTATTGCCGAATGCCTGCTGCCGATTGCCTAATCTCCCGCGGTGGGTTTATTCCTCCACGCCTGCCAGCTGCAGGAACTGGTCTACGCGGTCCTTGAAGATCTCCAGACTGGAGCGCCAGAAGTTGACGTCGCCGAGATCGATGTCGGCCATCTTCGCCACGTCCTCCACCGAGCAGACCGTGGTCGCCTTGAGCAGAGCGCGGTACTTGGGCAGGAAGGCCTCGCCCTCGCGGCGGTACTGGGCGTAGAGACCCGCGGCGAACAGGCCGCCAAAGGCGTAGGGGAAGTTGTAGAAGCTCAGTCCCGCGGAGTAGTAGTGGCTCTTGCAGACCCACATATAGGGGTTCAGGGTATCCAGGTCCAGACCGTCGCCGTAGCCGCGCTTCTGAGCCTGCTTCATCATCTGGCAGAGCTCGTCGGGGAAGGCGAAGCCCTCCTTGGCCTTCTCAAACACAGCGGTCTCGAACCAGTAGCGGCTCATGATGTCGCACATGATCTGCGTGGTGTCCTGGAGCTGGCTTTCCAGCAGGCCCAGCTTGACCTCGGGGTCGGTCGCCTCAGCCAGGGCCGCGTTCATGACCACGGTCTCGTTGAAGGTGGAGGCCGTCTCGGCAACGGGCATCGAGTAATCCAGATTCAGCGGGCGGTGTTCCTCGATCATCATGCCGTGGAAGGCGTGGCCGAGCTCGTGGGCCAGGGTAACGATGTCGCCGAAGGCTCCGTCGAAGTTCGTCAGCACGCGGCTCTGGCGGATCATCGAAAGGTTGGCGCAGAAGGCGCCGCCCACCTTGCCCGCGCGGGGGTAGAAGTCGATCCAGGCGTCGTCAAAGGCCTGCTCCATCATGTCGGCCATGTCGGGGGCGAAGGGGCGGAAGTGATCCAGCAGATACTGCTTGGCATCCTCGACGGTGTAGGTGGCGGTGTTCTTACCCATCGGGGCGAAGAGGTCCCACCATTTCAGTCCGCCCTCGTAGCCCAGGAGCTTCGCCTTGGCGCGGAGGTACTTCCAGAACACGGGCAGATATTCCTCGATGGCCCGGATCATCGCGTCCAGGGTGGTCTTCTTCATCCGGCTGGCGCGGAGGGTCATCTCCAGCGGGGAGCCGCCCTTGCGGAGCTCGCATTCGGTGGTGACCTGCTGCTTGAGGGAGTTCAGGGCAAAGCAGACGCCGTCGCGGATCTTGTCGTAGCAGGCAACCTCGGCGTCATAGGCGTCCTTGCGGACGGCGGGATCGGGGTCGTAGGCCAGATTGCGAACCGCGCTCAGGGTCAGCTTCTCGCCGCGGTAGTCTGCGGTGACGGTGGAGGTCAGATAGGCCTGCAAATTCTCCCAGGCGGAGCCGCCGGAGAGGTTCATCTTGGCCAGTGCTTCCTCTACCTTCTCGTCGAGGGTGTACTTCGCGTCGTCCTTCATGGTGCGGAGCAAATAGGCGTATTCGCCCAGGAAGGGGTCTGCGGCGATCAGCTCGTCCAGGTTTTCAGTCTTGCCCACGTAGGTGCGGAAGGCGGCCTCGGCCGCGCTGGAATCGGCGAGCAGCTTCTGGAGCTTGGCCGTCGCGTTGACCGCGCCCTCGTCGCTGGTGTTCACCGCGCTGCGCAGCTCGGCGTAGGAGTAGAGACGGTGCGCCTTCTCCGCGATCCTCTCCTGGATCGCCAGGACCTTGTGGATCGCCGCGCCGCGGTCTTCAGCGGGCAGGGCGGCGCAGAGCGCGTTGAATTCAGCGGAAAGCGCCTCCAGAGCGGCGAAATCCGCCCGGTATTCCGGGCTTTCCAGTCCCGTGTAGAGCGGGGAAAGATCCCATTCCTTGTTCATGACGTATCCTCCTTGTGAGTTGTTCTATTTCAGACGGCGCAGAACAGCCTGCGCCGCAATGCCTGTGAACAGGCCCGTCACCATGCCGCTGAGCAGCAGAACGGGCAGATAGCCGAAGATCCCCGGGGTCTGGCTGATCGCGGCTGCCATCGAGAGCTGACCCAGATTGTGGAGCATCGCTCCGATCACGCTTCCCACCCAGAGCTGCCGGTCGGTCAGAATGGGACGAAGCAGGCACATCCCGCCCAGGCTCAAAAGCCCGCCCGTCAGGGCGTAGGCCACAGCGCCGAGATTCCCGGTCAGGGCCGAGCCCAGCAGGACCTTCACCAGCAGGACGGCCAGGGCTTCCTTCCAGCCGTACCGGAAGAGAACGCAGAGCACGATGATGTTCCCCAGACCCAGCTTGACGCCGGGGACCGGAACGGGAGCCGGGATCTGATTTTCCACCAGATAGAGGATCAGGGAGACGGCGGTCAGCAGGGCCAGCCGGAGCAGCTTTTTCAGATCCATTTCAGTCGCTCATGTCGTTGTCCATCGTGACGCGAAGCTCGTAGTCGGGGTAGGCGGCCCGGACCTCTGCGATGATCTGGTCGCAGAGGGCGCGGCGGTCCTCGGTCTCGAAGCCGATCACAACGTCGAACTGGATCAGGTTTTCATGCAGATAGAAGCCGTGCATCTGCAAAACATGGTCGTGGGCCATCACAATCCTGCGGACATTCTCGCGGATCGCGGCGGCCTCGTCGTCGGTGGTGTTGTGGGAGTAGATGCTCACGCCGGTCAGGATGACGCCGTGCTCGTGCATCACGGCGTCCACCACCTGCCGCTCCAGGGTGTCGATCTCAGCGGCGGTCAGATAGTCCGGGACCTCAACGTGGATCGAGCCCATCGTCATCTCCGGGCCGTAGCTGTGCAAAATCAGATCGTAGGCTCCGCCCACGCCGGGCACGGCGGCCGCGGTCTGCTTGATCGCCATGGCCAGCTCGTTGTCCACACGCTCGCCCAGGATCAGGGAGAGGGTGTCGCGCAGCAGCTCCACGCCGGATTTTACGATGACCACTGAGATCACCGCGCCCAGCCAGGCCTCCAGCGAGACGTGCCAGAGCAGATAGACCAGAGCGGCGACCAGGGTCGCGGCCGAGATGATCGCGTCGTTCAGAGCGTCCTTGCCTGAGGCGATCAGGGACTCCGAGTGGACCTTCTCGCCGGTCTTGCCGACGAAGCGGCCCAAAACCAGCTTGACCAAGACCGCCACACCGACGATCACGAGGGCAGCGGTGCCGTAGTCCGGGGTCTCGGGGTGGATGATCTTCTTGACCGACTCCACCAGGGAGGTCACGCCTGCGTAGAGGACGATGACTGAGATGATCATCGCCGTGATGTATTCGATCCGCCCATGCCCATAGGGGTGCTTCTTGTCGGGCTTCTTCCCGGCCAGCTTGGTGCCCACGATCGTGATGACCGAGGACAGGGCGTCCGAGAGGTTGTTCACCGCGTCCAGCACGATGGCGATCGAGTGCGAGATCGTCCCAACCGCAGCTTTGAACGCCGCCAGAAACACATTGGCCAGGATCCCGATGATACTGGTCCGAACGATGACCTTTTGTCGATCCATGAAAAAGCTTCCTTTCCATTCAAACCCGCGCAGCCTGCGCCGGGCGCGTCGGCGGGAGATAATACCGTTCCTATTATAGCAGAATTCCGTTAAATGACAAGAGGGAAATGCGCGGCCTGAGGGCGATGCTGCGCCAGATAATTTTTTCTTGCAATCCCACTGCAAACATGCTATGATAACTTAGTATGTGTATGACTATTTATCCGAAAAGGGGGCATGGCGCATGGTTGAGCGCGTGACGTCGAAGACCAATTCGACGTTGCAAACCGTCAAAAAGCTGATTACCAGCCGCAAATACCGCTATGAGCGCCGTGCCTTCGTGGCTGACGGGACCAAGCTCGTGGCCGAGGCCCTTCGCTGGGGCATCCGGATCGAGACCCTGATCCTGGCCGACGGAGTGGACTTCCCTGTCCCGGATGGTGTCCGTGCGCTCCGGGTGCCGGAGTCCCTGATGCGCGACGTCTCCCGGATGGAGACGCCCCAGGGCGTCCTGGCCCTGTGTCGGATGCCAGAACAGGAGCCGGTCAAGCTCTCGCCCGGCTGTCTGATCCTGGACGGCATCCAGGATCCCGGCAACCTGGGAACCATCCTCCGGACTGCCGATGCCTTCGAGATCCCGGTGGTCTTAGCCGACGGCTGCGCCGACCCCTGGTCGGAAAAAACCGTCCGCGCCTCGATGGGCGCGGTCTTTCGCAATCTGCCCCGGCAGCTCAGCTCCGAGGCCATCCGTGCTGCGTGCCTGGCGCAGGGGATCCCCCTCTGCGTGACGGCCCTGTCCGACCGGGCGGAGGATATCCGGACCGTTCCCATTCAGACCTGCGCTGTCGTCATCGGCAGCGAGGGCCGGGGGGTCAGCCCCGCCTTTCTGGCGGCTGCCGATCGTGCTGCCATTATTCCGATGTCTCCGCGCTGTGAATCTCTGAACGCCGCCGTGGCGGCGACCGTCGTGCTCTGGCGTCTGCGGGAGGCGAGGGAGAGATGATCCTGCACTGGATTTGGCTGGCCGAACGACCCAACCTCGGCGCGGTCCGTGCCGGAACCCTTCTGGCCCGCTTCGGCACCGCCGAGGCGATCTATCAGACCTCCGATGAGGACCTGGCCCGCGCCGGCGTCAGCGCTGCCGTTCGCCGGTCCCTCTCCGACCGGGACCTGTCCAGGGCGGAGGCAATCTATACCGCCTGCCGCACCGCCGGTATCCGCGTCCTGGTCCCCGGCGACGGGGAGTACCCGGAACGTCTGCGTCAGTTGTCCGACGCCCCGGTGGTCCTCTATGCCGTGGGCCGGATGCCGGACCCGGAAAAGGCCCCCTGCATCGGCCTGGTGGGCGCGCGGAGGGCGGATGCGAGAGGCCTGACGCTGGCCCGCCGCCTGGGCTGGCAGATCGCCGGCTGCGGCGGGACCGTCGTCACCGGCATGGCCCTGGGGATCGACGGCGAGGGCGCGCTCGGCGCCCTGGACCGGGGCGGCCCGGTCATCGGCGTCCTCGGCTGCGGGGTGGACGTGGTCTATCCGAAGAAAAACGCGGCCATCTTTGCCCGCGTGGCCGAATCCGGCTGCCTCATCAGCGAGTACCCGCCCGGGGCCGCGCCGATCTCCGGGCGCTTCCCGGCCCGCAACCGCATCATCTCCGCCCTCTCGGACGGGGTGGTCGTGGTTCAGGCATCGGCCGACAGCGGCGCCCTCATCACGGCCCGCTGGGCCGCCGACCAGGGCCGCGACGTCTTTGCCGTCCCCGGTCCTGCGGGAGACCCCCTGAGTCGGGGCTGCAACGACCTGCTGCGCAGCGGGGCCCTTCTGGCCGAATGCGGCTGGGACGTCCTGCGCGAATACGAATACCGCTATCCCGCGGCCGTCCGCGAGTATCACGGCAGGCCGCCTGCCGAAGCGGTGTCCGCCGCGGAACCGCCCGCCCCGGCGAAGCTGGCACGGCAGCCCAAACAAACCGCGCAGCCCGCGCCGGAGCCCGCCGCCCCGGCCCGGGACTGGTCCGGCTTGCCCGAGCCGCAGCGCCGGATCGCCGAATCCCTCTCGAACGGTCCCCTGCAGCTCGACGCTCTGATCGACCGCACCGGCCTGCCTGCGGCGCAGGTCCTTTCTCAGCTCACTCTGCTGGAGCTCCGCGGCGTTGTCCGCCGTGACCCCGGTAAAATATATACCCTCAAGTGATTTTTATTCTGACAGCAACGGAGGAACTGCTTTCATGTCGAAACAAAACCCCGATCTTGTGATTGTGGAGTCCCCATCCAAGGCGAAAACCATCGGAAAATATCTCGGACCGAATTACATCGTCAAGGCCAGCATGGGCCATCTGCGCGACCTGCCCAAGAGCACGATGGGCGTCGATCTGGACCATGATTTCCGTCCCGAATACATCCCCATGAAGGAAAAATCCGACCTCATCAAGGAGCTCAAAAAGGCTGCCGAGAAGGCCGGCACCGTCTACCTTGCAACCGACCCGGACCGCGAGGGCGAGGCCATCTCCTGGCACATCAAGGAGCTGCTCCAGCTCCCGGATGAAAAGACCCGCCGTGTGACCTTCAATGAGATCACCCGCAACGTCGTCACCCAGGCCATCTCCCACCCGCGCGAGATCGACCGCGATTTAGTCGACGCCCAGCAGGCCCGCCGCATCCTGGACCGGATCGTGGGCTACCAGCTCTCGCCCCTGCTCTGGCGGAAGATCCGCCGCGGCCTGTCTGCGGGCCGGGTTCAGTCCGTGGCCACGCGGATGGTCGTGGAGCGGGAGCAGGAGATCCGCGCCTTCGTGCCGGAGGAATACTGGTCCCTGGACGTGACCCTGCGCTGCATCGACAAGCCGGGTTCCTTCGAGGCGCACTACTATGGCGAGGAGAAGAAGCGCACGCTGAAAACCGAGGCCGAGGTCGAGTCCGTCAAGCGCGACGTCGAGGGTCAGCGCTTCACCGTGCAGACCATCAAAAAGGCGGAAAAGCACCGCTCGCCTGCCCCTCCGTTCATCACCTCCACCCTCCAGCAGGAGGCCTCCCGCAAGCTTGGCATGACCCCGCGCCGCACCATGACCATCGCCCAGCAGCTCTATGAGGGCGTGGACGTCACCGACCGCGGCACCATCGGTCTGATCACCTATATGCGAACCGACTCCATCCGCCTGTCGGAGGAGGCCATCGCCGCTGCGCGCGGTCTGATCGCCGAGCGCTACGGCAAGCCCTACTGCCCGGCCCAGGCCCGCCATTACCGGACCAAGGCCGGTGCCCAGGACGCCCACGAGGCCATCCGGCCCAGCGACGTCCGCCTGGACCCCGAGACCCTGCAGAAGGACCTGACCCGGGACCAGTACCGTCTCTACCGCCTGATCTGGAGCCGCTTCGTGGCCTGTCAGATGTCCAACGCGGTCTATGACACCGCTGCCATCGACACCGTCTGTGCCGGTCATATCTTCCGCTCCACCCATCAGAGCCTCCGCTTCTCCGGCTTCCTGGCCGTCTACGAGGAGGGGCGCGACGATGAGAACGAGGAGAAGCTCGATGCTCTGCCTGAGCTCAGTGAGGGCGAGCAGGTGCAGCATGAGTCCAGCCGCGGCGAGCAGCACTTCACCCAGCCCCCCGCCCGCTATACCGAGGCCACTCTGGTCAAGGCGATGGAGGAAAAGGGCGTCGGCCGTCCTTCCACCTATGCCACCATCGTCTCCACGATCCAGGACCGCGAATACGTCACAAAGCGCGAAAAGCACCTTGAGCCCACTCCTCTGGGCGAGGTCGTGACCCAGCTCATGCTCGACCGCTTCAACGACGTCATCGACGTGGAGTTCACCGCCGGCATGGAAAACAAGCTCGACGACGTCGAAGCCGGCAAGCGCTCCTATCAGCAGGTCCTGCGCGACTTCTATTCCGGCTTCCACGCCGAGATGGAATCCGCCGAGGAGGCCCTGAAGGATACCCGCATCAAGGTCCCTGAGGAGGTCACCGACGAGGTCTGCGAATTCTGCGGCCGCAAGATGGTCGTCCGCATGGGCCGCTTCGGCAAGTTCCTGGCCTGCCCGGGCTATCCCGAGTGCAAAAACGCCAAGCCCATCGTGGAGCATATGCCGGGCCGCTGCCCCAAGTGCGGGGGCGGCATGCTCAAGCGCAAGTCCAAGAAGGGCTACGCCTACTATACCTGTGAAACCGGAGCCGAGTGCGGCTTCATGACCTGGGACGTGCCCACGGATCAGGACTGCCCCGTCTGCGGCAAGACGATGTTCAAGCGCTCCGGCAAGGGCCGGATGAAGCCCTTCTGCATCAACGAGAGCTGCTCCAACTTCCTGCCCGAGGATAAGCGCGGCTATTACCGGAAGCCCACCGCCATTGAGAATCCGGAGACCGCCGAGCCCCCCACAGCCGAAAAGCCTGCAAAAAAGACCGCGGGGAAGAAGACGACTGCCAAAAAGACCACGGCGAAGAAGCCCGCCGCCAAAAAGACGACCGCCAAAAAGAGCGCGGCGAAGGAGTCTGCCGCGAAAAAGACGACAGCCAAGAAGCCTGCCGCGAAAAAGACCGCCAAGAAGGAGACCGAGGCATGACGACCGTCAAGGTGATCGGCGCCGGCCTGGCCGGATCGGAGGCCGCCTGGCAGCTGGCCGAGCGGGGCATCCGCGTGGAGCTGCATGAGATGAAGCCCGCACAAATGACTCCGGCCCACCACAGCCCGGCCTTCGCCGAGCTGGTCTGCTCCAATTCCCTGCGGGGCGACCGTCTGGAAAATGCGGTCGGCCTGCTCAAGGAGGAGCTCCGCCGCCTGGGCAGCCTGATTTTAAGCTGCGCCGACGCCACCCGCGTGGCGGCCGGCGGCTGCCTGGCCGTGGACCGTCAGGGCTTCTCGGCTCTGGTCACGGAGAAGCTCCGCTCCCATCCGAATATCACGGTCATAGCAGGCGAGGTCACGTCGGTCCCGGCCGGCCCCGTCATCATCGCCACCGGCCCCCTGACCTCCGACGCCCTCTCCGCCGCCATTGCCGACTACTTCGGCGGGGATACCTATCTGAATTTCTACGATGCCGCCGCGCCCCTCGTGCGCTTTGACTCCATCGACATGGAAAAGGCCTGGTTCGCCTCCCGCTACGACCGGGGGACACCGGATTATGTCAACTGCGCAATGGATGAAGCCCAGTACAAGGCCTTCGTCCGGGCCCTTGCCTCCGCCGAGGAGGCACCGGTCCACGGCTTCGAGGACAGCAAGGTCTTCGAGGGCTGCATGCCCGTGGAGGTCATGGCCAGAAGGGGAGAGGACACCCTCCGCTTCGGCCCCCTCAAGCCCGTGGGTCTGAACGACCCCAAAACCGGCAAGGAGCCCTACGCCGTCATCCAGCTCCGCCGCGACAACGCTGCCGGAACGATCTACAACCTGGTCGGCTTCCAGACCCACCTGCGCTTCCCGGAGCAGAAACGGGTCTTCTCGATGATCCCCGGCCTGGAGAACGCCGACTTTGTCCGCTGGGGCGTCATGCACCGCAATACCTTCCTGGATTCGCCCCGCCTGCTCGATCAGACCTATGCCGACCGGCGGGATCCCCTGGTGGCCTTTGCCGGCCAGATGACCGGTGTGGAGGGCTACGTGGAATCCACGGCCTCGGGCTACCTGGCCGCCGTCTGCATGGCCGCCCGCGTCCTGGGTGTGCCGGTCCCGACCTTCCCCGCCGAGACCGCCATCGGCGCCCTGGCCCGCTATATCTCCGACCCCTCGGTCGTGAAATTCCAGCCCATGAACGTCAACTTCGGCATCCTGCCCCCCCTCGGCCGCCGCGTCAAGGGCAAGGCAAACAAAAACCTCGCCCTGGCCGAACGCGCCCTGGAAGCGCTGGAGGAGGCACTGGGCACCGGGCCTGCTTTGTAGTGGTGCACATCGAAAACCCGACCCGTCCGGATCGCTCCGGACGAGTCGGGTTTTCTTCCGTTTTTCGCGTGCGCCGCGTCGGACTCATTCGCCTTTTAATAGAATTCAGGATCAGTCGGTGGAGCCGGTCTCGTCCAACGTAATGGTGACGATCGGTTGGGCGGTGTTGATCGGCTCGTCCAGCTCGCCGACGCGGACGAGGACGCTTCCTGCACCCAGGGGCATACCGTGGGCGATCAGAGGATCGGAGTCCGCGGGGAGAAACTGCAGGCTTCCGTCCGCCATCCGCTCAAATTGCCAGCTGACATATCCTGTGATTACCGTCCGGTCGGTTTCATCCTCGTATTTCGCGGTTCTCGTGCGCGCGGTGATCCGGTCGCCGTCGATGCGCAGCTTGCCGATTCGCCGCAAAGAGGAGTAGTCGGATTCAAGGCCGAAATCGAACAGGCCGTTCTCAAAGTCGAATTTCAGGGCCGACTGCTCGGGATAGGTATGGCCATTGCCATTGATGAGGCAGTATTTTCCGGACTGCAGAGCGGTCGGCACGGACTCGGTCTCGCTCGGGGTTGCGGGGGAGGGGCCGCCGCGGCTGAGGAGCTTCCAGGCTCCGAGCCCCAGGGCGATGACCAGTACGGCGGCTGCGGCGAGCCAGGGCAGGCGGTGCGGCCGGCGGCTGACGATCTGCCGGACGGGTTCCTCTTCCGGCTCTGCCCGTGCTGCCTCGGGCTTCCTGCCGGTGTGCCGGGTTGCCAAGAATCTGTATTTTGTTTGCTCCATCTCGGGAACCTCTCCCACCAGACTTGGATTCAGTCTGCCGATGGCGTCCATCAGATCTTCGGGTCTCATATGCTCCATCCCTCCTTGATCAGATGCCGGCGCAGGGATTTCCGCGCCCGGAACAGGCGGCTTTTGATCTTTGTCTCGCTGCAGTCGAGCAGCGCGGCAATGTCTTGCAGGGAAACCATGTGGTAGTACCGCAGGGAGAAGATGCGTCTGCGCTCCTCCGGCTGGGCGGTGAGCCACCGGGCGACGGCCTCCGTCAGGGCCTGGGCGTTGATTTGCTCGGCGGGATCTGCGTCCTTGCCGACGCATTCGGCCAGCTCGTCCAGACAGAGCGCATATTGCCCTCCGCCACGCTTCTCGCTCTGTTTTCGCCGCCGGCAGTCGATCGCTCTGCTCCGCGTCAGACTTCCCAGATAGCCCAGCAGATTCTCCGGCCGCTTGGGTGGGATCGTCTGCCAGGCGGAGAAGAGGGCGTCATTCACACACTCCCGGCTGTCCTCCCGGTCGTCCAGAATCCGGTTGGCCAGACCAAGGAGCCGCTTTCCGTATTTGCGTTCGCTTTCGGCCAGCGCCTCCTGATCGCGCCGGAAATACAGCGCCACGATCTCGGTGTCTTCCATAAGCTTTTCTCCTTTTTTGTGCTTCACCCTGATACACGCAAACGATCTGAAAAGGTTTCGCAGATTGGGAAAAGATTTCTTCAGTTCTGTGTTTCTGACACCAATTTACCAGAGAAACCAAAGGAAATCAAGCCATCAAACGCCGAAGCGAAGGATACATCACTGTATGCCCGGTACTTTGCTCCCACATTTTTGTCTGGCGCTGCTTGACGGAACCGGGCAAATGTCGTATAATAAAAGTCTATGGAAATCGAATTCTGAAATGAAGGAACAAGGAGCCTGTTATGCAGCTGATTTTGGGCTCTCAGTCGCCCCGGCGGCGGGAGCTTTTGCAGCAGCTCGGACTGGATTTTACGGTCCGCGCTGTGGATCTGGATGAAACGAAATACGAGACCGATGATCCCGAGCAGACCGTTCGCGCCATCTGCGCGGCCAAGGCCGCAGCGGTGGCCGCTCTGTCGCAGCCCGGCGAGCTGGTCCTGACCTCCGACACCATTGTGGTCCTGGACGGGCGGATCATGGGCAAGCCCCACAGCCCCGCCGAGGCTGAGGCCATGCTGACGGCCCTCTCCGGCCGGACCCACCGGGTCTACACGGCCTTCACCCTCCTGCCCGTGGGCGGGACGGCGCAGACCGACTGCGCGCACACCGAGGTCCGGTTCCGGACCCTGTCTCCGGCGGAGATCCGCGCCTACGTGGCCTCCGGCGAGCCCATGGACAAGGCCGGAGCCTATGGCATCCAGCGTCTCGGTGCCCTTCTGGTGGAGGGGATCGACGGCGACTACTTTACCGTCATGGGCCTGCCGCTGTGCCGCGTGGCGCTCCGGCTCCGGGACTATGGCATCTTCGCCCTGAGGGAGGACGGAACATGAAGAAGCACTTCTCCGCCCGGGCCAAGTGGCTGATCGTGATCGCGATCCTGCTGGCCATGGGGATCACGGTCTTCCACGCGGTCAGCACCCGCCGGCCGGGTCAGACCGTGGTCCAGACCATCCTGGCGCCCTTCCGCTCGGCGGGCAGCACCCTGGTCCGCCAGGTCGAGCGCTATTACGACTATGTATTCCAATATGAGAGCCTCCAGGCCGAGAACAAGGCCCTGCGCGAGCAGATCATGGCCATGGAGGAGGACGTCCGCAGCGCGGACTCCCTCCAGCGGGAGAACGAGCGTCTGCACCAGCTCCTGGGTCTGGTGGAGGAGCACAAGGACTACAAGCGGAAGGCCGCCTATATCATCTCCTGGAACGGCAGCAACTGGAAGAGCGCCTTCACGATCGACAAGGGCACCGGCTCCGGCATCGAGGAGGGCATGGTAGCCATCACCGAATATGGCCAGGTGGTTGGCCTCGTCACCGAGTCCGGCCCCAACTGGTCCACCGTGACCACGGTCCTGGACTCCGCCCTGGGCATCTCTGCCAGCGTGGCCTCGTCGGGCTACACCGGCAAGGTCGAGGGCGCGTTGGCCACCGGCTCCGAGGGCCTGCTCCGCATGAACTACCTGCCCACGGATTCGGTCCTGCGAAACAACGACCAGGTCCTGACCACGGGCTCCACGGTCTACCCCCGTGGACTGATCATCGGCTACATCACGAATGCCGGCTTCGATGAGACCGGCGTGGCCAAATACGCGCTGCTCCGTCCCGCCGCCGATCTGGACAATCTGGAGCAGGTCTTCATCATCACCGACTACGAGAACTGACCGCATCCGCGGAACGGCAACACCGGAGGAAAGGAGGATCACCCCATGCTCAGCCATCTGCATATCACCGCCCGCCAGTGGCGGACAGCCCTCAAGTGGACGCTCTATGCGGCTTCTCTTCTGCTGACCATGATCCTGCAGACCGTGATCCTCGCCAAGCATCCGCCCCTGGGGCTCAAGCTCAACCCCGTGCCGCTCCTGCTCGTCTGCGTCTGCGTCCGGGAGGGACCGGAGGGCGGCGGGCTCTTTGCCCTGCTCTCTGCCCTGTTCTGGTGCCTGTCCGGGGCGGACTACGGCAATCTCTCTGTGGCGATCCTGCCCGTGGGAGCCATTCTCTCGGCAGTGCTCTGCCGGTCCGTGCTGACCACGCGGTTTTTCCCGACCTTCCTCTGCTGCCTGGTCGTCAGCGCGATCCACGATTCCGTGATTTTCTGTCTCAAGCTCCTGCTGGCGGCGGGCAGCCCGGCCTATTACACGGCGGTGGTCCTGCCCGGAATCCTGCTGTCCATGGTGCTGATGCCGCTGATCTATCTGCTTGTCAAGGCAGTGCACAAGACGGGAGGCAGCTATGACCTATAATCTCCGACTCCGCATCAGCGTCTTTCTGACGGCCTTCGGCCTTCTGATCGGGCTCTACACCTATCGCCTGATCCGCCTTCAGGTGGTGGACGCGCCGAAGACCGCCAGCCGGACCGTCGGTACCTTCACCTATGACACCCGCGTCACCGCAGCCCGCGGCGAGATCCTGGACCGGAACGGCAATGTGCTGATTTCCAACCGCGCCAGCTACAACCTGATCCTGATCAACTACGCCCTGTTCAACTCTCCGAACCCCAACGAGTCTCTGCGCCGTCTGGTGAACCTCTGCCGGGAGCTGGACGTGGAGTACACCGACCATCTGCCCATCACAGAGGCCAAGCCCTTCGAATACACCACCGACACGGCCGGCGACACCTGGAACGGCTATTTCCGCCGCTTCCTCAAGGAGAACAACTGGGACTCCGACGTCTCCGCCGCCCAGCTGATCAAGCTCATGCGCAGCCGTTTCCGCATCCCCAACGACTGGACCGACGAGGAGGTCCGCGGCGTTCTTGGCCTGCGCTATGAGCTGGACCTGCGCAACTACACCTCCCTGTCCACCTACACCCTGCTCTCCGACATCGAGGATACCTCCCAGATTACCGAGCTGACCGAGCTCAACATCCCCGGCATGCAGGTCCAGGCCAGCACCGTCCGCGAGTACAACACCACCTATGCGGCCCACATCCTGGGCCGGACCGGCGCGATCTTCGCCGAGGAGTGGGACAACTACAAGGACAAGGGCTATTCGATGGACGCCTACGTGGGCAAGGAGGGCATGGAGCTGGCCTTTGAGGAGGAGCTCCATGGCACCGACGGCATCCTCCGCACCACCGTGGACCGCGAGGGCAACATCATCTCCCAGGAGTACGTGGTCCCGCCGAAGGCGGGCTCCAACGTGGAGACCACCATTGACATCAACCTGCAGATGACCACCGAGGAGGCCCTGAAGGACTACATCCTGAACCTCCGCGCCAACGGCGTGAACGAGGCCGGCGACGGCAAGGACGCCGAGGGCGGGGCCGTGGTCGTGCTGGACATCAAAACCGGCGCTGTCCTTGCCAGTGCGTCCTACCCGACCTACAATCTCGCCACCTTCTCCAGGGACTTCAAGGCCCTCTCCGAGGACCCGGAATCCCCGCTGATCAACCGCGCCCTGAATAAGACCTATCCCCCCGGCTCCACCTATAAGATGTCCACCGCCATCGCGGCCATCAACAACGGGGTCATCTCGCCCCTGACCACCATCGAGGACAGAGGCATCTATGACTACTACGAGGACTACCAGCCTGCCTGCTATCTCTACACCTCCAGCAAGCTGACCCACGGCGTCGTCAACTGCTCCCAGGCCCTGATGGTCTCCTGCAACTACTTCTTCTATGAGGTCGGCAGACTGACCGGCTGGCGGCGCATGGATGAAACCGCAAAGGCGCTCGGCCTGGGCGAGCCCACTGGCGTGGAGCTGCCCGAGACCGTGGGCCGCCGGGCAAACCCGGAGACCAAGAAGGAGGTCTACGATGACCCGAGCCTCCAGGTCTTCACCGACGGCGATACGATCTCCATGGCCATCGGCCAGTCGGAAAACCGCTTCACCCCGATGCAGCTTGCGGTCTACACCGCGACCCTGGCCAACCGCGGCGTCCGCTACAAGGCGACCTTCCTCAACCGCATCATCTCCCCGGACTATCAGGATCTGCTCTATGAGATGAAGCCCACCGTGGCCGAGCGGCTGGAAATCAGCGACGAGGCCTACGAAACCTATACCACCGGCATGCGCATGGTGGCCTCGGAGCGGGCGGGCTCGGCCTACAAGGTCTTCGGCAGCTATGAGATCCCCGTGGCCGCCAAGACCGGCACGGCCCAGCATGGCGCCCAGGGCTCCGACAACGCCGCCTTCGTCTGCTACGCTCCCTTCGACGACCCGCAGATCGCCGTGGCGATCTATGTGGAAAAGGGTGCCCAGGGCGGCGCGCTCGGCAATATCGCCAAGGCCATCTTCGACGTCTATTTCGCAACCGAATATGAAAACGACACCGTCAAGGCGGAAAACAGCCTGAACTGATAACATGAGAATCGCACCGAAGGGGCTGTATCGCAGAGATACAGCCCCTTCGGTGCGGTTTGTGTTATTTATGGTACAGTGCCTTGGTCTGGTACTTGGGCGTGCAGGTCACGCGCAGGCCCAGACGGTTGTAGACGTCGGCATCCGGGCCGGAGAGAATGACCGTCGAGTGGGCCTCGCAGCCCTTGAGGGTCCCGAGCTGCTCGATGGCCGGAATGGCCATGTCGTTGATCGAGGCCGAGATCGCCAGGGCAATCAGGATCTCATCGCTGTGCAATCGCGGGTTGCGGCTGCCCAGGCGCTGGACCTTGAGCTTCTGGATCGGCTCCAGGGCGCTGCGGGAGATCACGTGGTAGTGGCGGGGGATCCCGCTCAGCGCCTTGAGGGCGTTCAGCAGTCCGGCGGCGGACGGTCCCATCAGCTCCGAGGTCCCGCCGATCACGATCTGCCCGTCGGGCAGCTCTATGGCCACGGCCGGAAGGCCGGTCTTCTCCTCGGCGGCCTCGGCTGCGGCGATCACGGGGCGGATCTCCGAGGTGATGTTGGCCTGCTTCATCAAAAGCTCCAGCTTAAAGACGGTTTCGTCGCTGCCCACGCCCCTGCGCCGGTCGCAGAGGGCCTTGTAATATCGCCGGACGATCTCCTGCAGGGAGGCGTCGCAGCAGGCCTGCTCGTCCATGATGCAGCTGCCGATCATGTTCACGCCCATGTCGGTGGGGGACTGGTAGGGGCTGTGGCCCATGATCTGCTCGAAGATCGCCTGCAAAACCGGGAAGACTTCGACGTCCCGGTTGTAGTTGACCGTGGTCACGCCGTAGGCGGCCAGATGGAAGGGGTCGATCATGTTGACGTCGTTGAGATCGGCGGTGGCGGCCTCGTAGGCCAGGTTGATCGGGTGCTTGAGCGGGAGGTTCCAGACCGGGAAGGTCTCAAACTTTGCGTAGCCTGCCACAATGCCGCGGCGGTAGTCGTGGTAGAGCTGGCTCAGGCAGGTGGCCATCTTGCCGGAGCCGGGGCCGGGCGCGGTCACAACGACCAGGGGCTTGGTGGTTTCGATGTAGTCGTTTTTTCCGAAGCCTTCCTCGGATACGATCTGCTTGACGTTGTGGGGGTAGCCCTCGATGGGGTAGTGGAGATAGACCCGGATGCCCAAAGCGTCCAGATGGCGGCGGAAGGCGTCAGCCCCGCGCTGCCCGGCGTACTGGGTGATGACCACGCCGCTGACCAGCAGACCCTGGCCGCGGAAGGCGTCGATGAGGCGCAGCACGTCCTCCTGATAGGTGATGCCCAGGTCGCCGCGGACCTTGTTCTGCTCGATGGCGCTGGCATTGATGGGGATCACGATCTCTGCGCTCTCCCGCAGCTCCAGCAGCATCCGGATCTTGCTGTCCGGCGCAAAGCCGGGCAGGACCCGGGAGGCGTGATAATCGTCGAATAGCTTGCCGCCGAATTCCAGATAGAGCTTGCCGCCGAATTGGTCGATGCGCTCCCGGATGCGGGCGGACTGGATTTGCAGATACTTCTGGTTGTCAAAGCCGACGGAATTCATCCCAAGACCCCCTATGAAAAAATACGTACTGATTGTATCACAATTCCCGGCCGGAGGCAAGGCAAAATTCGCGTAATTTTTTGCGCGGAAAATGCAGGAAATCCGCCGGAATCTCTTTACAAATCCAGGGAAAAACGTTATAATGAATAGAATCGTACGCTTTACCGGACTTGAACAGAAAGAACGAGGATCGCTTCATGCCTTTCCACAGATCGCATCTGCACAGTGCGGAGGCCACCCTGATGACAAAGGGCGACCCCAAGAAGGTTATCCTGACCTTTGCTGTGCCGATTTTCCTGAGCCAGCTCTTTCAGCAGCTCTATAATACTGCCGACGCCTGGATCGTCGGCCACTACCTGGGCGACCAGAATTTTGCCGCCGTCACCTCCTCGGCCAGCCTGATCCATCTGATGATCAGCTTCTTCGTTGGGGCCTCCATGGGCGCCGGCGTGGTCATCAGCCGCTACTTCGGCGCAGAGGACCCGGACCGGGTCTCCCGGGCCGTCCACACCAGCATCTTGGTCTCTCTGATCAGCGGCCTGCTGCTCACGGTGGCGGGCGTGATCCTCACGCCCCAGATCCTGCGCTGGATGCACACGGATCCGAAGATCCTGCCGCACTCCATCGACTATCTGCGCTACTACTTCCTCGGCTCCCTGGCCCTGGTCATGTACAATATGCTCAAGGGCGTCATGAATGCGGTGGGCGACAGCCGACGGCCCCTGTATTATCTGATCTTCTCCTCGGTCCTGAACATCCTGCTGGACTGGCTGTTTGTCGGCCCGCTGGGCAAGGATATTCGCTGGGCGGCCATCGCCACCATGATCTCCCAGTTTGCCTCCGCGATGCTCTGTCTGCTGCAGCTCTCCAAGAAGGGCACGGTCTACGCCCTGTCCTGGCGGAAGCTCCGCATCGACGGGAAGCTGCTCAAGGAGATCCTCCGTTTCGGCATCCCCACCGGCATCCAGAACAGCGTGATCGGTCTGGCCAACGTCATGGTCCAGTCGAACATCAATACCTTCGGCGACATCGCCACGGCGGCCTGCGGGGCCTACTCGCGCATCGAGGGCTTCGCCTTCCTGCCCATCACCTCCTTCTCCATGGCTCTGACCACCTACATCGGCCAGAATCTCGGCGCCCGGGAGTACGGGCGCGCCCGGAAGGGGGCCCGGTTCGGCATCCTGACGGCGGTTGTGATGGCGGAGCTCATCGGCGTGACCGTGATGATTTTCGCCCGGCCCTTCATCTCCGCCTTCGTGGAGAACCCGGCCTCGATTGAGATCGGCGTCACCCAGGCGCGAACGGAGTCTCTGTTCTTCTGCCTGCTCTCCTTCTCCCACTGCATCGCGGGCATCTGCCGCGGCGCGGGCAAGGCCTTTGTGCCCATGACCATCATGCTGGCGGTCTGGTGCGTGTTCCGCATTGCCTACATCACGATCGCCATGCGGATCTCCCACAACATCGTTCTCCTGTTCTGGGCCTACCCGATCACCTGGACCATCAGCTCTGTGATCTATCTGATCTACTATCTGAAGTCCGACTGGATCCACGGCTTTGAAACGCCGGAGGAGCGGGCCGCTCGGCTGGCCCGGGCCTGATTGAAAATATTCTTACCAGAGAGGTATCATATATGTTAGTTGTAGTCGTCGGCTGCGGAAAAATCGGCGAAACCATCATCGGCGCCCTGGCCCATGAGGGCCATGACCTGGTGGCGGTGGACAACCGGGATACCGTCATCAATGATATTGTCAACCGATATGACGTCATGTGCGTCTGCGGCAACGGGGTGGACACCGACGTCCTTTCCGAGGCCGGGGCCAACCGGGCCGAGCTGTTTATCGCGGTCACGGGCTCAGACGAGCTGAATATGCTCTGCTGCTTCCTGGCCAAGCGCATGGGCGCGCGGCACACCATCGCCCGAATCCGGAATCCGGAGTACAATGACAGCTCCCTGGGCTTCATGCGCGAGCAGCTGGACCTGTCCATGGTCATCAATCCGGAGCTTCTCACGGCAAACGCCCTCTATCACATGCTCAAGCTCCCGGCCGCGGCCAAGGTGGAGACCTTCTCCCGCCGGAACTTTGAAATGATCGAGCTTCGGCTCAAGGACGACTCTCCCTTCTGCGGCGTCCCCCTGGCGACCCTGCGGGAGCGGCGGAAGGCGAAGTTCCTGATCTGTGTGGTCCAGCGGGGCGAGACTGTCTTCATCCCGAACGGCGACTTCGTCCTCCAGGGCGGCGACCGGATCGGCCTGACTGCCAAGCCCTCGGAGATGCAGAAGCTCCTGCGCTCGCTGAACATGAGCAAGAAGCAGGCACGGAGCGTTATGCTCCTGGGCGGCAGCCGGATTGCCTTCTACCTTGCCCGGCAGTTGATCACCTCCGGTTCCGACGTCAAGGTCATCGACAAGGACCGAGCCACCTGCCGCCACTTCAGCGAGGAGCTGCGCGGGATCTCCGCCATCTGTGCCGACGGCACCCACCAGGAGATCCTCCTGGAGGAAGGGCTGCGCGAGCAGGACGCCTTCCTGGCTCTGACCGGCATGGACGAGGAAAACATCCTGGTCGCCTGCTACGCAGCCAGCCAGAAGGGACCGCAGGTCATCGCCAAGGTCAACCGCGACGAGATGGTCCAGATGGCCGCCCAGGTGGGGCTGGAATCCGTGGTCTCGCCCAAGAATATCACGGTCAACGTGGTCCTGCGCTACGCCCGTGCCCTGCAGAGCTCCATGGACTCGGCCAAGATCGAGACCCTCTATCAGCTCATGGACGGCAAGGCGGAGGCGGTGGAGTTTGCTGTGAACGAGGCCTCCTTCATCACCCACAAGCCGCTCAAGGACCTGCCCACCCACAAGGACACCCTGATCGCCGGCATCGTCCGCCACCGGACGCCCATCATCCCCGGCGGCAATGATATGATCCTGCCCGGCGACCACGTGGTCGTCATCTCCAGCGAGCATCGGCTCAACGAGCTGACCGACATCCTCAGATGAGGGAGGCGCAGCGATGAACCGAAAAATGGTCTATTACATGACGGGCCGCATCATCCTCCTCGAGGGTGCGCTGCTGCTTGTCCCGCTGATCGTCTCGTTCATCTACCGGGACGTCGGCACGGTGCCGTTTCTGATCACGATCGGCGTCTGCGCCGTGGTCGGCGGCGCGCTGAGCTACTTCTTCCGCAATACCAGCCAGGTCATCTTTGCCAAGGAGGGCTTTTTGATCACGGCCCTCGCCTGGCTCACCGTCTCCGCCATCGGCGCCATTCCCTTCGTCCTGGCCCATCAGATCCCCAGCTACATCGACGCCTTTTTTGAGACGGTTTCCGGCTTCACCACCACCGGCGCCTCGATTCTGACCCATGTGGAATCCATGTCCCACTCCCTCCTGTTCTGGCGGAGCTTCACCCACTGGATGGGCGGCATGGGCGTGCTGGTGCTGATGGTGGCCGTGATGCCGAATCTCTCGAGCCGGACCATCCACGTCCTGCGCGCCGAGATGCCCGGCCCCACCATGGGCAAGCTGGTGCCCCGTCTGCGGGACACCGCCAAGCTCCTCTACATCCTATATTTCTTCCTGACCGCAGCGGAATTCCTCCTCCTGCTCCTGGGCGGGATGCCGGCCTTTGACAGCGCCATCCATGCCCTCGGCACCGCCGGCACCGGCGGCTTCGGTATCAAGGGCGACTCCATCGCGTCCTATAGTCCCTATCTGCAGTGGGTCATTGCGGTCTTCATGATGCTCTTCGGCGTCAACTTCAACCTCTACTATCTGATGGTTCTGCGGCGCTTCCGCTCGGTCTTCCGCAGTGAGGAGCTCTGGACCTATGTGGTCGTGGTTCTGGCGGCCACGGGCCTGATCACCTGGAACATTCTCCCGCTCTATCAGAATCTCTCCGAGGCCACGCGTCAGGCCTTCTTCCAGGTGAACACCATCACCAGCACCACGGGCTTTTCCACCGCGGACTTCAACCAGTGGCCGGAGCTGTCCAAGACCCTCCTGGTCCTGCTGATGTTCATGGGCGGCTGCGCGGGCTCCACCGCCGGCGGCCTCAAGGTCTCGCGGCTGGTCCTGCTCTATAAGATCGTTCGCCGCGAGCTGCGCCACCTGCTCCATCCCCGCTCGGTCGGCGCGGTCCGCTTCGAGGGCAAGACCGTGGACAACACCACCCTCATCAGCGTCGCCAACTACTTTGCGCTCTACGTGGGCCTGTTCGCGCTCTTCCTCGTCCTCGTCTCCTTCCAGCCGGGCTTCAACCTCCAGTCGAATTTCACGGCCGTGGCCTCCTGCTTCAACAACATCGGCCCCGGCCTGGATCTGGTTGGCCCCGCCGCAAACTTTGCGGCCTACAAGCCCGTTCTGAAGCTGGTTTTGTCCTTTGCGATGCTCTTTGGCCGCTTGGAGATCTACCCCATGCTGATCTCCATGTCCCCCTCCACCTGGCTGCGTAAGTAAGGAGGCCCCCAATGGAAGGCAACAACAAATCAAACCGGAAAACCGTCTGGATCCTGGTCCTGGCCCTCAGTCTGGTCCTTTTGGTGGGCGTCGGCATCCTGCTGATGGTCCTCCGCGGCGCGCGGCGCTTCTCGCCGGAGGTCTATCACGGCACCGATCCCACCCTGCCCTCCCAGACCGTTCCTCTTGCGTCCCCGACCGCGCAGACCGAATCCCAACCCGACGAGACCGAGGAGCACCCCACCACGGAGCCGGAGCCGGCGGATAATCCCGTCGACTTTGAAGCTCTGCAGGAGCGGAATCCCGACGCCTATGCCTGGCTCTATCTTCCGATGGGCAAGAAAAAGTGGACCGTGGATCTGCCCATCCTCCAGTCCCGCCTGGAGGATGACGACAACTACTACCTCCACCACAACATCGACCGGGTCTATGAATTCACCGGTGAGCTCTACACCCAGAAGAAGAACCACAAGGACTTCACAGACCCCGTGACCGTCATCTACGGCCATAATATGTATGACGGCGTTACCATGTTTTCCAGCCTGGTCAACTTCCAGGACGCCGATTTCTTCGAAAAGCATGACGTCTTTTACATCTACACGCCGGGCCATATCCTGACCTACCGCATTGCCTGCGCCATCCAGTTTGACACCCGCCACATCCTCAATTGCTTCGATTTCAGCGACGAGACGGTCTTCGCAAACTGGATCGAGAACTATGTGCTCCACCCCAAGACCACGGTGCAGCAGGTCCGCGAGGGCCTGGAGATCACCACCGAGGACCGGCTCGTGGTGCTCAGCACCTGCCTGGAGCACAGCTCGGCCCGCTACCTGATTCAGGGGGTATTGATCCAAGATGAACCAACCAAGTGAACGCGGCTACGCCGGGCACTTCGAGGCCCGGCCCCAGCCCCGCCGCCGGAGCACCGGGCCGGTGGCCCTGCTGATCCTGATCCTTGTTCTGGTGCGCGGGCTCGCCACCGGCTTCAAGGCAGTCTCTCTGGCAGACCATTTCATCGGCGGCAGCGGCCTGCTGATCTACGGCGACCGGATCGGCGCCGATGCCGGTGACGCCCTGCACTCCGGCGACAAGGTCATTCCCATCATCGACGGCGGCACCGGGGATGAGAACGCCATCATCCGCCGCGACAACGGCAAGACCTGGATCTACCGCGGCCATACCTACGTGCTCAACGAGAACCTGGCCACGGTCCTCTTTCTCGGCGTGGACTCCACCCTCAATACGGAGACCGAGACCGTCGACGTTGATTCCACCCAAGCCGACGTCATCCTCCTGGTGGGCATCGATACCGTCACCGGAAAGAGCACGGTCCTGAACATCTCTCGCGACACCTACGCCCAGGTGGACGTCTACACGGCGGGCGGCTCCTTCCTCGAAACCCGGTATGAACCGCTGGCCCTGGCCTTCGCTTATCAGGAAGGGCTTGCCAGCTGCGAGAACACCAAAGCCGCAGTCTCCCGTCTGCTCTACGGTCTTCCCATCAGCTCGGTCATCGCCCTGGACCTGCGCGGGATTCAGGCGGCAAACGATGCAGTGGGTCACGTGACCGTGAAGTCGCTGATCGACTACGATCGCGAAGACTATGACATCCATATCCGCAAGGGCGAGATGGTCGAGCTCGAGGGCAAGACCTTGGAATACTACATCCGCACCCGCTCTCACTATGACCTGGCCGCCAACACCGCCCGAATGGAGCGGCAAAAGCAGTACGTGACGGAGTTTTCCAAGCTCGTCGTACAAAAATCCAAACGCAATCTGACCTTCCCCGTAGATGTTTTCTCCTCGCTTTCAGACTACATGGTCACGGACCTGACGCTTCCGGACGTGACCTTCCTGAGCACCTGCTTCCTGGATAACGGCGCGAACTTCGACTTCCGCACCCTGGATGGCACCTATGATCGGAACGGGAAGAACGCGATCTTCCACCCGGACGACATCGATCTGTTCGAGGCAATCCTGCAGGTATTCTATCTCCGGATCGACTGACGGTCCGGAAAAAGGAGGAATTCCCATGCGGCAAACCGAACAGGAACGCGCCTTCCTTCGAGCCAACGGCCAGCGGACCTGGCTGGCTGCGCTCTGTGCTCTGCTGACCTGCCTGCCCATCGGCGCGGTGACGTACTTTGTGACGGACGCTCCCGTGCTGATCGGCTTTCTGAGTCTGATTGCTGCTCTGCTGAGCTTCCAGATCTGGAACCGGGTCGCCCGGTATCCGAATACTCAGGCCGGCCATCTGATCACGGCGGTGATCAGTCTGGCCGTGTGCATGCTGGGTCTGTATGTGGCCTACTGTCAGCTGCTCTATGAGGAAAACGAAACCCTCGGCTTCACGATCGGCGAGATCCTCGCCATGCTTCCCTCCGCCCTCTCGAGCCCGGACCAGCTCCACAACACCGGCTGGGCACACGTCGCCCTTCTGCTCGGCGCCGCCCTGGGCTTCTATATCAACTCCCGCCTCCGCCGCGCGGCGATCCGCGAATAAAAAAGCGCCCCCTCGGGGCGCACTCCGTAAAGAAACTGTTTTGAGGCGGCAATTACCGGCTCAAAAGGACATGAAACCGGCGTGACCGCTGCGGTCACGCCGGTTTTATCTCTTGGATGGGGAAGCTCAATTTTTTATGCCTCTGTCACGCAGATGTCTCCGCTGACCGTGTGGATGGAGCAGAGGTCCGCGTCCGGCGCTGCGCTGCCGGGGAGGCTGACGTCGCCGCTGAGGGTGTGGGGCTCAAAGCGCATCGGACGCAGGAACTCGGCGTCCACGTCGCCGCTGACGGTGCGGAGGGTGGCCCCGTGGGCGTCGCAGCCCGCCAGCCGCAGGTCGCCGCTGGCGGTCACGGCAGTCAGCGGGCCGGCACAGATCACGCGCTCCAGGTCCAAATCGCCGCTGGCGGTTTTCAGCTCGGCCCGGTCGCAGGAGAGCAGCTCGATCCCCAGGTCCCCGCTCGCGGTCTGGAGGGTCGCGGCGCGGCAGCGGAGGTTTTCTCCGTTCACGTCGCCCGAGGCCGCGCCGACCCAAAGCTCGCCGGAGAGCTCCGTGCCCTCGAGCTTGACGTCGCCGGAGGCGGTCTCGATCCGCATCTGCCCGCCGGAGAAGCCCTCCACGTCCACGTCGCCGCTGACCGTCTTCAGCGCGACGTTCCCAATGCGGAAGCCGCCGGTCAGGTCAAAGTCGCCGGACGTGAGCGAGACGCGCAGGCTTTCGTAGTCCGTCCCGGGCAGCCAGAGGGTGATCCGCTCGTCCGTCGAGAAGTCGGTTTCCAGCCGGGAGAACAGCTTCTCGACCCAGCTTCCCCGCACCTCCCGGGTCAGGCCGCGCTCGCCGCGGATGCAGAGGGTTCCGTCCTCCACCACGACCTCCCGCGGCGCGTTTCTGCCGTTGCCCTCGTAGGTCACGTGGCAGTCTGCGTCGGGGGAGTGCTCCAGGCGCACGTCGGCGGCGCGGTTCTGGACCGAAATGGCCCGGAAGCCGCCGGGGACCGTCCAGTTGTCGCCCTCCCGGGCGGCTTTTTTTGTTTCCTGCCTGGGCTGCATATACTTTTGGATCAGCCCGGTCACGGGCCGGTCGGCCAGCACGGCGGCGGCCAGCTCGTCCACGCTGCCCAGGGCCGCCACAGCGGCCTCCTCGTCCATGCCCTCGTCCACGCGGTCATCAATGAACTCACCGTAGTAATCCAGGACGTTCTGCGCGTCCCCCTGGGGCAGATCGGCGAGACTGCGTCGCAGGGCGTCAAAAAAATCAGCCTTCTTCATGTTCCGTACCTCCGCATACAAAATTGTAGATGGAAGCGACTTCCTTCCATTCGTTCCGGAACTGGTCCAGACGGTCCAGCCCGGTTTGGGTGATGTGGTAATACTTGCGCAGCCGCCCGTTGTATTCCGCCGAGCGGACGGTGAGCTGGCCGGCGGTCTCCAGCCGCCGCAGGATCGGATAGAGCGTCGATTCCGCGATCTGGATGTAGGGCTTCACGTCCTTGATGATCTGATAGCCGTAGGAGTCCTCGTCCTTGATCGCCGCGAGCACGCAGACGTCCAGCAGCCCGCGCTTGAGTTGAATATCCATCGAATGCCCCCTTTCGTGTTATACTATACCACGCATAGTATAACATGTCAAGAGGGATTTTGTATTTTTTTCGGCAGAAGGCCGGATTCGCAACAGTTCAGCCCTGCGAACAGTTGACAGTGGACAGTTGACAGTGGACAGTCACCAGGGACAAAGGACCGCCCTTCCAAATGCAGCAGCGAACACTGTTCGCCACGTCCGCCTTTGGCGGACAAGTTCCTGCAGAAAAAATCCCTGGTGACTGGTCACTCACACGCAAAACCTCCCCCGACAAGGGGAGGGGACCGCGAAGCGGTGGAGGGACAGGCTGCCGACGAGTGCGTGCTCAATTCCGCCGCAGGACTTGGGGTTGGACTGTTACGAGTGACCACATGAAAATTGCGAAAAACAGCCAAAAGCGGATTGACTTTTCCCCGGGTTTTTGATAAAATAAGAACGATAGTCAGACATCTTGCAAAAGTTGTCTGACAACTGACAGGGAGGTCATCCGAGATGAAAGACTACTGGGTCCTGATGGGCAGCTTCGGCAGCGGCAAGAGCGAGCTTGCGATCAATATGGCGCTGCAGGCGAGGAAGTCCGGGCCCTGTACCTTGGTCGATCTGGATGTCATCAACGCCTATTTTCGCTCCAGCGAGCGTGCCGCGGATCTGGAGGCCGCGGGCGTGGAGCTGATCTCTCCGCCGTTTGCGATGGATAAGATCGAGATCCTGGCGCTGTCCCCGCGGGTCTACTCCGTGTTCACCCCGGGCGATGGGACCGTGATCTTTGACATCGGCGGCGACGACATCGGCACCGTCGCCCTTGGCCAGTACAAGCCCAATTTCGCGAACATCCCGCCGGAGCGTCTTCACGTTCTGTTCATTGTCAACCCCCTTCGACCGATGGCGGCGAACGTGCCCAGCGCCCTGGCTGTGCTTGGCAATCTGCAGATCGCGGGCCGCATGGAGGTGACCGGCATCGTCAACAACGGCAACCTGGCCGGAATGACCGACTTCAGCCATCTTGTCATGGGCTACGATCTGGTGAAGGGTCTGTCTGAGCAGACCGGCATCCCGGTCTGGGGCACAGTGGGCACACAGAACGTGCTGGACGAATTCCGGAAGTACGCGCAGGAACACGATCTGGACGACGCGTATATCGGTCGGTATCAGCCGATCGAGGTGATGATGCACAGAAGCTGGGACAAGTACCTGTCAGAAGGCCTTTAAACCGTATTTCAATTATGGAAAGCGAGGAAATGCCATGATTAAAGTAACCATCCTGGAGAACACCTGCAAGGGCTGCGGACTCTGCGTCCGTGCCTGCCCCAAGGGTGTGCTGGCAATCTCCACCTCCCACCTGAACGCCAAGGGCTATTATCCGGCCGAGGTCGTCAACGGGGAGGCCTGCATTGCCTGCACGTCCTGCGCCAAGACCTGCCCGGATGTCGCCATCCGGATCGAGAAGTAAGGAGGAAGAGAGAATGGCTTTGAAACTGATGAAGGGCTGCGAAGCGATTTCCGAAGCCGCCATCCAGGCCGGCTGCCGTTATTTCTTCGGCTACCCGATTACCCCGCAAAACGACGTCCCCGAGTACATGTCCCGCCGTCTGCCTGAGGTCGGCGGCTGCTTCCTGCAGGCCGAGTCCGAGCTCGCGGCCATCAACATGGTCTACGGCGCGGGCGGCGCCGGCGCCAGAGCGATGACCTCCTCCTCCAGCCCCGGAATCTCCCTGAAGCAGGAAGGCATCTCCACCATTGCCGCTGCTGAGATCCCCGCTGTCATCGTCAACATGATGCGCGGCGGCCCCGGCCTTGGCAACATCCAGGCCTCCCAGGGCGACTATTTCCAGGCCGTCAAGGGCGGCGGTCACGGTGACTATCACGCTGTCGTCTACGCTCCCTCCTCCATCCAGGAGACCTGCGACATGATGCAGCGCGCCTTCGACACCGCGGATACCTACCGCACCCCGGTCATCATCCTTGCCGACGGTCTGATCGGCCAGATGATGGAGCCCGTGGAGCTCAAGGAGAACCCCAACCCCACCATGCCCGACAAGCCCTGGGCCGCCACCGGCTACGATCCCAAGGGCACCAAGCCCCGCGCGGTCCTCAACTCCCTGTACATCGAGACCGAGGACCTCAACACCCTGATCGACCGTCTGCATGCCCGCTACGAGGTCATCAAGCAGAAGGAAGTCCTGGTTGAGTGCTACAACACCGAGGGCGCCGAAATCGTTCTTTGCGCCTACGGCACCGTCGCCCGCGTCTGCAAGGCTGCGGTCAACGAGCTCAACGAAAAGGGCATCAAGGTCGGCCTGGTTCGCCCGATCACCCTGTGGCCCTTCCCGACCGAAGCGGTCCACGACGCGGTTGCGCAGGATTCCGTCAAGGGCGTCCTGACCGTCGAAATGAGCGACGGCCAGCTCCTCGAGGACATCCGTCTGGCGGTCAACGGCGTCAAGCCCGTGGAGTTCATGGGCAAGGCCGGCTCCATCATGCCGACCACCGAAGGCATCATCGAGCGCATTATGAAAATGAGGGAGGCATAAGAGTATGGCAGTGATTTTTGATCGTACCCCGGTTCTGACCGACGTTCCGTTCCACTACTGCCCCGGCTGCGGTCACGGCATCGTGCACCGCATGGTTGCCGAGGTCATTGACGAGCTCGGGATCCGAAACAAGACCGCCGGTGTGGCCCCTGTCGGCTGCGCGGTGTTTATGTACAACTATATGGACGTGGATATGTACGAGGCCGCCCACGGCCGCGCACCCGCTGTCGCCACCGGCTATAAGCGCGTCCACCCCGATCACTTCATCTTCACCTATCAGGGCGACGGCGACCTGGCCTCCATCGGCACCGCTGAGATCGTTCACGCCGCGCACCGCGGCGAGAAGATCACCACGATCTTCATCAACAACGCGATCTACGGCATGACCGGCGGTCAGATGGCCCCGACCTCTCTGGTCGGTCAGAAGACCACCACCAGCCCCTACGGCAGAAGCAAGGAGCACTGCGGCGAGCCCATCCGGATGGCCGAAATGCTGTCCACCATCAACGGCTCCGCCTACATCGCCCGCTGCGCTGTGAACAACACCGCCAACATCACCCGCTGCAAGGCTGCCATCAAGAAGGCCTTCCAGACCCAGATCGACCGCAAGGGCTTCTCCATGGTCGAGATCCTGTCCCCCTGCCCCACCAACTGGGGCAAGTCTCCGGTCGAGGCCATGCAGTGGCTGGAAGAGAACATGATTCCTTACTACCCGCTCGGCACGTTTAAGGAGGTCTGATCCATGATTGAGAAGAATATTTTCGCAGGATTCGGCGGCCAGGGCGTTCTGCTCATGGGCCAGCTTCTTGCCGCTGCCGCGATGCACGAAGGCAAGCACACCACCTGGGTCCCCTCCTACGGCCCCGAAATGCGCGGCGGCACGGCCAACTGCTCCGTCATCCTCTCCGACAAGGAGATCGACAGCCCGATGGTCACCCGTCCCACCGCTCTGATCGTCATGAACCGCCCGTCCCTGGAAAAGTTTGAGGACACCGTGCTTCCCGGCGGCTCCATCTTCGTCAACAGCTCCATGATCGACGTCAAGGTGCAGCGCACCGACGTCAAGGCCTACTACGTTCCCTGCAACGAGCTGGCCGCGGAGCTCGGCAACAACAAGGTCGCCAACATGATCATGCTCGGCGCCTACCTGGGCTACTCCAAGTGCGTGGACATCGAAACCGTCCTCAAGGCCCTGCTGGAGAAGCTCGGCGAGCGCAAGGCCAAGCTGATCCCCCTGAACCGCGAGGCTCTGCTCAAGGGCGCTGCCTGCGTCAAATAATCTGCCTTACGGCGCCTAAACGTATCGCCGCTTTGCTGCGGCAAAGCGGCGATATGATTCATCAAACACGGAGGAATACTTCTATGCCTCAATTCATCTCCCCCGCGCAGGCAGTGGACCTGATTCGCGATGGACAGGAGATCATTTTCAACAACTTCCTCGGCATGTACAATGCCGAGCAGCTTCTGATCGCCCTGGATAAGCGCTTCGTGGAAACCGGTCATCCGAAGGACCTCACCGTCTACTGCACCGCCGGTCTGGGCGGCTGGACGATCGGCTCCCCCTGCGAGCAGTTCATCGTCCACGGTGCGGCCAAGACCCTTATCATGTCGCACTACGCCTCCATGCCCGAGACCGCGCAGATGATCCTCGACAACAAGATCGAGGCCTATAACCTGCCCTTCGGCGCGATGTCGCACTGCGTCCGCGCTGCGGCCAGCGGTCAGGACTACATCATCTCCGACGTGGGCCTGAACCTCTTCGTGGACCCGAAGCACAACGGCTATCAGCTCAACGAGCGGTCGAAGCAGGAGCTGGTCCAGGAGATCGTCATCGACGGCAAGCGCCGCCTGAAGTACAAGACCCCCAAGCCCGAGGTGGCTCTGCTCAAGGCCAGCAGCTGCGACGAGTACGGCAACATCTCTTTTGAAAACGAGCCCGTCCTCGGTGACCCGCTCTCCATCGCCCAGGCCACAAAGCGCCGCGGCGGCATCGTCATCGTCCAGGTCGAGCGCAAGCTGGAACAGCCGCGCCGTCCCCTGGAGGTCATTGTCCCCTCCGTCCTCGTGGACTACATCTGCGTGACCCCGGAGCAGACCCAGATCCAGGGCATCCCCGGCACCGACGTCCACTACACCGGCGAGATCCCCATGACCGACGAGGAGCTGGAAGCCTACGCCAAGGATCACGCCTCCAACAAGCCGAAAGACCTGGCCAAGCGCCTGATTGCCCGCCGCGCAGCCCGCGAGCTCCGCGAGGGCGACGTGGTCAACATCGGCGTCGGCGCGCCCGAGTTCGTAGCTGTGGAAGCGGCCCGCACGGGCATGCTCTCCAAGGTTGCCCTGACCGTGGAGGCCGGCTCCATGAAGGGCCTGCCCGCCGGCGGTCTGGCCTTCGGCGCTGCCATGGGCGCGCAGAGCATCTGCACCACCGCCGAGCAGTTCGACCTCTATGACGGCGGCGGCCTGTCCATCTGCTTCATCGGCGCCCTCGAGGTGGACGCCGAGGGCAACGTCAACGGCCACTACAACCCGAAGAAGCTCTCCGGCATCGGCGGCTTCATCAACATCACCCAGTTCACCCATAAGGTCGTCTTCTGCACCACCTTCTCCGCGGGCGGCCTGGAGATCGAGCACTCCGACGAGACTGGCCTGAAGATCCTCAGCGAGGGCCGTTTCCCGAAGTTCACCAAGCACGTCACCGCGCTCAGCTTCTCCGCCGAGAACGCCCACGCCAACGGCCAGGAGGTCGTCTACGTGACCGAGCGCTGCGTCTTCCGTCTGGGTCAGAACGGCCTGGTCCTCACCGAGGTTGCCAAGGGCGTGGACGTCCAGAAACAAATCCTCGACCTGCTCCCGTTTACCGTGGAAGTGGCCGAGGATCTGAAGGAGTTCTAATCCAGCTCGATGGAGAACTCCCGCATGGTATTGATGATGTGCAGATACATCGCGGCCTTTGCGCCTTCGGCGTTTCGCTCGCGCAGATACTGCATGATCAGCCGATGATCGTAGATCGTCATCTCTGACACCTGCGGGGACTCATTGGCCAGGATGATGCCGCGGTGGATCGCGCGATTGAAGATCGGCAGCAGCGACGTGATGAACGGATTGTGCGTGGCCGAGGCGATCGCGTTGTGAAACTGCTGCTCGCTCTCGTCCCACTGGGGGTCGCGCCGCCGGATCATCTGCTCGTCCAGCTGGCCGAAGCGGAGGATCGTTTCGATCTCTTCGTCGGTGGCCCGCAGACAGGCGTACCGCGCGGCCTGGGGCTCAAACATCAGGCGCATCTCATAGAGGTCCTTGGTGTTGACGTTGGTGTTCTGGATCCTTAAAACGTCGTAGTCGGCGTGAATGCTCTGGCTGCGCGTCACGAAGGTCCCCACGCCGCGCCGCACCTCCACCAGTCCTCTGGTGGCCAGGATCCGCAGCGCCTCGCGCAGGGTCGTGCGGCTGATCTCCAGCTCCCCGGCCAGTTCCATCTCGTTTGGCAGCTTGTCGCCGGGACGGAATCTCCCGTGGGTGATCATCTCCATGATCCGGTCCGCTGCGCGGACGGAAAGGGCGTTGCCCGCATAGGCCATATGTCCCACCTCCCAATACCTGCATTTTATCCCAAATCTGTTCGAAAATCAACGGAAAAAATACGAAAAGAGGTTACTATCGTGAAAGGTCTCACCATTATCAAAACCGAACACCCCAAGGAAAAGCCCGCCAAGGGCGCGAAGCTCGGCTTCGGCTCGGTCTTCACCGACCACATGATGCTCATGGAATACGACGAGGGCAAGGGCTGGCATGACGCCCGCATCGTCCCCTTCGGCCCCATTACGCTGAGCCCGGCCTCCACCGTCCTGCACTATGCGCAGGAGACCTTTGAGGGTATGAAGGCCTACCGTGCCGAGGACGGCCGCGTCCTGCTGTTCCGGCCCGAGGAGAACTTCAAGCGTCTGAACATCTCCAACGAGCGCCTCTGCATCCCCCAGCTGGACGTGGACTTCTGCGTCGAGAGCCTGAAGGAGCTTGTCAACCTCGATAAGGAGTGGATCCCCGAGGATCCCGCCGCTTCCCTCTACATCCGCCCGATGGTCATCGGCAACGAGCCGAAGCTGGGCGTCAAGGAAGCCAGCTCCTATATCTACGCCGTTCTGCTCAGCCCCTCCGGCGCCTACTATGAGAGCGGCCTGAAGCCCGTTCCCATCTACGTCGAGGAAGAGTACGTCCGCGCGGTCCGCGGCGGCACCGGCTTTGCCAAGACCGGCGGCAACTACGCCTCCTCCATGCGCGCCCAGGAGGTTGCCCACTCCAAGGGTTATTCCCAGGTTCTGTGGCTCGATGGCGTCGAGCGCAAGTACATCGGCGAGGTCGGCGCGATGAACATCTTCTTCGTCGTGGACGGCGAGGTCCTGACCCCCGAGCTGGACGGCTCCATCCTCTCCGGCATCACCCGCAAGTCCATGATCCAGGTCCTGCGCGACAAGGGCTACAAGGTCACCGAGCGCCAGATCACCATCCAGGAGATCGCCGACGCCTATGACGCCGGCAAGCTGAACGAAGTCTTCGGCACCGGTACCGCCGCTGTCATCAGCCCGGTCGGCGAGCTGAAGTGGGGCGACAAGGTCATGAAGATCAACAACGGCGAGATCGGCCCGATCTCCGCCTACGCCTACAAGACCCTCACCGATATCCAGTGGGGCCGCGTCAAGGATCCGTACGGCTGGTCCGTCGAAATCGGCCATATGTAATTTCATCCCGACCCAACGCAAAGGGGGCTGGCGCCAAGCGCCAGCCCCCTTTGCGT